>NZ_NPKS01000056.1:0-23125 GCF_008329595.1 Methylobacterium sp. P1-11
GGCGCGGCGGCGCGCGAGGGCGTGCAGGAACGGGTTGATGCCGGCGCGGGCGAGGTCGGGGCGGTGGGCGAGGTAGGCGGCGGAGTCGAAGTCGGGGCGCGGGTCGCGACCCGCGCGCCAGCCGTGGACGAGGTAGTCGCGCACCGGGTCGGCCGTGATCCCGTACCAGCTCGCGTAGAACGCAGCGTCGAAGTGTGGGGCTAAGGCGGCGATCTGCGCGTCCGCGGTGACGAGATCGTTCGCCGCCGGCAGGCCGCGGCGGGCCGCCAGCCGGATCAGCGGGTTGCCGCTCGCGCGGACCGGGCGGGAGCGCGCCCAGCGATGGTAAAGGCCGCGGATCTGCTTCAACGTGGGGCGCCCGCTCTGTCGCGCGACGGCTGCCGATTGCGGTCGAAGACCGCGCCGGATGCGGTGCTGGGTTCGAGACCTGAAGCTCGGGTGAGCATGTGTTCGCGCGGGCTGGATCGAAGGCCTGTCGGCGCGCCGGGCAAGGCGCCGCGCCGACCGCCCACCGCCCTAACGGAACGCGGGCGCGGGGTAAACAACGGCGCCCCTGCCCACTTTCCGCGCGTCCCGCCGGTGCGATCAGATCAGGTCGGACCGCCACGTCACGTTCTCCCGCACGATCCGTGCGGGGTTGCCGGCGGCCACGCAATGGGGCGGCACCGTCCCGGTGACGACCGAGTGTGCGCCGACGATCGCGTTGTCGCCGATGACCGAGCCCTTGAGGAGCGTGGTCTGATTGGCGATCCAGACATGGTTGCCGACCCGGACGGGCTTGGCCGGGTTCAGCCGCGCGCCGGTGTCTCGGGTCACGATGGAGTGGAAGTCGCTCGTCGTCATCCAGACGCCCGACGCGATCGAGCAGTTCGTGCCGATCTCGATCGCCTTTCCCTCGACGGGATTGAGATGGACGAGACCGGTGAAGCCGGTCCTGTCGCCGATGCGCAGCACCGAGCCGGGGCCGATATAGATGTTGGCCATCGACAGCCGCACATCCTCGCCGACATCGAACCGGCAGTTCGACTCGATGACGATGTGCATGTCCTTGTCGGATACGCAGCCCCTGCCTATACGGATGTAGTTGTTGTCGCCGTTGATGTAGATTTTTCCTGCTTGGCTGTGCTGATCCCGCGAATCAATGTCGATGACATTATTCTCCCCTTTGTCGAAGATATTCAAAGACATAATTCGCTCTGCGGGATCTATGGACGCCCCTGGGTGCGGCGCGGCTGGCGTCCCGGATCGGACGGCCGCACATCGAACCCGCGGAAGAAAGCTCGCCTTCCAAAGATGACGATTACGGTATCGGCGCGCCGAAATCGGGATCCGCCGATACTCGGCGATCGCGCCGACGCCCCTGAGCCGGCAGCCGCGTTTCAGAAATGTCTCTAAGCCATCGGGCACGGTCCTCACAACTCGCGCGGTGGATCGGGTGCCCGTGGCCGGGCTCGGTCGGCGCGGCTCCACGGGGCTGTTGACGCCGGGAGGCACCTATGACGTATGCCGTCAGCAAGCGAAATCATGGGATGAGGCCGTCCGGTGGCTGAGGACAACACCTTGACGAAGGCCCTGGTGGACGTTCGGGCGCGCAGGGCCGCACTGCAGAGCGACTACGACCGGATCGCCGCCGAGTTGACGAAGCTCCGGGCGGCGGAGGCCGCGCTGACCTCGATCGTCGAGGGGAGCCCGCTGGAGGCGTCCGATCTTCACGGGCCCGAGGGGCTGCGGGCCTTCGCGACCGAACGGGCCGCGCCCGCCTCCGGCGGACGTCGGGGCGCCCGCGGCCCCCGGGCGAACTCGGCCAAGGGGCGGCTGAAGGCGCTGCTCGGCTCGGCCGGCCCGCAGGGCCTGTCGCATGCTGAGATCGCGGAGCGTCTCCCGGACGTCGCGCCGAACACCCTCAACACCTACCTCAGCATGCTGGTGACCGGCGGCGAGGCGATCCGGAACGGCGACTTCTTCACCGCCGTCGTGCCCGACGAGGCCGAGAACGGCGAGGCCGAGGCCGAGACCGATCCGGACGCGGAGATCCGGCACGACGCCGCCGCCGAGTAAGACCGGCGCCGGGCAGCGCTACGATCGCCGGAGGCGCGCGGCTGCGGGCCACTCCGCCGCGTCCGCCCGCGTCCGGTCGCGCGCGTGAGGACGCGGCGCCCGGCCCTGCCACGGGCCGTCTGACAGCCCCGTGCCCGGCACGCCTCCGGATTAGTACTACAGTTGCGTTTTCTCGTGAGATCGAAGGTGGGCTGCCCGTGCGGCGGTCTGATGTCGTCGTCGCCAGAGCGACCATGCAAGCAGCACCGCGCGTACACGGGCAAAGGCAAGAACGAGACGGGTGAGCAGGTGCCTGATTTCTGGGACAGAGAGCGGCAGCAGGGGCTCAGACGGCTTCCGGGGCGTCCGTCGCTTCAGGCGGCCTCGACGGCGACGTCCGGACTCCTTTCGTTCGGTTTGCCAGCCGCGATGCGCACCAACTCAGCGCGCAACCGCGCGAGGAAGGCGAGCGCGGCCATGCACAGCGTCATGTGGCGGTGCCACCCGTCCCAGGAACGCGCCTCGCAGTGGTCGAGGCCGAGTTCGCCCTTGGCGGTGCCAAAGCAGGTCTCGATCGTCCAGCGCAGCCCAGCCACCCCGGCCAGTTCGGACAGCGTAGTCTCCATGGGCGCGAACACGACGTAGTAGGCGCGCTCAGAAGGTTCGCGCAGGCTGCGCCGGATCAACAGCCAGTGGTCCCAGGGCGGCGTCTGCAGGCGCAGCAGACGCACCCGCGCCCAGTCGTAGAGCCGCGGCCCCTTCGCACCCTCTCCGGCCGGGTACCGATGCCAGGCGGAAGCCGGCAGCGCGTCGGCGATGCCGGACGCGTCGCGGGTCGCGAAGCCATCCGTGACCGTCATCAGGCGCTCGTTGCTGCGCACCGCCAGGACGTAGGGCTGCGCGCGTGCCTCCAGCATCATCCGCAGCCGCTTGTCCGATCCATACAGCGCGTCTGCCAGCACGAAGGCGCAGGGTAGCCCAGCATCGAGCGCGGCGGCGATCAACGCGCGCGCGATCGTCGGCTTGGTGGCAAACTCGACCGCCTCAGGGACACCAGCCTTGGCGCGCCGGGCCTGATCGGCGGCCCAGGCCTCGGGTAGGAACAGCCGCCTGTCGATCAGCGCCTGGCCGTAGCGACTGGCATAGGCGAGGAACACACCGACCTGACAGTTGTCGATGCGCCCCGCCGTGCCGGAGTACTGCCGCGCCACGCCGACGGAGTGCGCACCCTTCTTCGGAAAGCCGGTCTCGTCGACCACGAGCACCGCATCGGGGTCGGCCAGAGCCTCGGCTGCGTAGGTGCGCACGAGATCGCGTGCCGCGTCCGCATCCCACCGCCCCCGTCCCAGCACAGCCTGCAACCGATGCGGCCGCGCCTCACCCGCGCGCTCGGCCAGAAGCCAGCCGGTCTTGCGCTCGACGCCGGAGAGGAGCCCGTCGAGATAGTGCCCGATCGACATGCGCAACTCGCGCCGCCGCACGCACAGCCCAACGCGATCCTTCAGCGCTGTGAGCTCCCGCTCCCACGCCAACAGCGAACCAGACCAGGACGCCACCGACATCGCCAAGCCTCCGCCCTCGCAGACGCCCAACGGACCACATCAAATCTCAATACGCAACTGTAGTATTAGTGCGCCTAACAGAACGGGCACGGATCGGGCGGGCGGGCGTTGGTCGTGATGGCTCGTCCGCTTCTGCCCGATGATCTCTGGACCGAGATTGCGCCGCTTCTGCCGCCGCCCCGCCCACGTCCAAAAGGTGGCCGACGGCCGATCGAGAACCGAGCTGCGTTGACCGGCATTCTGTTCGTGCTGCGCTCAGGCGTTCCGTGGGAGATGTTGCCAGCGGAGATGGGCTGCGGCTGCGGGATGAGTTGCTGGCGGCGCCTGCGCGACTGGCAGGCGGCTGGCGTATGGGCCCGCCTGCATCAGGTGCTCTTGGAGCGCCTGCACGGGGCGGGCGAGATCGACTGGAGCCGAGCGAGCTTGGACAGCGCCTCTGTCCCGGCCAAAAAAGGGGCTCTGCCACCGGCCCGAACCCGACGGACCGGGGCAAGGCGGGCACGAAGCGCCACCTCGTCACCGACGCGCGCGGTACGCCGCTCGGCGTCTGCCTGAGTGGGGCCAACCGGCACGACAGCGTGATGATGGCACCGACCCTCGATGCCATCCCACCCGTGCGCAACGGTCGGCGAGGGCGGCCGCGACACCGCCCGGACAAACTGCACGCCGACAAAGCCTACGACGCTGAACCGCGCCGACACGAGTGCCGGGCGCGTGGGATTGTACCGCGCATCGCACGCCGCGGCATCGAGAGAAGCGAGAGGCTGGGCCGGCATCGGTGGGTGGTGGAGCGCACGCACGCTTGGTTCAATCGCTTCCGTCGGCTGCCCGTGCGCTACGAGCGACGTGCAGACATCTACGAAGCCTTCACCAGCCTCGCTGCCAGCCTCATCACACTCAACCAGATCAGACGGTTCTGTTAGGCGCTCTTAGCTCGACTTTGGCCATTCATGCGGCGTGGCAGAGCGCATAGGCCCAGGGCGCTGGCAAACGGAAGCGGGGTTTTGTTCGGGCGCGTCGGCGCGGTGATGTTGCCAAAGTCCGCTCGCGCCAGATCGCACAGCGCACGGCGGCCAGTGCATCGGCGAAGGTCGGGCGCGGTTTGGGGTACCACGCGGCGGCCGCGACGCGTCGCCGTTGGCGAGCCGAGAGGCGTGCGGCCAGCAGTGTGACGATCGAGAACAGGGCGAGCAGGCAGGGCGTGGTGCGGGCGATCGCCGTGTCGGACCACTGCCGCTGCGTCTCGACCCCAAGATGGGCGCGCGCTTCCTGGAAGGTGACCTCGATGGTCCAGCGCCGCACGAACCACCCTACGATCTGCGCGGGCTCGCGCATCGGTTCGGTGCAGAGCAGGGCCTGCGGTGCAAAGCGGCTCTCGGGATCGCGCACCAGCACCCATCGGATCGGCACGACCGGCAGACCGCCGTGCCGCCACACGGCGGTCCCGGAGGCGATCTCAAGGGTGCGCTCGCCCGCCCCGTACCAGCCGGGCACCACGACCGCGTGCCAGCGCGTGTCCTTGGCCGCGAGGATCGCGGCGAGCGTCGGCAGTCGAGCGCCCTTGGTCCGCGGGCGTCCGATCGTGCCCGGCGGCCGTGGCGGGGCCGGCTCGTAGAGAGCAGCATCCAGCCGAAGGCGGGTGATCGCCGTGATGCGGGCGCGGCGCATCGCGTCGAGGAACAGCAAGGCCGAGAAGCCGCTGTCGCCCACCACCACGAGGTCGCGTGCGCGCAGCCAGCGCCGCGCCTGGAGGGCGAGTTGACGCCCGACGTCGAGCAACGGCTTGTGCCGACGGCCGCGTTCGCGACAGGCGCGCTCGGACGGCACCAGCGCGGTCAGAAACGGCAGCGCCCAGACGCGCCCCGCCCAGGGGATCGGGGCGAGCAACATCAGGCTCATCCAGCGCAGGCCGCTCGCCTTGACGAAGTGGCTGTCGGAGGAGCGAACCGGATCACGGTAGATACCCTTGGCGGCGATCCGCTTGCCGCGGCGGCGCTCGATCGTGTCGTCCAGTCCCAGGACCACGGGGCCGCGTTGCGCGAACGTGTCGACGAGGAGACAGAGCAGGATGCGGCTGCCGATGCGCGGGCTCCACGCAGCGCGGTTGAGGATGCGGTGGACGTTCACAAACCGCCGCTCCTGCGCGCGGCCCATGATGCGCAGGACGCTTGTCACCGTGCGCTGCCCCGGCGTGAGGATCGCGCCGACCAGCAGGATCTGAGCGTGTCGCCACGAGCGGTGGACGAACAGCGGTGCGAACGCCAGGATAAGTCCGGCGAAGCGGGCAGGCAGGGGCAGCATGGCGGTGTCTCTTGGCAGGGACGCCAACAGCCTATCCATCACGCCCGCTTCGTCACCTCCGCCCAATCGACGCGCCGCAAATGGCCAAAGTCGAGCTTAGGCGGCCGCCGACATCCGCCGGATGATCGGCAGCATCAGCGCGCTCGGCGTGGCGGCCGGCACGGGGAAGATCGTGGCCGTCTGATCGGTCTTCACCCGGGGCAGCCGCTCGATCACGGTCCGCAGGTTCGGGAGCGTGCGCGCTAGGGTCGCGGCCAGCGTCTCGCCGGCAATCTTGGCCATGACGTATTCCACAGTGTCGCGGGGTGCCTCGTCGATGGCGCTGGTCGACGGGTAGAAGGCTGCCACGGCGTCGCCGCGCCCCAGGCAGAACTGGCTCAGCTCGTAGAAGGCGGTGTTGTAGACGCGCATCATCTCGTCCAGGCAGGCCGGCTCGAAGGGCGCGCGCTTCTGGCGGAAGATGCGGGGCGTCGCGAAATGGTAGAGCTGCGACGGGCGCATCGCCAGCGCCGCTAGTTGCGCGGCGGCCGGCTCGGCGGCGTCGTAGCGGAGGACCTGGCAGCCCCCGCCTGCGTCGCGGATCTCCCGGGCGATCGTCTCCGCTTCCTCGGCGCCGGACGCGTAGGTGATGCAGACCGCCCCGCCCCCGGCTGCGATCAGCTTGGCGGTCGCGGCGCCGAGGCCCCGCGACCCGCCGACGATCAGCGCGGACACCGCGGCGAAGGCGCCTGGCTCCACTAGCGCCGCGAGATCCTGCAGGCTCTCCTGCTCCACCGGTCGCGGGCGGACGAAGCCCTCGACCCGGGCGACGAGGCCGGGGCCGACGGCGTCCAGCGTCACCGATTGCAGCATCGGCTGGAACCGCCTCACCGCGTAGCCGAGGCTCGAACCGGTGCCCCCGTCGGTGACGGTTACGTCGATCTTCGAGAGGATCGAGTGGAGGCCGGGCACGAACATGCCGATGAGCGTCGAGAGGCCCCCCAGGGCGGCGACCCGGCCGGGACCGAGGGCGCGGGCGAGGCGCGGCGCCAGCGCGGCGATCGCCGCCGGGTCCGGCAGCGCGAAGGCCCCGGCGAGGCCCGTAAGGGCCGCCGGATCGCGGGCGATTGGCTCTGCGGGGATCACGAAGGGCGCTCCCTCGACCGGTTGGGCCGGGGCTCGGTCCGCCGCGAAGGTCGCCTGGATCGTCAGGGTGCGGACGCCGTCCACCGCCAGGTACAGGCGCAGGTGCCGCGCGTCGGCCTCATGGATCGTCAGCGCGGTGCTGTCCCCGACCAGCACGAACCGCTCGAACCGCATCTGCAGCGTCGCGAGCCGGTCGAGGGGATGGGCGTCGGCGCAGACATCGAGGGCCCAGAGGGCGGCGTGGACGCCGTGGACGGCGCGCTCGCCGGCCAGCGTCCGCCGAGCCATCCG
This sequence comes from Methylobacterium sp. P1-11, assembly GCF_008329595.1. NCBI lineage: Bacteria > Pseudomonadati > Pseudomonadota > Alphaproteobacteria > Hyphomicrobiales > Methylobacteriaceae > Methylobacterium > Methylobacterium sp. P1-11. The sequence goes on from NZ_NPKS01000056.1 coordinate 7,317, forward strand.
CGCGTCCATGTGCATCGGATTGACGTCGCCGGTCGCTCGCGCGAAGGCGGCTTGATGGGCCTCGGTCCAGGTCCGCGTCGTCGCGGCAGCGTCGTCCGAACCGGATCCGTTCATCGCGCAGCTCCTCCTCGGCCGGCCTCCTCCCCGGCCGGGCTGGCTGGCCGCTGGATGGCCCAGCCCCTTGCTTTATGACACGCGATCTCGCAAGAGGGTGGCGCTCGCACGCACGGAAAGGGGCCGGTCGATCGCCGGAGGGCAGGCATCCGCAGGGTGTCGCAGGGACCGGTATCGAGGATGACCACGGCTCGCGCCCTGTCGATCAGTTTCGTCGGAAACGTCGTTACCAACCCGTTCGGGAAGGTGGCAGGCCGCCTCGCGGATCTCGCCACGGTCTCGTGCGAGCATCTCCCCATCGGACAGATCGAGCAGGTACTGGCTGGACCCACCGCCACTGACGTCCTGATCGTGCATCTCGATCACCGCTGGTTCTTCGACGTCGCCCCGGACGAGGCGGCCGTGGCGCGCGCGCGCGGCCTCGCCGAGCTGGTCTCGGCGAGGCTCGCCCGGGCGCCGGGGACAATCATCCTCAACACCGTGCCGTTCGTGCCGGTCTCGTCCGTCGAGAGCGACCTCCACGAGCAGCTGGAGGCGCTGGCGCGGGTGAACGCGGTGCTGTTCGACCTCGCCCGGGCGCAGGAGCGGGTCAGTGTCGTCGACGCCGCCGGCGCCCTGGCGCTGCTCGGCTTCGCCAACGCCTTCCGCGAGCGCAACCGGTACATGTACCAGATGCCCTACGCTCCGGTCGCCGTGGACGCGCTCAACGAGCGCTACGCCGACGCCGTCGCTGCGCGGCTGCGAGCCCGCCGGAAAGTGGTGATAGTCGACGCCGACAACACCCTCTGGGGCGGCGTAGTCGGCGAGGACGGGGTGGAGAACTTGGAGGTCGACAGCGATTATCCGGGGATCGTCCACACCCAGCTTCAGCGCCAGCTCCAGCGCCTGAAAGGCCTCGGCATCCTGCTCTGCGCCGTTACCAAGAACAACGAGGAGGATTTCCGCGCCGTCTTCGGGCAACGCGCGATGCCGCTTCGGCTCGAGGATTTCGTGGCCTATCGTAGCAACTGGTCGGAGAAGAGCGAGAACATCCGCGATCTCGCCGCGACGCTGAACCTCGGCCTCGACAGCTTCATCTTCCTCGACGACAACCCCTTTGAGATCGAGGAGGTCCGCGCCCGGCTCCCCGGGGTCGAGTGTTACCTGTTCGACCGGACTCGCCCCGAGCAGGCCATGGCCTTGCTCGACGGCATCGCCTCCTTGCGCGCCCGGAACGTGACTGCGGAGGATCTGGCCAAGACCGAGCAGTACCGGGGCGAGGCGCAGCGGCAGGAGCTGCAGCGCTCGGCCGCCTCGATGGACGAGTATCTCACCTCCCTCGACATCCGCGTGCACGTGTCCCGCAACAATCCGGGCTCGATTCGGCGCGTAACGCAATTGATTAACAAGACCAACCAGTTCAACCTCACCACGCGGCGCTACACCGAGGACGAGGTCGCTACCGCCATGCGTGAGGGCGGCGTCTACGCTGCCCGGGTGGTCGACCGATTCGGCGACATGGGCATCGTCGGCGTCGCCATCGTCCGCAACGGTGCGCTCGAGACCTTCCTGATGAGCTGCCGGGCCCTCGGGCGCCGCATTGAGAGCCAAGTTCTGGGCTACGTCTGCCGCGAGGAGGCCGATCCGGAGCTGCGGGCCCAATATCGCCCGAGCGCCAAGAACCGGATGGTCGAGACCTTCCTGGACGAGAACGGGTTCGCGCTCATCGGCTCTGGCCCCGAGGGCAAGGACTATCGACTGACCCGAGGACCGGATGACACCGCCTACATCCACATCGTCGCGGAGTGAGGGCGCGGCCGCCGCGGCCCGCGCCACCCTGGACCGCCTGATCGAGACCTGGGGGCGCCCGGAACTGAGCGCGCTCGGCCCCGAGGACGACCTATTCGACCGGATCGACTCCTTCGCGGTGGTGGAACTGCTGCTCGAGACCGAATCCGAGGTGGAGAAGACCGTGGGCCGCTACGTGCCTCTCGCCGACGAGAGTATCCTCGACAGCACGGGCTCGCCCCTGCGGCGGCTGCAGGGCTGGTTCGACTACGTGGCCGACGCGGTCGCTCGTGGCTGAGCTGCGCTTCCGGAACGCCGGTCTCGTCGGCCTCGTCACCACGGTCGGCGGCTGGGCGCTCGCCTTCGACGCGGAGGCGGCCGCTCTCGGCATGGCGCCAGAGGAGGCCGAGCGGCTCAAGCGCGCGATGGGCTTCAGCACGCGCCACGTGGTCGTGCGCGACGACACGACGACGGCCGATCTCTGCCTGCATTCTGCCCGGCAGCTCCTCGCCGGCCTCGAGCTGCGGCCGGAGGATCTCGACGGGTTGATCCTGGTCACGCAGACGCCCGACTACAGCTCGCCCTCGACCGCGATCAGCCTGCAGCACCGGCTCGGCATGCGCACCGATACGCTTTGCTTCGATATGCGGCTCGGGTGCAGCGGCTTCGTGTACGGGCTCTCGGTGGCCTACAGCCTCGTGGAGTCGGGCCTGAACCGGATCCTGCTCTGCGTCGGCGACGTGGCGAGCCGGATGGTCGCCCGGGACGACCGGAGCATCACGCCCATCATGGGCGATGCCGGCGCCGCCGTGCTGGTCGAGCGACGGGCGACGGAGAGTGTCTTTCAGCTCCACAGCGACGGGTCGGGCGAGAAGGCCCTGTTCATCCCGCATAGCGGCCTGCGCCGCGATGCCGAGGACCAGGACAAGCCCGCCTCCATGCAAATGGACGGCGCGCAGGTGTTCAACTTCACGCTCAAGCGCGTTCCGGGGCTGATCGCAGACATCCTGGCGGCCGCGGGGCTGAAGCCGGAGGATCCGGATGTCTACGTCCTGCACCAGCCGAACAAGTACATCCTGAAGAACCTGCAGCGGCGCCTGGGCCTCGACGACGGCAAGCTTCCCTCGGGCACGCAATCCGTCTACGGGAACCAGAACTCTGCCTCGATCCCGGGCACGATCTCGGGTTTCCTGGCGGAGGATTTTTCGCGCCGGCCCTTGCGCGCGGTGTTCGCGGGTTTCGGAGTGGGTCTGAGCTGGGGTGCGTGCGCCCTTGCCACGGATGGGATCTTCGCTCCGCCCGTCCTGAAGTTCGAGGAGACCGCATGATGACCGAGGCTGGGTTCCTGGACGAGCTCGGCGTGATCCTGGATCAGCCGGGGCCGCTCGCGCGCGGCCAGAAGCTCGGCGAAATCGAGACTTTCGACTCTCTCGGCATCCTCAACATCATGGCGCTGTTCGACACGCTAAGTCTCGAGGTCGAGCCGGCGCGGATCGCGAAGGCCGCAACCACCGACGACCTCCTGGCCATGGCCGGCGCGAAACTGCAAGCCTGAGGTCTGGGTGACCATGGCGGAAATCGCGGGACACATCCTCGTCGTCGGAGCGAGCAGTGGGATCGGGCGGGCCGTGGCCGAGCGGTTCGCCGAGGAGAGGTCGGTCACCGCCGTCGCGCGCCGGACAGATCGCCTTGCAGATCTCGCCGCCGCCGGGATTGCCACCATCGCGGTGGACGTGACCGACTTGGCGGCGATCGGCGGCGTGCTTCAGGCGGCTGTCGCGGACCGAGGTCCGCTCACGGGCCTCGTCTATTGCGCGGGCGTTCAGCTCATCAAGCCGATGCGCAGCCTCGGCGTGGAGGAGGTCGAGCGGCTCTATAAGACGAATCTCGTTGCGCCGACCCTGTTCGCCGCCGCCTTTGGCAATGCCCGTATCTCGACCCGTGACGCCGTCTTCTGCGCCGTATCCTCGGTTGCTGCGCAGCGCCCGGAGCCGGCGATCGTTCCCTACGCCGCTTCGAAGGCAGGACTGGACGCGCTGATCCGGGGCCTTGCCCGGGAACTTGCCCCGCGGCGGGCTGTCGCCGTCGCGCCGGGTTGGCTCGACACCGAGATGACGCAGGCGCATGCGCGCCTCTACGGGGACGCGTTCAAGGCCGAGCTGGAGAAGCGAAGCCCAGCTGGGGTAGCTACGGTCACGTCGGTGGTCGATGCCATCGTTTTCTTGATGTCGCCGCAGGCGCGGCACGTGACCGGTGAGATCCTGCGTGTCGACGGCGGGGCGACGCTATGATGAGCAAGATCCGGTGACGGCCGGGGCCAAGCGCTTAGCCCTGATCGGCGGCGGCGGTTTCTCCAAGGAAATCGCCGAAGTCGCCCAGATGCGCGGTTACACAGTGGAGGCGACCTATTCGAGCCAGCCGACCGCGCAGGTTGGCACCTACAGGGGCTATCTCGACGAGTTGCTGACCGACCGTGCCGCGTACGATGGCGTGGCGCTCGCCGTGGGCGGCGTGAGCCGGGCCGCTATCCAGGCGCGCGCCGAGATCATCGCTTGGCTCGACCGGCACGCCCTGCCTTGCCCACCCCTGGTGTCACCGCACGCGATTGTCAGCCAGGGAGTGACGCTGGGCGTGGGCGCGTTCGTCGCGCACGGGGTGATCGTCAACGTCGACGCGCAGCTGGGGCGGTTCTGTGTCGTCAACACCGCCGCGATCATCGGCCACGACGCGGCGATCGGCGACAACACAACGATCTCGCCGGCGGCCTTCATCGGTGGACGCTGCGCGATCGGGACGGACGGACTGGTGGGACCGCTGGCAAAAGTGTTGCAAGGGATAAAGGTGGGCGATCGATCGATGATCGGCATGGGCTGCACGGTGCTCCGTACGGTGCCGGACGATGCCGTGGTCTGGCCTAGACCGGACAACTATGGAGCGTCTTCGGTATCGTGATGAGATCAGCCTACTACCATGTAGAGACTCGGGCCCATAAAGTTCTTAGTTTGCGGCCGCGAGAATCGAGGACGATGGCTCTGTCATTGGAGATGGCGGTTCCAACTGACCTCGACGCCAATCTTCTATACGGCCCAAAATGACCAGCCTCGCGAAGCGCGTGCGCAGCTGAACAGGTGCGGAACTGATCATACTGCCTCGCAACAGCCACACTGCGTGCAAAAGAGTCGAATTATTTTTCAGGAATTGCTGCATAATTGCAGTTTTGTCGAAGAAAGCCGAAAAATTTTAAGCCGCCAACTCAGAGGATTGATGTGACACGTCCGAAATTCTACGCGTAACCTGAGAATTTTCCGCGCTCCCGGCGTCACGGGATGGGCAGAAAACTGATCGACGGATATTTCGCCCGAACAGAATCATTAAGACTCAGCTATTTCTCCACAACGAAGAGGCGGTTAGAAATGAAGACCCCAAGTCGCATTGCCATCATTCACACTTGGCCAGATATCAAAAACGCGGAATTTGAAGTCGTCGAAAGAATCAAGCTCGCCTGTGTAAATTGTGGAATCGACATTGATGTTATTAATAGTCAGGGAATAGTCATAGAGTCCAACATTTTGGATCTTGTTTCCCGCAAAGTCAGCAATGAGACTCACCTGTTTGCAATTTCTTTGCATTTTCAGTCGCCTAAAGTATTCGATCTTTATACTTATATCGCCCTTTGGAATCCGGTGGACTATTATCATGTCTTCGGGTTCTCGGCCGTGACTGAGAAAACCTGCAGCCATGACGACGTTCTATCCTGCGAATCTTCGCCCGCGGACGCGCTCGCGCTCTTGAACTTCCAGCGGCTTGGTAAAAGATACTTGGAGCCGATTAAACTATTCCATAATTGCCCTAAGCCGTATTTGGGGCCGAATATCACATCGACCGCCACTCTGTTTTATGTCGGTATCAATTGGGAGCGTCTGTCTGGGAGAAAGGGAAGATTTCACGACCTGCTCCTCGATCTCGATGAAAATAATATGGTCGATATATACGGACCAGAGTTATTTCTGAATCAAAGGCCTTGGGAGGGGTTCAAAAATTACAAAGGCGAAATCCCATTTGATGGGAAAAGCGTCGTCAATTCAATCAACGCGGCAGGAATTTGTCTGGCTCTGTCGTCGAAGCAGCATCAAGACAGTGGCATTCTTAGCAATCGGTTGTTTGAAGGCATGGCTGGCGGAGCAGTCGTGATAACGAACAAGCACCCTTTGGTGAATAAGTATTTTCAAGACTGTGTCTATATTCTGGATGATGAAAATCTCACTGAGGGTGAAATCGCTATCGAGGTCAAGAATATAATTCATGAGATCCGATCCGACGTCCGATCCGCGACAAGCCGTGTGCTTAGAAGCCAGGAAATATTATCTTCACTTTTCTCGCTCGAGGGATCTCTCGAAAAGTTGGTCTCCATGCATCATGAGAGAGCCAAATACGCTAGGCCTTATATTTATCAGCAAAACATCATCGACATATTGTTGATTTGCGACTATAGAGGCGTCGATCCTAAGGATGTCGGTAAGCACCTCAGAACAATATTTTCTCAAGACGGAGTTCGTGGCGACTTGGTCGTCCTAATCTCACATGATGTTGCTCAAGATCCTGAGGGAATGAACCTTATTACGAAGCTGGGTTTCAAGGCCGACGCAGCCTTTAAGCTGAAGCTTGTCACAGCATCGTTCTCTGAGGCCCTCGAAGCGTCTAGAGGACGGCTATTCTCCTTGGTGAGATCCGACGAAGAGTTTCAACGTCATCACTTCGCATCTCTCGCGTTCGCACTGTTGAAAGACGAGAGCGCACTAGCAGCATGCTCCGGCGCGCTGATGAGAAGCTTCGACCAAGACGGATTGATATCCGATTCTTTCGTGTCAAATGCGTTCGAGTTAGGTGAGGAGATTTCAGATCTTGCTGCGGACTACGGGTTTGGGCGCCTCTTATTCAGGTCAGAGGTTTTGGACCTTCTGCCCGCCAGCCTGTTCCCCCTTCTTGCGGGGCACGAGGTCAATCTTATCGCGGCCTTCGCGCGCTCATCGGCATCGTTGGCGGAGACCGGCCTTCCATCATATATCTGGTTGAGGTACTTGTACCCCAGGGTAGCTTCTGAGCGACGTCCCTTGAGGTACGATAGAGAGCTAGTGAGGAATCTGCTTCCGGTACCACATCCGGCGAATCAGCAAAGTCCTTCCCGTGATCGCGCGCCTGTACATTCAGTTCCGTTCGAGGTTCGCTTGGATCATATTTACCGGGCGACGCCGGGAGCCGAGGGAGCAAAAATCCTCGGCGAAGGATTCGGCCCGTTCGGCCACTTTGGAACCGCGATTCGAGGTGTAAGCGGTAACATCCTGTTTCAGACGCCCGTGGGGTCGGCCGATCTTTGCATAATCTTGCGTGTCTCAGTGCAGGAGGAGGAAACTTTCGCGAAGGGGGCGAAAATTCCGGGCCGATGTTACGATGTCTATCTCGGCGATGAAATTCTGGGACAGTTCAATTTCGAAGCTCGGGAGCAGCTACTTTCGATCTATTTGCCCAGGAATCGAGAGGTGCTGGGGCGAATATACTCGATCTGGATCAATATATCCGGGTATCACTTCAATAATGGGGATGAGTTTCCTGCCGCAAAAGCGGTTCCGACTTCCTTCGTTGTCCTATCGTTCAAGGTCATTGAGGCGACCGCTAGAGGAGGGGCGCGGCTGCATGAAGTCGGGAGCAATTCTTTGGTGGACGATAAGGTGGACTCGGCCTGGTATCTTGAGAAATATAGGGACGTGAAAGACGCGGAAAGCGATCCAATTTATCACTTCGAGAATTACGGTCGCGCCGAAGGCAGATTTCCCAATTTTGCTGCCGAGAAAGCAGCGTACTGGGAGTTCTGACGGCGATCTTCGTCCAGGTTGCGATCAAGCGAGACTGGCCGGGTCGCGCGTTGATCCTCTCGACGATGATCGTGGGCGCCGCTATCTGCTGCGCCATGGCCACCGCTGTCAGCCGACGCGGCAAACTGGGTCCTTCCGCACTTCTGGTGCAGATCCGAGTTGAAGGGTCGCGTGGCGTAGATCGTAAACCGGTCTCACGCCACGGGGATGACCAAGCGCCTGCTGCCTTTCATCCCCGCAGATCTCACCGTCGATCAGGTCCAGCCCAGTCCTGGTCGACTGGTCATCCTCGCCCGTCCAAGTGCCGCGACGGCCGCCTGTCCAACATGCGGTGGCGCTTCCGCGCGGCTGCACTCGCACTACACCCGCACCCTCGCCGATCTGCCCTGGCAGGGACGGCACGTCCGCGTCGCAGTCCGAGCCCGGCGCTGGCGCTGTCCAGCCAATGACTGCCCTCATCGCATCTTTGCCGAACGCTTGCCGAGCGTGGCGATGCCCTGGGCACGACTGACTGGGCGGCTCGGTGACTTGCAGCGCCACCTCGGCCTCGCGCTCGGCGGCGAAGGGGGAGCCCGGCTGTCTGCACGGCTGGCCATCCCGACGAGCGGCGACACGCTCCTGCGTCTGCTACGGCGCGGTTCACCTGACGAACCAAAGCGATCGCCGCGCGTGCTCGGCATCGATGACTGGGCTTGGCGGCGCGGCCAGCGCTACGGCACGATCCTCGTCGATCTGGAGCGTCGGCGCGTCGTCGACTTGCTGCCGGATCGAGAGGCGGCCATCCTCGCCAGCTGGCTGCACCAACATCCCGGCGCCGAGATCGTGGCGCGTGACTGTGCGAGCGCTACGCCGATGGTGTACGCCGCGGCGCCCCTCAGGCCGTCCAAGTTGCGGATCGATTCCATCTACACTGCAACGGCTCCGAGGCGCTGCTCTAGGTTGTCGAGCGGCATCGCACGGCTTTCTCCCGCCTCGTTCACACAATCCTGTCCGTGGAGGCAGACGTCCCGGGGCCCACGCAGAAGCCGCAAACCCCGGCTGAGGAGCGACACCGACAGGGGCGGTTCTTCCGCACTTCGAGTTGCGAAGTACCGTCCTCGACCTCTTGCCCGACCGGGACGCCGGCAGCGTCGCCGCGTGGCTGCACGTCCATCCGGGCATCGAGGTCATCGCTCGCGACCGCACCGACGTCTTCGCCGAGGGCGCCCACGCGGGCGCGCCGCAAGCCCAGCACGTCCTCGATCGTTTTCACCTGCTGCGTAACCTCAGCGTCGCCCTGCGCGCGATCGTCGCCCATCATCATGGCGTGAACCGCGCCGTCGGTCGTGCGCGCGTCGATCACGAGGTCGAGGCAGCGCAGGCTGCGAAGGAAGCCGCGCGGCCGCCGACGGCGATCGAGGTTCGGAAGCGGGTGACGCACGCGCTGCGTCGGGCTCGGTCTGACCTGACCGCTATTTTGGACCGAGCCATTTGCGAGGCAACTGCATGGCCGCTGCCATGGGTAGCCGGAAGGCCCGATCCGGGTCGCTGACAGGCGCGGGCGGGCGGTAGCCTAACGACGAATGCGGGCGGACGCGGTTGTCTGTGTTTCGCCATAGACCGATCACGATCTGCGCTTCCTTCAGCGAGTAGAAGATCTCCTGACGCAGGCACGCATCACGAAGCTTCCCGTTGAAGCTCTCGCACTACCCGTTCTCCCACGGCGAGCCCGGAGCGATGTACTGGATCTGCGAGCCAGCTTCGACGACCCACTTGCGCAGTGCTTTGGAGATCATCTCCGGGCCATTGTCACAGCGGATGTGCTCCGGGATGCCGTGCAGGCACATGGCGTCGGCCAGCGCCTCGATCACGCCGACGCTGTTGAGGCGCCGCGCCACCTTCAGCGCCAGGCAGACCCGGCTGTGCGCGTCGATCAGCGTCAGGATGCGCAGGCTCCGCCCATCGTGCGTCTGGGCTTGGACGAAGTCGAAGCTCCAGACGTGATGACGGTGGAGCGGACGCAGCCGCACGCAAGAACCGTCGTTCAGCCACAGGCAGCTGCGTGGTCGGTGCCTGTGTGGGACCTTCAGCCCCTCGCGACGCCAGATGCGCTGAACCCGGTCCTTGCCCACCCGCCAGCCGTCTGCCTGCAGCAGCGCCGTGACGCGGCGGTAGCCATAGCGCCCATCCTCGGACGCCAGGGCGATGATGGCCTGGGTCAGCTCATCCTCGTCGGCCGGTAGTGTGGGCACGTAGCGTTGCGTGCCGCGGTGCTGACCGACGATCCGGCAGGCGTGACGTTCCGAGAGGCCGTACTTCTCCCGGATCCCAGCAACCGCCTGCCGGCGTCGCTCGGGGGCTACAAGTTTCCCGAGGCAACATCCGCCAGCACCTGACCCACCAAAGACAGGTCCGCCACGAGCCGCCGCAACCGAGCGTTCTCGCGCTCGAGATCCTTCATCTTCCTGGCCCGGTCGACCTGGAGGCCGCCGTACTCCTTGCGCCCGCGGTCATAGCTCTGCTCGGAGATTTCCGCTTCCTTGCAGGCCAAGGCCAAACTCTTGCCCTGGGCTGTCTGCACCTCGATCTGGCGCAGCTTGGACACAACCTACTCCGCGCTCGTCTTCTAACCTCGCTTCATCCCCAACTCCTCTGGTCCAGGCTGATCCTCTCAATCAGCCCGGTCCAAAGCCAGACGGTCAGGTCAATCCCGCCCATTAGCCAGATCAGCCATCATTACTCTCGCGCACTCGGCCAACGTCGATGGTCGGATACATCCGACCATCCTCAGCCCGAGCGTCGGGCCTCGGCCACGACCTCACACAAACCTGCCTGGAGTTCAACAGACGGATGCCAGCCCGGAAGACATGAGGTGGCGGACCACGGCCTCATTACTTCGCGGGCGCGGTATGGCCGTCCACCCCAGCGGATCCGCATGGGTTCGCCCACGGCCAGACTGACTGCGCCGACAAGCTCGCGCACCGAAAGCGTATGACCCGAACGCACGGGAAAGGCTTCCCGCCCTCGCGGAGCGGAGATCAGCCTCTCGGCAGCCATCAGGAAGGCCGTCACCACATCGCGGACATGAACGAGATCAATGATCTGCTCGCCGGGCGAAAGCACCACCTCCGTCCTGTCCAGTGCGGACCGAACAAGATAGGGAACAAGTTTGGCGCGAGGATCCGCTGGGCCATAAACATCGAAGAGCTTGAGCGTCAACACGTTCAGTCCGCGTGCATCGACGTAGAAATGCGCGAGATCCTCAAACGCTTGCTTTGTCGCCGCGTAGAGATTCGTTGGCAAGTACACCTCCGATCCATCGAAGTGTTGCCAGGATGTCCCAGTGTTAACGATGTTGCGACAGCCATGATTGGACATGGCCTCAAGGATCAGGGTCGGAAAAATTATATTCCCAGAAATGATATCCGAGACTTGTGTCGGCGCGTGCTCGACTGTCACGGCGGAAGCAAGATGGAAGACGATGTCCGGCTTCGCACTCTCGAACGCGGACGAAACGGAGGCATAGGTTTCGTCGTAGTGATGCGATCGAACATCCCGGCGAATAGGTGGGCGGCGCCCGAGAACCTCGATCGTCCATCCGCTCTGCAGCAGAGCGGTCGCAAGCTGGTTGCCGACATAGCCCGTCATACCCGTCAGGAGAGCTCTGCCTGGCGGGCCTGCCTTCGCTTCGTCGTCGGCTTTCATCTGTGCTCGGAGGGGTGAGTGGCTGGCGCCTGGTCCTGACGGATGAATGACCTGAAGACGTCCACGACATAATCGAGATGAGCGCGGCTCAGCCCCGGGTAGACGCCGATCCAGAAAGTTCGATCGACGACGATGTCCGCATTGGTGAGCTCGCCCGCAACTCGATAATGACGGCCTTTCATATAAGGCTGTCGGATGAGATTGCCGCCAAATAGAAGCCGCGTCGCGATCTTGTGCTCATTGAGGTATTTCACGAATTGATCTCGGGAAAACGGCGCGTCTTCCCGAAGGGTTAACACGTAACCGAACCACGACGGCTCACTATTCGGTGTCGCCTCTGGCAGGATCAGGTAGGGTGTGAATTCCGAGAGAGCTGCGTTGAGATACTGGAAGTTAGACCGCCTTATTTCAATAAAACTATCGAGGCGGTCCATCTGAGCGAGGCCGACTGCCGCCTGCATGTCGGTGATCTTCAGGTTATATCCGAGATGGGAATAGGTGTATTTATGATCATAGCCGAACGGCAGGTCGCCGAGGTTCCAGCCAAATCTCTTCTTGCAGGTGTTGTCGACCCCAGGTGGACAGTAGCAGTCGCGTCCCCAGTCCCGGATCGACTCCATCGCGCGCAGGACGAGGGAGTTAGCCGTGAAGACAGCCCCTCCTTCTCCCATGGTGATGTGATGCGCCGGATAGAAGCTCAGGGTACCAACGTCACCGAAGGTACCCACCATCTTTCCATCATAGGTCGCGCCGAGAGCGTCACAGCAATCTTCGATCACCCACAGGTTATACTTTTGGGCGACTCGCATCACTTCGCTAAGCGCGAAAGGATTGCCGAGCGTGTGCGCTACCATGATGGCGCGGGTTTTGTCGGTGACAGCCTCCTCAATGCGGCTCGGCATGATGTTGTAGGTCGGAATATCTACGTCGACAAAGACGGGAACAAGCCCATTCTGCATCACTGGATTTACCGTGGTCGGGAATCCAGTTGCCGTTGTGATCACCTCGTCACCGGGCTTCAGTGCGCGATCGCGGTGCAGATGAGATGTAAGACCTGTCAAAGCGACGAGGTTTGCCGAAGAACCCGAGTTGACGGTCAGCACCTTGCGACGAGCGCCGATGAACGCTGCAAGGCGGATTTCGAAAGAGTCGTTGAAACGCCCGGTTGTAAGCCAAAAATCGAGCGACGAGTCCACGAGACTCATCAATTCTGACGCGCCATAAACTTTTCCAGATACCGGTACTGGAGAGGCGCCCGGTTCGAACGGCTTTGGCTGGTGGGCAAGGTCTGCATACTGAGCAGTAAGTTCGAGAATTTGCGCACGGAGAGCCGCGGCATCTTTAGACTGCATAGCTGATCCTCAGAGGCTCAGGGACGCTAGATACTGTGCGATCTGCCGCCGGGTCAGGGCTAGGACGTCGCCATTATCGGCTTCCGTTTGATACCATTCCACCGATTTGGCGATCGTCGTCTCAAAATCCCAGCGAGGATGCCAGTCGAGGAGCATACGCGATTTCGACGAGTCGAGCTTCAAATAATGGGCTTCATGGACGTGCGGTACTTCATCAAGTTCCCAATCGCCTGCACCCCAATGGCGGTACGTTGCCTTAACGACTTCGCAGACATTTCGGTCGCTGGCAGAGCCGGGCCCGAAATTCCAGCCCTCCTGATAGGAACCACCATCTTCGCCAGAGAGTCGTTCCGCCAACCGCACATAGCCGGATAGCGGCTCAAGTACGTGCTGCCACGGTCGGATCGCATGCGGATTACGGATCTTCGCGGACTCCCCCTGTAAGATGGACCGAATCAGGTCTGGCAAGAGCCGGTCGAGCGAGTAGTCGCCGCCGCCGACCACGTTGCCCGCCCGGCCAGTCCCGACCCGCTTCCCAGCGGCCCGAAGGAAGGAGTCCCGGTAGCCCGCAGTTACGAGTTCTGCGCATCCCTTGCTGTTGCTGTAAGGGTCATGGCCGCCCATCGCCTCCGTCTCACGATAGCCCCAGACCCATTCGCGGTTCTCGTAACATTTATCGCTGGTGACAACCACGATGGTCTTCACACTGTCGACCCGGCGGCAGGCTTCGAGCAGGTTGACAGTCCCCATCACATTAGTAGCGTAGGTCTCGACGGGGTCCTTGTAGGAACGGCGCACAAGCGGTTGCGCTGCCATATGGAACACAATCTCGGCACCGCTCGCGGCGAGCGACGCAGTTAACTGGTCGAGGTTGCGCACGTCCGCGAACTCCGAGTGCTCAATTAAGCGCTCGACACCAGCGGACCGGTAGATGGAGCGGGGATCCGCCTCAAGAGCGTAACCGTGAACTCGGCTCCCCCAATCCGATAGCAAGATCGAAAGCCACGATCCTTTGAAGCCAGTATGGCCAGTCAAGAAAACCGCGCGACCGCGCCAAAAATCCGGCCCTTCAACCATCACCATACCTTCCACGGCGCTTTGCCACCCTCCCAGAGCTTCTCCAGGGTGATCTTGTCGCGCAGCGTATCCATCGGTTGCCAGAAGCCATCATGTAGGAACGCGTGGAGCTGCTTATCGGCGGCGAGCCGGCGAAGCGGCTCCTGCTCCCAGATGGTCGCATCATCCTCGATGTAATCGAACACTCCGGGGGAAAGCACGAAGAAGCCGCCGTTGATCCAAGAGCCGTCGCCAACCGGTTTCTCTTCGAAGTGGTCCACCAGCGTGTCCTGCAGCGTCAATGCGCCAAATCGCGCCGGCGGCCGCACGCCCGTGAGCGTCGCGAGGCGGCCATGCTGTCGGTGAAACTTGATAAGGGCTTGAATGTCAATATTGGACACACCATCGCCGTAGGTCATACAGAAGGCCTCTTCGCCTTCCAAATAGGGCCTGACGCGCTTCAGGCGTCCACCCGTCATGCTGTCCGGGCCGGTGTCGACCAACGTCACACGCCACGGCTCGGCCGTGTTGTGGTGAACCGTCATTTTGTTGCTGTTCAAGTCAAAAGTGACATCTGAGGTATGTAGGAAATAATTCGCAAAATACTCCTTGATTATGTATCCTTTGTAGCCCAAGCATATAACGAAATCATTTATTCCGTAGGCACCGTAGATTTTCATGATGTGCCAAATAATCGGCCGCTCGTCGATCAGAACCATGGGCTTCGGACGAGATCCAGTCTCTTCTCCGAGCCTGGATCCGAGACCGCCCGCTAAGATAACCGCTTTCATCGTCTTCCTTCGCGGCCCGATCGCGCCGGCCAATTCCTTCGGTTAGAAGGTTCGTGGCTACCTGATAGCGGGACCCTGGATGCCGCAAATTCGTCTGCGACGCAACCGGAGATCTGGCTCTGGCCTGTTGCGCTGCGCGCTCCAACGGAAGCTTGCCCAACTACTTGCCCGAACAGGCGTTTTCTGGGCAGAGGACTGTCGGGCGAGACGAAAGGATCGAGGCAGTCCCCGTCGTTTGCCAGGGCCGAGCGGGCTTGGCCGCGGCGTTCGCCGGTCTCGGTTGTGCCTGTGTTGGTGAACTGGCAAGGGAGCATCGCCGATTGAAGCGGCACCTTATTAAGGTTGCGCGGCGGGTGCCGCAAAGCCAACGCGCCGTTCTATTTGGGGCGGCCCGCGCCGGCGGGACGCTTCATGCGGCAGCCTTTTTGATGCCTTTTTCTCTTATACAACGCGTAGTCATGATTAGGCTGAACTCGATGCGGCTGCGCGTAAGCCGGTCAGGTACGTTTAGGCCTCGTTTTGACCGGCCTCGGTGCTTGGCGGCTCACGGCGGCCACTGACAACGCTGAGCACGTGCCGGTGCTCACAAGGTGGGCAGCCACATCGAGTCTGATCGGACGCCGGTGCGATACCGGCCGGGTTTGGCCTGCGCTGCCACCAATCCAAGCTCCAGCATCTCTTATTGGAGCGACGTCAACTACGTTCTTGAATTGCGTTGCTCATGTTGAGACGCGCCACCTCGAACAAATGGGCAGTTATGGGGATTCGCGCGGTGCTCATCGAGCGACCGGATCAGACGGAAGCGGCTCGCCCTCGAGCGGAGATATTGGTAGGCGGGTTCTCGCCTTGACGCGGATGGCTTCGCGGTCGTAGCAGCCGGGCAACTTCGGAACGGGACGGGTTCATGACGGTCAAGCGAGCGCTGATCACAGGTGTGACGGGCCAGGACGGTGCGTATCTGGCGCAGCTCCTGCTGGAGAAGGGCTACGCCGTCACCGGCATCGTGCGCCGCTCCAGCCATGCCGGCGTGTTCGATCACCGGTTGAAGTGGCTCGGCATCCTCGACGATGTCGAGCTGGTCGACGGCAACCTGCTCGACCAATCCGCCCTGCTGCGCATCGTCCAAGCCGCCAAGCCGGACGAGATCTACAACCTGGCCGCCCAGTCCTTCGTCA
>NZ_NPKS01000057.1:0-22670 GCF_008329595.1 Methylobacterium sp. P1-11
GATGCCGAGTCGTGCGCACAGCTCTTGGATCGGCACGGGCACCGGAAGGTTCGGCTCGGCCTGTAGGATGCGTTTGACGAGCGCCTCCGGCGTGCCCGCGTCCACGAGGTCCACCCTGCTGACCGACATCCGCGCAGCCCCTTCCCGTCCCGGAGCCGATCCATCAGGCCGCCCCGCACCCGCGATCCGACTTAGACCGAGTGCATGCGGCCTGAAGCACACCGCGGAGCGCTATTGGCTGATCGTAGCCTGCAAAGTCCGCTTACGGGAAGTCGCCACAGTCAGCTGAATGGCCGGGATGGGCGCAAGCCGAACGTCCGATTCGGCGTGCGTTGGCGATCTTCGTCAGCGCGTTCATCAACGGGATGTCGACCATCGAGGTCTCGTCGATGACGAGTAGGTCGCAGGGGAAGGGGTTCTCCTCGTTGCGCGAGAAGCCGCCGTGCTTCGGGTCGATCTCGAGAAGTCGATGAAGGGTCTTGGCCTCAAGCCCGGTCTGCTCGCTCATCCGCTTGGCGGCCCGGCCCGTGGGAGCTGCGAGCAGGACCCGCACGCCCTTGGCTCGCAGGATCCGCAGGATCGTATCGAGCGTCGAGGTCTTGCCCACGCCCGGGCCACCGGTGACCACCGTGAGCTTCGCACCGAGCACGAGGCGCACGGCGGCCTCCAGCGAGGGCGAGAGCGTCTTGCCAATCTTCTCCGCCACCCATGGCAGCGCCCGGGTGAGGTCGATTTCTGGCCAGGGCGGCACACCCTGCGCGCGGCGCCTCTTTGGTCAGGCCGAGCTTCATCGTGATGGCGTCGGCAGTCTTGAAGCCGATCCCTCGGATGTCTCGGGCTAGACGGTAGGGATCCTCGGTCATGACCGCGATGGCCTCGTGGCCGTAGGTCTTGAAGATCCGCACTGCCCTGGCCGTCCCGACGCCGTGCAGGAACAGCATGTTCTCGCGCACCGCCTTCTGCTCGGCCCATCCGGCGACGATGCGGGCGGCGCGCTTGGGTCCGATGCCCTCCACCTCGGTGAGGCGGCCCGGCTCGGCCTCGCTCGACGAGCCAGCCACGCACAGCGTTGTTGCAGCCGACCTCATGCACCAGAGACGCGACGGGGGCGCCGTCGAGTAGCACGTCGTCGCTGCCAGGCGCGAACTGCTGGATGGTCGCGGCGGCCTGACAGCAGATATGGGCATATCGATACCCGGCACAAAAGCGGATCTGTCCTACTGGAGTCGAGGGAGCGCGGCCGGAGATACAAATCAGCAATCTGCCAGGAACGTGTAGATATCTGATCAAACTCGCGAGAAACCCGAAAACACCACTTGACTAAAATCCTCGATGACCCCGTTCGTAACGGCAGCATATCGAGGAGATACAAATGGACGAGAGCACAACAATCCCTGCGGCGGAACAGACCAACTTCATCGAGCTCACCTCGGACATCGTTGCGGCATACGTGTCGAAGAACTCGGTTCGGCCGGCCGACCTTCCGGCCCTTCTGGCCGAGGTTCATGCGGCTCTATCCGGGCTCACCGGCACCTCTGCTTCGGCCGTGCCTACGGTGGAGAAAGCGACCCCGTCTCAGATCCGGAAATCCATCACGCCGGACGCGCTGATCAGCTTCATCGACGGCAAGCCGTACAAGACGCTCAAGCGTCACCTGACCGGCAACGGGATGACGTTCGAGGAGTACAGGGAGCGCTTCGGCCTGCCGCGCGACTATCCGACTACCGCAGCCAACTACTCGGCCCAGCGATCCGCGCTCGCTAAAAGTGCGGGTCTTGGCCAGCAGCGACGGAACGCGGCCCCGAAGGCTGCTGCCGCTGACGAGACAGTTGCGGAGGCGCCCAAGGCCCGCGGCCGGAAGAGGGCGGCTGAGCCGGTAGCTGCGCCAGCCGAGAAGCCGGCTCGGGGCCGCAAGTCGAAGAAGGCCGCTTGACGCTACGGCCTCTGGTGAGAAGCGCGCCCGGCTCTGGCAGGGCAGTTTCTTTCGAGCCGTCCGCCTCTCAAATGAGGGGGTACACTTCTAGATCGGCCGCTACTGTGGCCGCGGCTCGAGACCTAAACCTTCAGCCCCGCCGGCACCGCCGCGCGGGGCATTTTCGATCAGGCTGCGGTGACGCGACGGTAGCTCGCGGCGAACGCCTCGGCTTCCTCGTGCGTCAGATCGGTGACCACGAGCCCCGGCGCGTAGACCGTCCAGCGGCCGTCGTTGCCCTCCGACATACGGATCTCGACCACCGCGAACCTCTCCACTTGTGAGTATAAGCTCGAGATTAGACTGACGGGTTTTTGCGCGAGATCAATACCTATAAGATTGCTGGCGAATGCCCCTTCCGGCGCTGAGGCGCATGGCGGCGTCCGCGGATAGGCTCAGTCCGCCGGCGCGGGCGCCTGCTGTACCATCAATGCGTATGGCAGCAGCCCTCTGGCCGCATCAATAGCCAAATTCACCAGATCGGCTTGATTAGCAAACGGCTTGCCTAAATAGATTGGCTCAACGTCGACCACAAGATGCAATGCAGACGGATGCGAGGTAAGCCACATGCCCTCCGCCAACTCATTCTCGTGAATAAGAGCGACATCTATTTCTTATCATCTTTTACCGAATATTAAAACCACTTGTGACTGCGCAAAACCATGCTTTATAGAAATAATCGGCGGAAAATCAATCCCGTAAAAATGGAGTTCCTTAGTCCCGCCCGGCTGAGGAGATGATCGAAAATCAGGGCAGTTCTTATTTATATGTTCATGATAGTGGCTTTTGAAAGCCACAAGGTTGGACGAAATGACAGAGCCAGCCCCATCTAATCCTGCGGTACTACGCCGCCGACGCCTGATTGCGTGCAACAAAACATCGCGCCGCCAATCTGCACGCAGGTCCTTCTGCTTCGCGAACCACTCCGCGATGTCTTCAAGTGGTAGTGTAGCGGGTCGTTGGGAAGTGAGACATATGCCCTCTTCATTGGCCAATGTCCGGCCGAGATAGGGTACCGACTCAGGCCGTCACCAGCACATCGGCCTCAGCGCCACTTCTGCGAATTTTTCCGCGCTGCGGATTGCTCTGACGTAGATCGATCCGTCAGCGCGCGACCGCGTCGTCGCGGAAGCCGCGGGCATCGAAGATCCGCCGGACAACGCCGGTGAGCTTCGCCCCATCGAGCCATGCCGTGACGCGGGCGAGGGCGGCAGGTCGGCCCTTCGGAATGGCGACGGCGACCTGCGTCTGCTGGAAGCCGCCTGCGACGACCCGGGAGCCTGGGACCTGCAGGACCACCGGCCGCAGCGTGTCGCGCGAGAGGGCGAAGGCGTCCGCCTGCCCGGCGCGCATGCGCGCGACCGCCTCGGCCACGGACGGGACGGGGAGGGGCTGCGTCCGGGTCAGCGTGCGGGCGGAGGCGCGGAACGTCGTCGTGCCCTCGATCGCCACGACCCGGAGGCCCGGTCGGTCCACCTGCGCCACGTCGGTGATGCCCGACCCGGAGCTGACCAGATAGGTGCTCTCCAGGTCGTAATAGCCCGGCCCGAAATCGATCACCTGCCGCCGGGTCGCGTCGACCGGCATGAAGCTGACATCGATCGCCGCGGCCTGGAGGGCGGCGGCCGCGGCGCCCGAGTTCGGGAATAGGGTGACGGCGATTGGCAGCCCAAGCCTGTGTGCGAAATCGGCACTTAGGTCGGCAGTGACGCCTTCAGGCTTCCCGTCCATCGAACGGCTCACGAAGATGAGACCCGCGGTCGGCGCCTCGATCAGGCCGACTCGGAGCGTGCCAGTCGGGGCCAGCTCGGCTTTCGCAGTGGCATCCTGCGCGGGTCTGGAAGACATCATAGTGGCGAGAAGGGCGGCTGCGGGCAGAAGCGAGCAGATAGCAGAGAAGCGACGCGCTTTGGGAAAGCGCCAGTGACACCTTGGTGACACTGGCAACTTCTACACCAGGGTCGATCCCTGCTGAGTCATTGAGAAGATTGGCGCGCCAGTCTGAAAAAAATGCGAACACCTATGTCATTGAGGTGGCGAGATAATTTTTAAGGCCCGGCGGCAACCCGGCACGTCACTTTCAGAGTGAGATCTCACCAACCCGAAACGCTTCCCCCGAAACCGGACGTTCCGCAATGCGCCCAACCCGGCCATTCAGCCGTCCGTATCCATGCCCCGAAAGCGGACGATATCCGCCGATTTCGTTGAAAAACTCGAGACTGGGCCGAAGCAGCAATGCCGAGCGCTCCAGACGGAGAAAGTCCTGCTATCGAGTTGCCCGAAGCTCGCCGCAGTAGTGGGATTGTGCCAGCGACGAGAGATGAACATTCTCCAGAGCGCCGCCTCGAATGGCGCCTGAAATGCAGACTTGGAGTTTTTCAACAAAATCCGCCCCGATCAGCCATTTGCATAAGGATGGCCTACGAAGCATCGCGCAACGTTGCCGCTGGAGGCAATCCGCGACGCTAGTCCCCGTCTCACAGCTCTCGATACCGCTTCGCCAGGTCGTGTCCGGAACCTTGGCTTCAAGGGCCGATTATGTTGATACGGCCACGCTTGGTGTTTCCGCCGGAGACGAACGATGCAGGTTATCAAACTGCTGATTGCATCGTGCATCCTCACGACAGCTGGCGCGAACCTAGCTTCCGCCCAGTTCGTCGATCCCTTCAAGGTTCTAGAAGAGGCAAAACGTGATCGCCTAGAGCTAGATAAACGGCTCGCACGTGAGGCAGCGGAGCGACGGCAGAAGGAGAAATCAGAGCAAGCTGCGAAGCTGAACGCGCAGCGGAAGCTCGATCAACAAAGATCTACGGCGGCGAGCGCTACTCCTCCCGGCGCGTCAGCAGAGCAAGCCGTCACTTTGCAAAATCCTGCACCCGGCCCTGAATTGCGCAACCCGCCCGCTGCATCAGGCGATGCTGCAGGCAGCACCTTCGACGCGAACGAGACAAGGCCCCCGGCGGCGCCCGGGATCCTACCCGTTGTCGCTTCCTCTCCGGAACCGCCGGAAAGCACCACCCACAGAACACCCATCCCGAGTTCGACCACAGCTCCCCCGACCACGGTTGACGCACCGGAGGTGCCACTCTCAGCAGCCATGGTCCCCGAGCCTGCGAGCCCCCTCACTCCTGCCTCCGAACACCCGCCCGGAACGCTGCCGGCTGGCGAGGTCACCAGGCCCGCTGTTGCGGCTCCTGCACGGGTACTGATCACGGTTGACAAGGCCGCTCAGCGCATGCGGGTGACGGTTGATGGGAAGCCCCGTTACTCCTGGGCGGTCTCAACGGCACGAGCGCCCTACAGGACACCGGCAGGCACGTTCCGCCCTTTGTGGCTGGCAAAGCTGCACTACTCCAAGGAGTGGGATGACGCCCCGATGCCTTATTCGATCTTCTTCACGGCGGCCGGGCACGCCATCCACAGCAGCCGCGCGACACGCCAGCTCGGGCGACCGGCGTCGCACGGGTGCGTCCGGCTCGCGCCGTCGCATGCTGCCGCGCTGTTCACGCTCGTGCGATCAGTTGGGCCGGGCACGACCAAGGTCGTGGTCACCAACGGTGCGGTGGCAGGCCGTGCAGCACGGGGCCGCACGGCCGACGCGCGTGCTCATCATACGCCGCGTTCTCCTTCCGACATTTAGCCGATTGGATCTGGCGGTCGCTGTACCGGGTTGGGCGGCTCTGGGCATCCCCTCGCGGCTGTCGAGCACGTCAACGCGCAACGGATCGCAATTCCAGCGGGACGCGTTACAGCCGCGTCCTGATCATGCCAAAGCTACTCCTCACACCGGCAGTCGCGCTCAGCATCGTCGTTCTCGCGACGCTCGCCTGCGCTGCGCTCCCTGAGAGCTCGACCGAGACCGTGGAGCAGGCGCTCTGCCGCCTTATCGAGGGCTCCGCCAAGGCCCGCGGCTTGCCGGTACCGTTTCTGACGCGGCTGATCTGGCGCGAGAGCAGCTTCCGCGTCGGCGTCGTGAGTCCCGCTGGCGCGCAAGGGGTTGCGCAATTCATGCCCGGGACCGCGCTGGAGCGCGGCCTGCTCGACCCGTTCGACCCCGAACAGGCGATCCCGCACGCGGCACATCTCCTCGCGGACCTCAAACGCCACTTCGGCAATCTAGGGCTCGCCGCTGCGGCCTACAATGGTGGCGCACAGCGCGTGACGAACTGGCTGGCGGGCAGCGGCGACTTGCCAGCCGAGACCCGCGCCTACGTGCTCCGGATCACCGGAAGCCCGGCCGAGGAATGGCGTGGCGGAACGAGCGATGAGGCTGCCCCGTCAGAGGCCAAGCGGGCCGGAGCGCAGGACGGGGCCAGCAGACCCGCCAGAGAATCGCAGAAGGCCGCTCCCCCGGGGCTGGCTGCCGCGAAGGTGAAAGATGCAGAGCGCAAGGCCGAAGCTGCGGAGACGCCGAGAGCGCCGCGAGAGGAAACCCTGCACACCTGCTTGCAAGTGACGGCAGCCCTGCAAATCCCGTCCCGGGCCGGCCAGTTCGCCGAGCGTCCACCGTCGGGAGACAACCGGTATGCCCGTGGCCACGGTACTGGCCCTGTCGAGAAGCCGGTCCCGCCGCCTTGGGGGCCCTGGGGCATTCAGATGGCCGCCAATTTCTCCAAGGCCCTCGCGCTGCGAAGCTTCTCGCAGGCGCAGGCAACCTACGCCAAGGTCATCGGGCAGGTGCGTCCGATGGTCATCGGGACGCGGCTGCGCAGCCGTGGGACGCAAGCGTTCTACCGGATCCGCATACCGGCTCAGAACCGGGAGCAGGCTGACGCGCTATGCGCGAAAATCCACACCGTGGGTGGCGCCTGCATCGTTCTGAAAACCTGAGTTTCGGTAACAGTTGACCGGGGAATTCCTGATCCGGTCTCTCGTATATGCAGAACCTTCTGGCGCAGTGATGGTGAACACGCGAAGGCGAACGTCCCAAGACTGGTTGTCCGCTGCAGGCGTTCAGTTCGGGCCAGGCGCCATCACCTCGGCGATGATACCCTCGAGCGCCCGGATCTGTGGCGCCTGTTTCGTGAGATAGCGCCCCTTGTTCGAGGATGTGTCGAGATACCCCCACCAGTCCCAGCAGCCGTTCGGGTTCGGCTCGATCCAGGCGGCGTCGGCCACGCCGTCGACAGCTGGCATACGGCAGACGGCTCCGGGTACCGCCTCACTCGGCGCGATTGCCGGATAGACGACGATGGTTCTGTAGCGCTCCGCCCATTCGTTGTAGCCGGCCAGCTGCGCGAACTGCTGGGCGTCCTGCTTGCAGCCATGGAGCGCGATGTGGACGCGGCAGGCGCTGCTCACGGTACGACATGAGGGCGGCACGTAGATGTACCCAGTCGAGGCCATATCGAGATTGCTGCGTCGCGCGCTCTTGTTCGGCCACCAAAACCAGAAAGCATTGAAGTAGTCATTCGCAAGGGGAGGATGGCTGGATTTTACCTGCTCGATGACGTGCTGCTGATCGAAGGCCCACACCTCGGATGCTGGGACTTGCGGCGCCCGCTGGTCCGGATCGTATGATGCCTGCGCATCGAACAACGCGTGGAACATCTTGCCTGGGTTGTCCTCCGCGCCGCATCGCCGGATGAAGCTTGCCTCCGTACCGTCGTCGGCGCATGCATCCGTGCCCCCGGGTGAGATGATGCCATGTCCGGCCCGGTCACTTCCGTCGGCGGCGTTGCCGCGGTCGAGTTCCGGTTCCGAGCCGATAAAGGCCGTCAGAAAGACTGCATCCGCTCCACCCGACGCTGCTGTGACGGTTTCATCGGCAGGGCTCTGGAACACCCACGACCGGCGCAGGGATTGCGGCTTTCCAGAGGGGAGATTGTCGATCGCTCCTCTGGCGGCAAAGCGATCGGCCGCGTCGATCGTCGGGGTGAGCGCGTCCGCGGCCACACATGCAGGCATTAGCCGCCCGCGACAGACTTCCACCAGCGCAGGCCCATTGCGGCCCAGCGACAGCCCCCACAGCCGTGACAGTGCTGGAGTGGGCCACCGCATATTGGACTGCCATCGCGGCGCCGGACGAGAGGCCGGAGATGCTGATCTGCTGCGGGTCCCCACCGCGCCGCAGGCCACGGCCATCGTCGGCCATTGTGACTGTTGCCAACGAACACAGAACGGCAGTGAGGTCGACGAGATAACAGCTGCGGCGTGCGACAAACCTCATGGCTTCGCTCCGATTGTCCGCCAGCTTCTTTCCGAGCTGCTTCACGCCGCGATGACCGCGCAGCGTCAAGTTAGCTCATGCTCAACCTCGTGGCACCCCGCGTCCTGACCTTTCTGGTCTCTGTCGTGCGGGTCGGACGCACCGTCGCCAGCCTGTACTCGCGCTTACTGACGATCGTGTCGACGGCAGCGAAAGTCAGAACCGTGTCCTTCCTCGGCATTACGCCGCAATCGCGTTAAGAGCAGTGTCGAAGATCTTGTGATGGATGGCTGATGATCTCCAGCATGCCTCCGATGGGGTCAGGTATCGCCCATGCGATGATCAATCATCGTCTTGTCAGACATTTTGTCGATCATCGCTTCGCGCATCAGGTACTTCTGCACTTTGCCTGTGACCGTCATCGGAAATGAGTCCACAAATTCGATGTAGCGCGGGATTTTCTGGTGGGCGATCTGGCCCGCGCAGAAGTCTCTCAGATCCTCGGCCGTCGCGCAGGCGCCGGGCCGAAGTCGGATCCAAGCGCAGACCTCCTCGCCATATCGGGGATCTGGCACGCCGAAAACCTGAACATCCTGGACCGCGGGATGACGGTAGAGGAACTCCTCGACCTCGCGTGGATAGACGTTCTCGCCGCCGCGGATCACCATGTCCTTGATCCGCCCGACAATGCGGCAGAACCCTTCCTCATCCAGGATGGCAAGGTCTCCCGTGTGCAGCCAGCCTGCTTCATCCCGCACGGCGGCAGTTTGCTCGGCCTCCTCCCAGTAGCCGCGCATGACGCTGTAGCCCCGGGTGCAGAGTTCGCCCGTCACGCCGCGCGGGACGACGCGCCCGGACACGTCGACGATCTTCACCTCTAGATGCGGGTGCACGCGTCCGACCGTTGAGACGCGACGCTCGAACGGATCGTCGACAGCGCTCTGAAAACTGACTGGGCTCGTCTCCGTCATCCCGTAGCAGATCGTCATCTCGGAAAGGTTCATCCGCTCGATGGCACGCTGCATCAGCGGCACCGGGCACGGAGCACCGGCCATGATGCCGGTCCGCAGGCTCGAGAGGTCAAACGTGTCGAAATCCGGGTGATCGAGTTCCGCGAGGAACATGGTCGGCACCCCGTAGAGGGCCGTGCAGCGCGCATCGGCGACGGAGCGCAGCGTCGCGAGAGGGTCGAAGCCCTCGCCCGGGTAGACCATGGCCGCACCGGATGTGAGAGCCGCGAGGTTGCCCATGACCAAGCCGAAGCAGTGATAGAGCGGCACCGGGATGCAGATCCGGTCGTCAGGGCCAAGGCACATCGTCCGCCCGACGAAGTAGCCGTTATTGAGGATGTTGTGGTGCGACAGCACCACGCCCTTCGGCGCGCCGGTGGTGCCGCTTGTGAACTGGATAGTCGCGGGATCGTCGCATTGCAGGCTCTCGCCCAGAGCGGCGATCGCTCCGTGCCCGGTGCTCCCGAGATCCGCCACGTCCTCGAGCGCGAGCGTGCCGGGTGTCGGCTCACGTCCGATCCGGAGCACGAGCCGAAGCGCGGGCAGGCGCGCGGCATGCAGAGCGCCCGGAGTCGCGGAGGCGAGCTCCGGAGCCAGGGCATTCACCATGCCCAGGAATTCGCTGCTCTTGAACCGCGCCGCGGTGACCAGCGCCGCGCATCCTACCTTGTTCAGGGCGAACTCAAGCTCCGTCAGCCGATAGGCCGGATTGACCGTGACGAGGATCAGCCCCGCCTTGGCGGCGGCGAACTGGGTGAGCGCCCAGGCGGTATTGTTGAGCGACCAGATCCCGATGCGATCGCCCACCTTCAGCCCGAGGGCGAGAAAGCCGGCGGCCAGACTCGTGGCGCGGTCGTCGAGCTCGGCCCAACTCAGCCGCTGGCCGTCCGCGATCAGGGCAACGCGACCGGGCCACAACGCGGCGGCGCGCGTGAGCATCTGCCCGATTGTACGGCCGATCAGGGGCGTCGTGTCGCCTCCGTGCACGTAACTGAGCACATCGTCTGCGGTCATGGCCGTCGTCCCCAGCATTCCGCGAACGCGCCGTTTCCGGTGCGTCGGCGCACGATTCTGCTTAAGGATGGTAGCCCCTACGGCGGGACTTGGGCTTATAATTCCGACCCGCCCCGTGGGGAGGAAACCGATGATCCGGGACGACGCACGCGACTTCAATTTTGGTCTCGGTGAAGTCGCCGACGCTGTTCGCGATAGCGTGGGCACCTTCGCTCAAAGCAAGATCGCGCCGCGCGCGGTCGAGATCGACCGCAGCAATGCCTTCCCGCGCGACCTCTGGCCCGAGATGGGCGCCATGGGGCTGCACGGGATAACAGTGGAGGAGGCGTTCGGCGGGCTCGGGCTCGGATATCTGGAGCATTGCGTCGCCATGGAGGAGGTGTCGCGAGCCTCCGGCTCCGTCGGTCTCTCCTACGGTGCGCACGCGAATCTCTGCATCAACCAGATTCGACGCAACGGGACAGAGGCGCAGAAGCGCGGCTACCTCCCGGCCCTGATCGCGGGAACGCGGGTTGGTGCGCTCGCCATGTCCGAGGCAGAGGCAGGATCGGACGTGGTGAGCATGCGCCTGCGCGCCGAGAAGCGTGGCGACCGCTATCGACTCAACGGCTCCAAAATGTGGATCACGAACGGGCCCGTCGCGGACACGTTCGTGGTCTATGCCAAGACTGATCCCAAGGCCGGCGCGCACGGCATCACCGCTTTCGTGGTGGAGCGGGACTTCCGCGGCTTCTCGACCGGGCCGAAGCTCGACAAACTCGGCATGCGCGGCTCCGACACCTCGGCGCTGATCTTCGAGGATTGTGAAGTACCGGAGGAAAACGTGCTCGGGGCGGTCGGTGGCGGCGTCGGCGTGCTGATGTCGGGCCTCGACTACGAGCGCGTCGTGCTCGCGGCCGGTCCGCTCGGCATCCTGCGGGCCTGCCTCGACGTGGTGACGCCGTACGTCCGCCAGAGGCGCCAGTTCGACCAGCCGATCGGCGCGTTCCAGCTGGTCCAGGGCAAGCTCGCCGACATCTACGTGCAGGCCAACGCCGCGCGCGCCTATGTGTACGCCGTGGCACGGGCCTGCGATCGGGGCGAGACCACGCGCGAGGATGCGGCAGGGGCGATCCTGTTCGCGGCCGAACGGGCGACCCAGTGCGCCCTCGATGCCATCCAGCTCCTCGGCGGCAACGGCTACACCAGCGATTACGCGGCCGGCCGACTGCTGCGTGACGCCAAGCTCTATGAAATCGGGGCGGGCACCAGCGAGATTCGCCGCATGCTGATCGGGCGCGAGCTGTTCGCCCGAGCCCCGGGCTGAGGTGAAGCGTGGCGATCCTGGGCACCAGCGCCGACCTGTCCTCCGGGGCTGCCGCCGAGAACCGGGCAGCCTGGGCCGATCTGCGCAGCACCCTCAAGGAACGCCGCGCGATGGTCGCCGCGGGCGGCTCCGAGAAAGCCCGCACCCGGCACCGCGCGCGCGGCAAGCTGCTGCCGCGCGACCGCGTGGTGCAGCTGCTCGATCCGGGCTCGCCGTTCCTCGAGATCGGGACGTTGGCCGCCTATGGACTCTATGACGGCGAGATCCACGGGGCCGGCCTCATCGCCGGCATCGGCCGGGTCTCCGGCCGCGAGGTCATGATCGTCTGCAACGACGCGACGATCAAGGGTGGCACCTACTATCCTCTGACGGTCAAAAAGCATCTGCGCGCCCAGGAGATCGCAGGCGAGAACCGTCTACCCTGCCTCTATCTGGTCGATTCGGGCGGTGCCAACCTGCCGCAGCAGGCGGAAGTCTTTCCCGATCGCGATCATTTCGGCCGCATCTTCTACAACCAAGCCCGGCTCTCGGCGGCCGGTATTCCGCAGATCAGCTGCGTCATGGGCTCGTGTACGGCCGGGGGCGCCTACGTGCCGGCCATGTCGGATGAGAGCGTGATCGTGCGCGGCCAGGGCACGATTTTCCTCGGAGGCCCGCCCCTCGTGAGGGCGGCGACCGGCGAGATCGTGTCGGCCGAGGAACTCGGCGGCGCGGAGGTCCATACCCGGCTGTCCGGCGTCGCCGACCACGAGGCCGCCGACGACGCGCATGCGCTCGCAATCCTGCGCCGCATCGTCGGCACCCTGAACACCCGCAAGCAGCCGGACTTGGATATCCGGCCGCCCATCGAACCCAGCCTCGATCCGGGCGACCTCGACGCGATCGTGCCGGTCGATCTGCGCAAACAATACGATGCCCGAGAGCTGATCGCCCGGATCGTCGACGGGTCGGGATTCGATGAGTTCAAGCGGCTCTACGGCACGACCCTCGTCACCGGCTTCGCGCGGCTCTGGGGCATACCGGTGGGAATCCTGGCCAATAACGGCATCCTCTACTCTGAGAGCGCACTGAAGGGCGCGCATTTCATCGAGCTGTGCTGCCAGCGGCGCATTCCCCTGCTGTTCCTTCAGAACATCGTCGGCTTCATGGTTGGGCGCGACGCCGAGGCCGGCGGGATCGCGCGCAACGGCGCCAAGCTCGTCACGGCGGTCGCTACCGCCGCCGTCCCCAAGCTGACGCTTCTCGTCGGCGGGTCCTATGGCGCCGGCAATTACGGCATGTGCGGGCGCGCCTACGCGCCCCGGTTCCTGTTCTCGTGGCCGAACGCGCGCATCTCCGTGATGGGCGCCGAGCAGGCGGCGAGCGTGCTCGCCACCGTCCGGCGCGACAACATCGAGGCCGCGGGCGAAACCTGGAGCGCCCGCGACGAGGAGACGTTCAAACAGCCGATCCGCGCCGCGTTCGAGGCGGAAGGCTCGCCCTACTATGCCACGGCCCGGCTCTGGGATGATGGTATCATCCTGCCCGAGGAGACCAGGCGGGTGCTCGGGCTGGCTCTGTCGGCCTGCCTCAACGCACCGGTCGACGAGACGCGCTTCGGCCTGTTCCGGATGTGAGGCGCCCACCGATGACCCGGCCCCTCACCTCCGTCCTCGTCGCCAATCGTGGCGAGATCGCGTGCCGGGTCCTGCGCACGGCGCGGCGCCTCGGGTTGCGGACGGTCGCGGTCTACTCGGAGGCCGACCGCACGTCCCTGCACGTGGTCCTGGCCGACGAAGCCCACCCGATCGGGCCGGCGCCGGCCGTGGATTCCTACCTGCGGATCGACCGGATCGTCGAGGCCGCGTTGCGGGCCGGGGTCGATTGCCTCCATCCGGGATACGGCTTCCTGTCCGAGCATCCGGGCCTTGCGGAAGCCTGCGGGCAGGCCGGCATCGTCTTCGTCGGGCCGTCCGCCGCCGCGATCCGGGCCATGGGCCTGAAACATCGCGCCAAGGCGCTTGTTGCGGCAGCCGGCGTGCCCGTCGTCCCCGGCTATCATGGCGAGGATCAAGGGAGCGACACCCTGCGCGCCGAGGCCGAGACTGTCGGCTACCCATTGCTCATCAAGGCGGTCGCCGGCGGGGGCGGGAAGGGGATCCGGAGCGTCGATGAGCCGACGGCCTTCACCGAGGCCCTCGAGAGTGCGCGACGCGAGGCCGTGAGCGCCTTCGGCGATGCGCAGGTCCTGCTCGAGCGGTACGTGCCGAACCCGCGCCATATCGAGGTTCAGGTCTTCTGCGACGCGCAGGGCGGCGCGGTCCACCTGTTCGAGCGCGACTGTTCCCTGCAGCGCCGCCATCAGAAGGTCATCGAGGAGGCGCCCGCGCCGGGTATGACGGCGGCGGTGCGCGCGGCGATGGGACAGGCCGCCCTCGATGCCGCCCGGGCGGTCAATTATGTCGGCGCCGGAACGGTCGAATTCATCGCCGCTGGAGACCAGGCCCTCACGCCCGAGAGCTTCTGGTTCATGGAGATGAACACCCGTCTCCAAGTGGAGCATCCGGTCACCGAGGCGATTACTGGCCTCGACCTCGTCGCGTGGCAGTTCAAGATCGCCGCCGGCGAGCCGCTTCCCGCAAGCCAGGACGATCTGCGGATCGAAGGGCACGCGATCGAGGCGCGGCTCTACGCCGAGGATCCGGCGGTGGGCTTTCTGCCCTCGACCGGGCGACTCCACGCGCTGCGCCTGCCCGAGGCCGTGCGCGTCGATACGGGCCTGCGTGCCGGCGACGTCGTCGGCCCTCACTACGACCCGCTGATCGCCAAGCTGATCGCCCACGGCCCAACGCGCGCTGAAGCCGTCGCGCGCCTGCGTCGGGCGCTCGACGCGACCTGCGTTGCCGGACCGCGGACGAACCTCGCCTTCCTGCGGCGCCTGACCGCGTCCGAGGCCGTCCAGGCCGGCCGGTACGACACCGCCTTGATCGAGCGCCAACGGGACAGGCTCGCGGAGTTCCCGTCGGACATCGACCCGGCCTGCATCGGCCTCGGGGTGCTGGCGCTGCTGGGCTTCGAGCCGCAGCCAATGGAGGGCAGGACGGCTTCACCCTGGGATTGCGCCGACGGCTTTCAGCTCGGCGCGCCGCGCCGGCAGCCCTGGCCGCTCCGGATCGACGGTCGGCGCGACGAGGTCACCCTGGTCTGGCCGGATCCCGGCGCGTGCGGCCCTCCGGAGGTCCGCTACCGGGGGAAAGCCTGTCCGGCCCGCGCGGCTGAAGACCGGATGATCGAGGTCGTGCCCACCGGGTGCGGGATTCTCGTCCTGCACGGGGGGCGCCAGATCAGCCTTCAGGCGCCCGATCCGGCGGAGGCCGCCTCGGCGCAGACGGCGCAGGCAGGTGATGTCACCGCACCGATGCACGGCCGGATCGTTGCCGTCCATGTCGCCCCCGGTGACCGTGTCACGCGCGGCCAGCGCCTCGGCACCATCGAGGCGATGAAGATGGAGCACACGCTCACCGCACCGGCAGACGGTACGGTCCGCGCGGTGACGGCTGAGCCCGGCCTGCAGGTGGCCGAGGGCGCCAGCCTGTTCACCCTGACGCAGGCGGAATCCGAATGACTCCCTCCTCCCACGCGCCCCACCCGCGGGGCGGCCTCTATTTCGAGGATTTCGAGGTCGGCGCGGTCTTGTCCCATCGGCTCACCCGCACGGTGACGCAGACGGACAACATCCTGTTCTCGAGCATGACGCTCAACCCGCAGCCCCTCCACATCGACGCCCATTTCTGCGCGACCGAGACGGAGTGGGGTCGGCCGCTGATGAACTCGCTGTTCACGCTCGGGCTGATGATCGGCATCGCGGTCAACGACCTGACGCTGGGCACCACGATCGGCAATCTCGGCATGACCGAGGTGCGCTTCCCGGCCCCGCTCTTCGAGGGCGACACCATCCGCGTGACCACTGAGGTGGCGGCTAAGCGCGTCTCGCGCTCCCGCGCCGATGCGGGGATCGTCGATCTCATTCACCGGGCCTACCGGCAGGACGACGTTCTGGTTGCCGAGTGCCGCAGGCAGGCTTTCATGCGGCGTCGGCCCGCAACGAGCGGAGCGTGACGCCGATGCGCGCGCTGCTGTTCGTTCCGGGCGACGCCCCGCGGAAGCTCGAGACGGCGCTGAACGCCGGTGCCGACGCCCTCATCGTCGACCTGGAGGATTCGGTCGCCGCGAGTGGGAAGGCGGCGGCGCGCCGGCAGGCCGCCGCGTTCCTGAAGGAGGTCGGGAGCGCCGCCGGGGGGCCGTTGGTTTTCGTGCGCGTGAACGCGCTCGGGACGGGCTGGGCGGAGGACGACCTCGCGGCGGTGATGCCGGCGCGACCTTACGGCATCGTGCTGCCCAAAGCCGTCATGAGCGCGGACATCCGCGCGCTCGATGCACATATCCACCGGCTCGAGGCCGCCAGCGGCATCGCTGCCGGCGCGACGCGGATCCTGCCCATCGCCACCGAGACGGCCCGCGCCGTCCTCGCGCTGACGACCCTGTCCGAGGGGCATCCGCGTCTCTGCGGGATCACCTGGGGGGCGGAGGATCTCTCCGCCGATCTGGGGGCCGAGACCAACCGCGACGGGACCGGCGCCTGGACCGGTCCGTATCGCCTGGCGCGCGATCTCACCCTGCTCGCGGCGGCCGCAGCCGAGACAGACGCGATCGACACGGTTCATCTCGCCTATCGGGACCTCGCGGCGCTCGAACGGGAATGCCGCGCGGCGTGCCGGGACGGGTTCGTCGGGAAGTTGGCGATCCACCCGGCCCAAATTCCCATCATCAACGCGGCCTTCTCGCCCTCCAAGGCGGCCCTGGCCGAAGCGCGGGCCGTGGTCACGGCCTTCGCAGGTTCGCCGGGGACGGGGGTGATCGGGCAGGGTGGGGCCATGCTCGACCGTCCCCACCTGCGCCGCGCCGAGCGGCTGCTGGAGCGCTTCGACCGGGGCGTCCCTCCGGGCAAGGCGTGAGGCCGGGACCGCGTGCGGGCGGGATGGCCTCAGGGCAAGCATCCGGCACGAGGCGGTGCCGAGCTACGCATCCACGAAGATCAGAGCCGGCGTTTCCAAGAGCGTCTTGATCCGCTGGACGAACACAGCCGCATCCCAGCCGTCGATGACGCGATGGTCGAAGCTCGACGACAGATTCATCATCTTGCGCGGGATGAACGCCGCCCCGTTCCAGACCGGCCGTATCGCGATCCTGTTGACGCCGATGATGGCGACCTCCGGATGGTTGATGATCGGGGTCGAGGCGATGCCGCCCAAGGCACCGAGCGAGGTGACGGTGATCGTCGAGCCGCTCAATTCCTGCCGCGTCGCTGAGCCCGTTCGGGCCGCCTCCGCGACGCGGTTCAGTTCGGCGGCGCAGTCCCAGAGGTCCCGCGCCTCCACGTGCCGGACGACGGGAACGACGAGACCCGCGGGGGTCCGGGTCGCGACGCCGATATGCACGCTGCCGTGCTGGTGGAGGATGCCGGCTTCATCGTCGTAGAGCGAGTTCAGGTGCGGATGGTCGGCGATGGCTCTCACCAGAGCCAGCATCAGGACCGGGAGCAGCGTCAGCTTCGATCGCTCCGCGCGCCTGTTCGCGTTGAGCGCGGACCTGAGATCCTCGAGCGCCGTGACGTCGACCTCCTCGACATAGGTGATGTGGGGAATGCGCGAGGCCGCGAGGGTCATCTTCTCCGCGATCTTGCGGCGGACACCTGTGACTTTGATCTGCTCGACCGTTGTGTTCGGACTGGGGCTTGGCGTTCCCGTCCCGCGCGCGCCACCGGTCAAATAGGCGTCGAGATCCTCGTGCGTCACGCGGCCTGAAGGCCCCGAGCCGGGCACACGACCCAGATCGATTCCGGCCTTGCATGCGCGATGCCTGACCGCCGGCGACGCGCTCGCCTTCCCACCCTCCCTATGCCCGGCGGCAGGATCACGGCCGGGCGCAGGGGAGGGCTGATCCGCGTTCGTGATGGGGAGGCCGTCGGGGATTTGATCGGCATCGCCCGCATCCTCGACCGCCAGGCGGATCAGCGGCGCGCCGACAGCGACGACGTCGCCGGCCTCGGCCCCGAGCCACACGACGCGCCCCGTCACCGGCGAGGGGACCTCCGCGGTCGCCTTGTCGGTGGTGACGGCGGCCAGCACGGCGTCCTCATGGACGAACTCGCCCATTTTTACGAACCACTCGGCCAGTTCGGCTTCGGCGATCCCCTCGCCGACATCGGGCATGGTGATCAGGTGCTCGCCCATGTCAGGCCTCTACCGTCTCGATCAGTGCACGCGCCACACGTCCCGGCCCGGGGAAGTAGTCCCATTCCTGCGCGTGCGGATAAGGCGTGTCCCATCCGGCAACCCGGGCGACCGGTGCCTCAAGATGGTAGAAGCAGGTCTCCTGGATGAGGGCAGCCAGTTCTGCGCCGAACCCCGACGTCAGCGTCGCCTCGTGGATGACCACGCAGCGACCGGTCTTGGCGACGGAGGCCACCATCGTGTCGAGATCGTATGGAACCAGGGTACGCAGATCGATGATCTCGGCGTCGATGCCCGTCTCCGCGACGGCCGCCTGTGCGACATGCACCATCGTCCCGTAGGCCAGCACCGTGACGTCTGATCCTGCACGAACAATGGACGCCTTTCCGAGCGGGAGAGCGAAGTGGCCGGCCGGAACGTCGCTGGCCGCGTGCTTCGACCACGGCGTGACGGGGCGCTCGTGATGCCCGTCGAAGGGGCCGTTGTAGAGCCGCTTCGGCTCGAGGAAGATCACGGGATCCGGATCCTCGATCGCTGCGATGAGCAGCCCCTTGGCATCGTAGGGGTTTGAGGGAACGACGGTCTTGAGCCCCGAGACGTGGGTGAAGAGCGCCTCCGGGCTCTGGCTGTGGGTCTGTCCGCCGAAGATGCCGCCGCCCGTCGGCATTCGGATCACCAAGGGGCAGGTGAACTCGCCGTTCGAGCGATACCGCAGCCGCGCGGCCTCCGACACGATCTGGTCGTAGGCCGGGTACACGTAATCGGCGAATTGGATCTCGACGCAGGGCCGCAGGCCGTAGGCGGCCATGCCGACGGCCGTCCCCACAATTCCGGATTCGCTGACGGGTGCGTCGAAGCAGCGTGACGTTCCGTATTTCTGCTGAAGCCCGTAGGTGCAGCGGAAGACGCCGCCGAAATAGCCGACATCCTCGCCGAAGACGACGACGCTCTCGTCGCGCGCCATCATCACGTCCATCGCGTCGCGGATGGCTTCGACCATCGACATGCGCGGCATAGCCTACACTCCGGCCCGCTGGCGCTGACGGAGCAGGTGCGGCGGCATTTCGGCGTAGACGCCCTCGAACATCTCCCGCGCCGACGGCCTCGAGGCGGAATGGAGCGTCCCGAAACTCTCCGCCTCCTTCTGCGCCGCGATCACCGACTCGAGGATCTCGGCCTCCGCCTGCCTGTGCCGCTCCTCGGACCACGCGCCGCGCCGGATCAGGTGGTTCTTCAACCGAATGACCGGATCGCCGAGGGGCCAGGCGTCGGATTCGGTCTTCGGACGGTAGGCCGAGGGGTCATCCGACGTCGAGTGCGCTCCCACGCGGTAGGTCACATACTCGATGAGCGTCGGCCCGAGATTGCTCCGGGCCCGCGCAATGGCCCATTTGGCGACCGCGTAGACGGCCAGGTAATCGTTGCCGTCGACCCGGAGCGCCGGGATGCCGAAGCCCAGGCCGCGCGCCGCGAAGGTTCCGGCCCCGCCCCGGGCAATGCCCTGGAAGGTTGAGATCGCCCATTGGTTGTTGACGATGTTGAGCACGACGGGGGCCTTATAGGTGGACGCAAAGACGAGTGCGGCATGAAAGTCTGACTCGGCCGTCGAGCCGTCCCCAATCCAGGCCGCCGAGATCTTCGTGTCCCCCCTGATCGCGGAGGCCATCGCCCACCCGACCGCCTGCACATATTGCGTGGCAAGATTCCCCGATACCGTAAAGAACCCATGCTCTTTTGACGAATACAGAACCGGCAGCTGGCGGCCCTTCAGCGGATCTCTCGCATTCGAGTAGATCTGACACGCCATGGTCACCAGCGGATAACCGCTCGCAATCAGGAGTCCGGCCTGCCGGTACGTTGGGAAGTTCATGTCTCCCGGCGCGAGGGCCTTCTGAAAGGCGCAGCTTACGGCCTCCTCGCCGAGATGCTGCATGTAGAAGGACGTCTTGCCCTGCCTCTGGCTGACCAGCATTCGCGCATCGAAGGTGCGCAGGGTCATCATATCCCGCAGGCCGTCCCGGAGTTCATCGTCGCTGAGCAAGCCGGCCCACGGCCCCACCGCCTCACCCTCCCGATTCAGGACGCGGATGATCGAGAAGGCCAGTTCCCGGATCGCTTCCGAACCGGTATCGACGTCGGGACGCGGCACCGTCCCGGCCTTGGGGATCTTGACGCTGGAGAAATCCGGGACCCCGCCCGGCCGGACCGCTGGCTCTGGAACGTGGAGCGCTAAAGGCGCGACTTTGGCCATTGCTTGCTCGCTCTCGCGAAACACGACGTGCAGCCCGGTCTATTCTTGCACGAAGCCAGGGTAGATCACATCCACGAAATTCCGGTGCTCCATCGAAAGATGGCTGCCCGGTTTCTCTCTCAGAACACGTCCCCGGGCGGCTTGCGATGTGTGGGCGGGTGGCGCGTTGACGGGTGAAGGAGCTGCCGATGCCCAACCGAAGTCCGGAGAAAGATCACCTTGAGCCCGCCGGCCGAGCCGTATCGAATGTCCGCTTCACGGCTTCAGTCGCCGGAACCAGACCGGGGGCATTCGGCCAGACTATGCCATGCCGGATCGCCGATGGGGGCAAAACCGGTCTTTCGGCTTTGCGCCCCCTACGGCCATTCAGCGGCGTTCGTCGGCTTCTCAGAAGCGGACATCGGCTTGAGCCTGACCACACCATGTCGGTCATGGACATCTACAGTCTGCATCCCCGAATGCCCCATCGCGACCAGCGTCGCGATCGGCAAGCGCCTAATGCCGCCGCTCTGCAGTCGAACGCGACGCGGTGGTATTAGGCTCATGGATCAAGAAAGGCTGACGACAAGCGGTGGCTGGCCTCGACCTATGTGGCTTTCCAAAGATCCGGGCCGGTTACAGCGCAGATATGCCTATCGCCGGCTGAACTTCTGCTCCCGATTCCACGTTTCCTTACTAAAATTCTGGAGGAGGCGTCGATGCTGAGTGGCTGCTGGCTCTACGAGACCCCTCAGGGGGTATTCCGCATCGAATGGACCCGAATCGGCAGGCGAAGCTGCTTTGCCGTCATCTTCGAACAGGATCTTCTCGGCTGCTACGAGACAGCAACGGCCGCTTTGACAGCTCTGGTCCAGGGTGAGACGCCGAGGCCTCGCTGCGGCCTGAATATCCAGCGTTTGGCTTTGCCGCAGTCCGTGGTGAGCTGGACCTTCTGTCCAGCCAGCGACGACTCCGACAGGGCACCTTCACTCAGGCGTGCGCTCCAGGATGCCGCGATGAAGTGCGAGAGTGACGCTTCCGCACCACCGGAGCAGGCTCTTCATCAGGGAGCAAGTCCGTAAAGGGCACGGTGAAGAGCAGCTTATGATCGGCGTCCGCTACGGCGAAGCGGTAGCTCTTGAGCTGTGGATTGCGCTCGCAATCGCCTGACGAGGTGAAGCCAGCCCCGTGGCGCGCGAGTGACAGCGCGGCGCTGTCATCGGAGCAATCAAGGCCCTGATGGTCCCAGCAGACCACCCCTCTCGGTGATTGAACGTCGAAGAAGTAATGCGGCACGGTTTTCCTCCGCGCCCCCTTCATCGCTCGGCTTCGCCGTTGTGTGTTTTTGTTCGAGAGAGTGTTGCACCGATTGATCAGTCTGTCACGCGCGCGAAGCAGCCTCAAAGTCGAGCTGGCACGACGGCGCAAAGCCGTCGCCGGAGATTCAGTGTCATCGCGAAAGGCTGCCGAGGGGCAGCGGGCGACCTGAACCGATCAGGCCCGGCGAGAATCTGCAGGGGTCGTAGGACGGGTAGAGCCATTCCGTGGCATCATGCGTCCGGACAGTATGGCGAACGAGGTCTCGCCATGACCGAGGCTGATA
Source organism: Methylobacterium sp. P1-11 (assembly GCF_008329595.1). NCBI lineage: Bacteria > Pseudomonadati > Pseudomonadota > Alphaproteobacteria > Hyphomicrobiales > Methylobacteriaceae > Methylobacterium > Methylobacterium sp. P1-11. The sequence continues at coordinate 21,556 of NZ_NPKS01000057.1, forward strand.
TCCAGGACCCGCTCGGTGCCGTGGAGCGGGCCTTGAAGCACGCTACGGATGCGGAACGCTGCGCCAAGCACGGCCTCAAAGAGGATCAGAGCGGGTCAGCGCATCAGGCATGGCAGTCCGCTTCGATGGTTGTGCGCGAGCTAGACGGGCTGGAAGCCAAGCTCAGGCGATGCCTTGCAATAGACCGTTGCCATCGCACCTAGGATCTGCGGCTCAACGCCCTGGTGAAAGCCTGCGGAGAGGCATATTGTGAGCCGCAGAGTGCATTAAGCGGACGGAGGTCGGTATGACCTTCATCGTTACCGGCTCGAACCTGACAGGGCCGATCCTCATCGACTACGACACAGCGATCGGCGCGTTAACGAAGGCGGCCGAGCTGATCTGGACCGGCTATGCCGACGTGCTGATCGCAGACGGGGAAGGCGTGCAGTACACGCCGTGCGAGTTCGTCCGCCTCTTCGACCTATAGGTGCTTCACCTTTCTTGGCGGGAGATGGTCATGCTGTTCTTCGCTCTCCTATTCGCAGGTCTTACCATCTTCGGCGTCTGCGTCGGCTTCGGCACCATCGGCGGACCAATGTACGGGCAGGCGCTCAACAGCTACGGCTGGGCGCTCTCCATCAACGGCGCGGCCCTTGCCGCCTTCTTCGTGCTCACGCGAGCACGACGAGCACTACGGGTGCGGCATGGCGCAACCACGAGTGCGAACCAGACGCCGCCGAAGTCATTGTTAGATTGAGGCGCTAACTCCATCCATGCGTCTTCGAAGATCCTTCCAGGAGAGGCGCATGCCCAGGATCAGCGTGAAGCTCGCCGGCGACGGCACCCACACGATCATGCGGGACCATGCCACTATTGCGTGCGGCATGTGCCTCGATGAGGCGGAGAACTTCGTGGCCTTTCTGCGGGTGTCGGCGCGGGTGCGGCGGACGCACTGCCTACCGGAGGCACTGCGCAGGGGTGGGGTGACCTGACCGGTATTTTGGACCGGGCCAGATGTGAGGCGACTGCATGGTTGAGGGTCCCCCGGATTTTGGTCCGGCCGGAAGGTGAGCTTCCGGATCTCATTCGGCGGCCTGCAGGGCCGCCGCCAGGGCGAATTCCTGGGGCGTTCG
>NZ_NPKS01000058.1:0-22542 GCF_008329595.1 Methylobacterium sp. P1-11
GATCGACACCGCGTCGATCATCTCGGCGCGCACCGCATCCGCAACCGCCTGAAGCTCCGACTCCGGAAGACGCCGCAACGCCGCAGGAGACGGGACACGGTCCAGCAACGCCGATTGCTCAGGAGAGAGTGCCAATGCTCGCATCCGTTCGTTCGAGTATGGCGACGGCTCCGTCACGGGCCCTCGGCAACCGCGACGCCAGCACACCGGGGGCACGCGTTCATGCTAGAACCCGCCCGTCCGCCGCTGTCATGATAGTGCCAGTTACGGATGAACTGCGGCGCGATCAATGTCGGGCCGACGTTTTTTTCAATCACGTGCCCTTATCGCCACAAGAGGTTCGCCTTTGAATCCGGCTCGTCTGTGCACAATCCTGCTCACGCTCGCGATTACGGGAACCAGCCAAGCTTACGCCGCGCCGCGGCCGCTGGACGGCAATCTGGACTTCCTCTGTAACTTCCTGGGCGATTGCCCGGCGCGGACCGCCCCGGGCGGCCCGGACCGCGATATCCGCCCGTTCAGCGGCAACCTCGGCCGCCCCTGTGCGTGGCGGGACCGCCCGACTCCGGAGGGGACGCGCCGGGTCCGCGTATGCTGGTGATGCGCGTCTCGGGGCGCCTCGCCGCGGCCCTGTTCCTGGCACTCGGCTCGGGTCCAGTCCACGCCGATGACGCCTGTCCGAGCCTGTTCGCGGACGGACGGACGCCGGTCCTCACGAACCCGAAGCTCGCGGTGCGCACGACGCCGCTCTGCTTCGAGGCCTTCGCGGTGCTGCATTCCGGCCTGACCCGCACGCCGCTCTACGCCGCAGAGCACCTCACCCGTGCCAGCATCGCCGCGGCCCGCGCGGTGGCGCGCGACGATTCCTTCCACGAAGAGGTGCGCCTGCCCGAGGATCAGCGGGCGTCGCTGGAGGATTACGTCCGCAGCGGGTTTGATCGCGGCCATCTGGCACCGGCCGGCGACATGCCGACGATGAGCGCCCAGGCCGAGTCGTTCAGCCTCGCCAATATCGTGCCGCAGAACCGCGTCCTGAACCGCGGCCTCTGGGCCGATATCGAGGAGGGTACCCGGCGCCTGACGAGCCGACGCGGCGCGCTCTTCGTCGTCACCGGGGTGATCTTCTCCGGCGACGCGGTGCAGCAGATCAAGGGCGGCGTGCTCGTCCCGACGCACCTGTTCAAGGCCCTGTACGATCCGGCGAGCGGCGAGGCCGGGGCGTACCTCGCCAGGAACGATGATTCGAAGGATTGGCGTGCGCTCTCGATCGACGACCTGCGCCGGGAGGCCGGTATCGACGTCTTTCCCGGCCTTCCGCCGGCGACCCGCGCCCATGGGATGAGCCTGCCGGATCCCCAAGCCTCGGCGCGCGCGGACGAGCGCCGGCCTCGGCACGAGCAGAACTGGCAGGACTGGCTCGAGCGCGAGCTTGCCCGAGCGGCACGGAAATTCCTGCGCGATCTGTTGCGTTCGTTCTTCTGAGAGGACCCATGCCCAAGGACAAGCATCGCGCCTCCGGGAGCACGACCGGGGATCCGAAACCCTTCACGCCCTTCTCGGACGATGCGGGCGCGCGGACCATCGGCACCCTGTGCTTCGAGAACGGCACGAACCGGATCGCCCTCCACGGGTCGCTGGACCTCACCCGGGACAGGATCGGCCTGGAACAGGCCCGCCTGCTGCGGCAGACGCTGGACGCGATCGTGAAGGCCCTGGAGGCGGCCGACCTTCCCGAGGTGTTGGCCGAGGCGCCGGACGTTCAGCCCGAATCGGTCAGGAACCCCTTCGCGTGACGAACCGGGTGCCCGGCGACCGCCGGGCCGTCCTTGCCGCGTCCCGGCGGGCCTGATACTCCGAAAGGGTCATTCCTATATCGTAGGGACGCGCGTCCAGGACGGGTGCAGAGGCCCCGTGCCTGCCCCGTGCCGCTGGCACGATCCGCGCAGCCCCAACAACGCGCCGAGGACGTTCCGCGATGGCTCGCGAATTCATCTACCACATGCGTGGCCTGACCAAGGCCTATACCGGCGGCAAGAAGGTCCTGGATAGCGTCAATCTGTCCTTCTACCCCGACGCCAAGATCGGCGTCCTGGGCATCAACGGCTCCGGCAAGTCGACGCTGCTGAAGATCATGGCCGGCATCGACAAGGAATTCACCGGCGACGGCTGGGTCGCGCAAGGCGCGCGGGTCGGCTATCTGCCGCAGGAGCCACAGCTCGATCCGAACAAGTCCGTCCGCGAGAACGTGATGGAGGGCGTCGCCGAGAAGCAGGCCATGCTCGACCGCTACAACGAGCTCGCCATGAACTACTCGGAGGAGACCGCCGACGAGATGACCGAGCTCCAGGACCGGATCGAGTCGCTGGGCCTCTGGGAACTCGACTCGAAGGTCGACCAGGCCATGGAGGCCCTGGGCTGTCCGAGCGACGAGCAGCCGGTCGCAACCCTGTCGGGCGGCGAGCGCCGCCGCATCGCCCTGTGCCGCCTGCTCCTGTGGGAGCCGGAGCTGCTGCTCCTCGACGAGCCGACCAACCACCTCGACGCGGAGACGGTCAACTGGCTGGAGGGTCACCTGCGCCAGTATCCGGGCGCGATCCTGATCGTGACCCACGACCGCTACTTCCTCGACAACGTCACGAGCTGGATCCTGGAACTCGATCGCGGCAAGGGCATCCCGTACGAGGGCAACTACTCGGCGTGGCTGGTCCAGAAGCAGAAGCGCCTGGAGCAGGAGGGCCGCGAGGACATGGTGCGGCAGCGCTCCATCGCCCGCGAGCAGGAGTGGATCGCCGCCTCCCCGAAGGCCCGCCAGTCCAAGTCGAAGGCGCGCATCACCCGCTACGAGGAACTGGTCGCCAAGCAGGCGCAGAAGGTCGACGCCTCCGCGCAGATCGTCATCCCGATCGACGAGCGGCTCGGCAACAACGTCATCGAGTTCGAGCACCTCAGCAAGGCGTTCGGCGACCGGCTGCTGATCGAGGACTTGTCGTTCAAGCTGCCGCCCGGCGGCATCGTCGGGGTCATCGGCCCGAACGGCGCCGGCAAGACCACGCTGTTCAAGATGATCACCGGCCAGGAGAAGCCCGACAGCGGCAAGATCGAGGTCGGCGAGACCGTGAAGCTCGGCTACGTCGACCAGTCGCGCGACGCCCTCGATCCGAACGCCACGGTCTGGCAGGAGGTCTCGGGCGGCAACGACATCATCTATTTCAACAAGCGCGAGATCAATTCGCGCGCTTATTGCGCGGCCTTCGCGTTCAAGGGGCCCGATCAGCAGAAGAAGGTCGGCACCCTCTCTGGCGGCGAGCGCAACCGGGTGCACCTCGCCCGGACGCTCAAGGGCGGCGCCAACGTGCTGCTCCTCGACGAGCCGACCAACGACCTCGACATGGAGACCTTGCGCGCCCTCGAGGATGCGCTGGAGGATTACGCCGGCTGCGCGGTGATCATCAGCCACGATCGCTGGTTCCTGAACCGCATCGCCACGCATATCCTGGCCTTCGAGGGCGACAGCCACGTGGAGTGGTTCGAGGGCAACTTCTCCGACTACGAGGCCGACAAGGTGCGCCGGCTCGGGGCGGATTCGATCATGCCGAAGAAGATCAAGTACAAGCGGTTCTCGCGCTGAGAACGGCCGGCGTTCCCGGGCGCCACGGGCGATCCCGGGACCTGGAACCTGTCTGACGGGCGCAAGCCCGCCCGGCGGCGGATCAGCGGAGGCGCGTCCGGGCCTCCGCCAGGATCGTCGACAGGCTCTGCGCGAGCGGGATGACCGGGGCCCACCCGGTGGCGACCGCGAAGGCCGCGGGGTCGCAGCCCTCGCTGCGCACGCCCGCCGGCCGGACCCGCCCGGGCGCGACGTGCAGGTCGAACCGCGCATCCGTCATGCCGCGCAGCGTCTCCAGGATGTCGGAGACCGGCGTGACGATACCCGATCCCACATTGAAGATGCCGCCGTCCGGCAGATCGTCGATCCGCGCGATCACCCGCAGGCATCCCGCGGTGAAATCGTCCACATCGAAGAAATCGCGACCGGCCGAGAGGTCGCCGACCTCCAGGCTCGGAGGCACCAGCCCCCGCTCGATCCGGGCGATCTGACCGGCGAAGGAAGCGACCACGAAGGTCTCGCTCTGCCCCGGGCCGATATAGTTCGACGGCCGCAGCACCAGATGCTTGACGCGGGCATTCGCCAGGACGTCGCGGAGGATGTACTCGCAGGCGTTCTTGGTCCGGCCCGAGATGGTGTCGGGGCGCGGCGTGACGCTCTCGTCCGGGCGCGACCCGTCGCGGAACGCCTCGCCGTAGACGACGGTCGAACTGAGGAACACCAAGGACGCGCGGGTCCTCGCCACCGCCTCCGCGAGGTTCAGGGTTCCGAGCAGCTCCGCCCGCCAGGCAAAGGACGGCGTCTCGCTCGACTGGGCGACCGAGGCCAGAGCCGCGAGATGGAACACGAAGGTCGGATCGAAGCTGGCGACCGTTTCGGCAAGGTTGCCGGCGTCGAAAGGGTCGACGGCTTTCAGCGTCACGCCGTCGAGGGGCGGCTGCGGTCTCCGGTCGAGGCCGACGATGCGACTGTCCGGAGGAAGGTCCCGCCGCAACGCGGCGAGCAGGCGACGGCCGAGATAGTCTCCCGCTCCGGTGACGAGGACGCGCATGCCCCTTGCCCTCAACCCTGCCTCGAACCCTGCGATACGGCCCGTCCCGGCGCGGGCGCCGTAAGCCGGAATCATCGGCCGCGTCTATACCGGGCTCGGTCCCGATGCGAGAGGTCGGCCAAGCCGCGGATCGGCGCAGCAGACGGATCATCGGCCCCACCGCGCCGTTGGCACAGCCGAACACAGGCACCTGATCGGCGGCGTCTCCGAAAGCGCAGGCGCACGGGCGCGCTATTGTTGCGTCGCGGCCCAGGCCGCTTCCCTCCGACCGGAGACCGCCACGGTGATGAGCTGAGTGACGCAGATCGACGATCTCGAACAGCCCGCCGCCGCGAAACCGGCGGCGCCCGCCGCTTCGCCCGGCGGCGCGTGGCCCGGGAAGGCGACCCGCGACGCGCGGGTCGACGTGGTGCGCGGCCTCGCCCTGCTGATGATCTTCATCGATCACATCCCGCACAATGCGCCGGCCCTCCTGACGCTGCACAATTTCGGATTCTCGGACGCGGCCGAGATCTTCGTGCTGCTGGCCGGCTACTCGTCGATGATCGCCTATGGCGGGCTGTTCCGGCGGGCGGGCATCCGGACGGCGCTGGCGCGTATCGCCAAGCGCTGTCTGCGCATCTACCTGTTCCAGGCCGGGCTGCTGCTCGAGACTCTGGTCATCGTCCGGATCTGGATGGACCTCACCGGACTGACGCCGCGATTCGGCGTCGCGCCCCTGCTCCAGATGGGTCTGCTGCCGGGTCTGATCCGCGGACTCGCGCTGAACGCGCTCCCGAACTACCTCGATATCCTGCCGCTCTACATCCTGCTCCTGGCGCTGTTCCCACTGGTCTATTTTGGGATGCGACGCGGGATCTGGGGTGTGCTCGGCCTGTCGGGCGCCCTGTGGCTCGCCGCCAACGTCGATCATCAGTTGAACCTGCCGAACGCCGCGGCGGTGGACGACGGCTGGTACTTCAATCCCTTCGCGTGGCAGTTCCTGTTCGTGATCGGCGCGGCGCTCGCGGTCACGGTCCGCGCCCATGACGGATTGCTGCCGCGGCGCGGCTGGGCCGTGGCCGCAGCCCTGGCCTATCTCGCCTTCGCGCTCCTCCAGGGCGGATCCTGGGCGGAATGGGGGTTGCCGGACCTGCGGCCATTGGCGATCGGCGCGCCCGACAAGAGCCATGTCGGCCCCCTGCGGCTGATCAACATGCTGGCGCTGGCCTACCTGATGTTCAGCATGCCCGCCGTTCAGCGCGTCAGCCGGTGGCGGCGGCTGAGCCTGATCGACGCCTGCGGCCGGCACTCGCTGGAGATCTTCGCCGCCGGCTGCCTGGCGGCGCTCATCGGCCGCATCCTCTACCGGACCTTCGACCCCATCTGGCCGCTGCAGATCGCCGTCAATCTCGGCGGGATCGCGGTCATGCTCGGCTTGGCGCACCTTCTGGATGAGCGTCCAGGCCGGGGGGCCAGGAGAGGTAACGGCGACCGCCGCCCGGGATAGGGTCGAGAGGATCGAGAATGCCGCCGATGCGCCGGAAGGGCGATCTGCCGGAGAAGCTCTGTGCCCAGTGCGGCCGCCCGTTCGCGTGGCGCAAGAAGTGGGAGCGCGCCTGGGATGAGGTCCGCTACTGCTCGGATCGGTGCCGCTCCGAGGCTAAGACGGCGCGCGGGCGCGGCTGATCACCCGAAGGCGGATCCTCCAACCCCGCGGGCGCAGCGACGCATTCCAGACAGCGCGAGGGCCCTCGATCGTGCCTTGCCTTGTTCGTGTCTCTCCGCGCGCGAGGACGAGCGGCGGTCACGCGATCCCATCGAAACGGGCGACGGATCAGGCCGGATCGCTGTGCAGCGCGGCCAGCCTGTCCGGCGTGTCGATGTCGAGGGCGGTCGCCGGATCACCTGCGATCTCCAGCACGTCCGTTCGGCCCCTGAGAAGCGGCCCGGCACCGCGATCGCCGGCGAGGCGGGCGATCTCCGGGCCCAGCCGTCGCAGGTTGAGCAGGACGGGATTGCCGCGTCGGCACTCCTGCACCGGCACCACGGCCGCCGGGGCCTCGGCGGCCAGCGCGAAGGCGTCGGCGAGGCGGTCGATATGCGCGGCAGTGACTCGCGGCATGTCCCCCAGCACGATGACGGCTGCCGAACAGGATGCGGGCAGCGCCGCGAGGCCGGCGCGCAGCGAGGTCGCGAGGCCGGCGCGGAAGTCGGGATTGTCCACGCGGATCAGGTCCAGACCCACCAGCGCGCCGCGGACCGCCTCCGCATGTGCGCCGAGCACGGCGACCACCGGGCGGGGACGGGCGCCCAGGGCGGCCTCGGCCGCGTGGCGCACCAGGGGCTTGCCGTCGAGGTGCGCGAGCAGCTTCGGCTCGGGTCCGAACCGGCTGCCGAGGCCCGCGGCGAGCAGGATTGTACCGGTCTCAGACATGTTCACTCATCCGACGCAGTCGCGCCACCGGCGCGGGGCTGCGGGCGCGAGACGATCTCCATCAGCAGGCCGCCGACACCGAGCGCGACGAGATCGGCCCGGGTTACCGTCAGGTCCGCCAGAAGCCGGTGGAGGATCCAGTCGAAGCCGTTCTCCTTGGGCGAGCGGGCGCAGCCCGGGGCGCCGATCACCGGCACGTCGCCGCACGCGCCGACAAGGAGCAGGTTGCCCGGGTCGACCGGCATCCCGAGGTGCACGACACGCCCCCCGGCCGCCTCGATTCCGGCCGGGATGACGTCACGCCGGTCGGCGATCGCCGAGGCGCCGAACACCACCACGAGATCCGCCCCGTCGTCATCGATCATCGCTGCCAGGGAAGCGGCCACGGCCTCGTCGACATGGGCCACCCGGGTTTCGGCGACGATCGCGGCGCCCGTGGGTGCGAGACGGTCGGACAGAACCCGGAGGGTCTTGTCGATCGTACCCTCCTTGAGGCTCGGCAGGCGTGTCGAGACGACGCCCACCCGGCGACGGCGATAGGGCGCCACCGCGAGGGCGCCGTCCTCGGCCGCCGCACAGGCATGGGCCAGCACGGCGCCCGGCACCGCGTAGGGGATGATCTTGACGGTGGCGACCATCTCGCCCTCGACAACCGGCCGGAAGCGCGGGAGCGTCGCCACCGTCACTGCCTCGCTGACCGCGTTGACCGCATCGATCCGGGCCGGATCCAGGGTGAGCACCCCGGCCACCTCCGCAAACAGGTTGCAGCGGCCGGTGAAGGGGGCCTCGACGCGCAGGTTCGGCCCGCGGAGACGGTCGGCGAGACGCGCGGCGGCGGCATCCTCACCGACATCGCCCGCCTCGAGCGCGGCCGCCACGATCTCCGACACCCCGGCTTGCGCCAGACCGGCGGCGACTGCTTCGCCGATCACCGCGCCCTTCCGCAAGGTTATGTCCGCCCGGCGCACCGTATGCGCGCTGATCAGCCCCGCCGCCGCCGCGACCGGGACCGGGCCGAACCTCACGCGACCTCCGGACGAGGTACCCGACGCAGGCAGGCGACGATTTCGGCGAGCACCGCGAGGGCGATCTCGGCTGGGCTCACCGCCCCGATGGGCAGGCCGATCGGCGCATGGATCCGGCCGATCTGCGCGGGCGTGAACCCGGCCTCGGTGAGCCGCGCGACGCGCGACGCGTGAGTCTTCCGCGAGCCGAGGGCGCCCACGTAGAAGCACTCGGCCGCCAGGGCCGCCTTCAGCGCGGGATCGTCGATCTTGGGATCGTGGGTCAGGGCGGCCAGCGCGCAGTAGCGGTCGAGCACCGGCACGGTGGTCCCGAAGGCGGCGTCCGGCCATTCGGCGACCAGCGCGATGCCCGGGAAGCGCTCTTGCGTCGCGAAGGCGGTACGGGGGTCGATCACCGTAAGCGCGAGGTCGAGCCCCGTCGCCATCGGCGCCATGGCCTGCGAGATGTGAACGGCGCCGACCACGACGAGCCGCACCGGCGGCACCTGCACGGTCAGGAACAGCGTCCGCCCGTCCGCCTCGACGAGGCCGCTCTTGCCGGAGGCGAGGTGCTTCGCCAGCACGGCGGCGAGGGGATCGGCGGCGATCTCCGCCTCGCGAACGAGACGCTGCGCACCATCGGCAATGTCGGTGACGAGGATCGCGGCGCGGCGCGCAGCCCGCTCGTCGTTCAGAGCCGCCAGGATATCGCTGCGCATCAGTCGACCCGCTCGACGAAGACCCGGATCCGGCCGCCGCAGGACAGGCCGGCCCGCCACGCGGTCTCGTCCGCGACGCCGAATTCGAGGACGCGCGGCGCGCCGGCCTCGATCACCTCGATCGCCTCGGTGATCACCGCGCCCTCGACGCAGCCCCCCGAGACGGAGCCCAGGAAATTGCCGTCTCCGTCCACCACGAGGTGGCTGCCCACGGGCCGCGGGGCCGAGCCCCAGGTCTCGATCACGGTGGCAAGCGCCACGGCGCGGCCGTCGCGCCGCCAGGATTGGGCGGCGGAGAGGATGTCGGTATCGGTGCTGAGCATGGCCTCGTGGACTTTCGGCCGGCGGGCGCCCCCCGCTCCCCACAGGTATGGCCGGGGCGGCGTGGTGCAAGGTAGGCGGGGGCGTCCTCGATTCGTGCGGCCACGTCAGGAAACGATGGCGGAAGAGCGCGCGCGTCAATACTCTACGGGGCTCGTTCCTTCGCGGAGTCGGTGTCCTGAGACGTGGTCGGCCCATCCAACCCTCGCCCTCACCCTGAGGTGCCGGAGCGCAGCGGAGGCCTCGAAGGAGCACTCCAGCCGGTCGCGCGATCCCTGGAGGCCTTCTTCGAGGCGGCTGCGCCGCACCTCGGGCCGCGTCCCCGGATGAGGGTTCGGACCGGAAGTTTCACGGAAACCGGTGCCCATTCCTCCCGATGGCCCCGGCGTGGGCGCGTGATCCCATGAATGCCCCGGATCCCGCGCTCGCCCGGGCACTCCGCAAAGATCCGCCGCCGCGTTCCGCGCCGCGCCGCCTGTGGAAGCGCCTCAGCCGGGCGATCGGCGACGTGCTGCCGAAGGGTCTCTATGCGCGCTCGCTGATCATCATCATCGCGCCTGTCGTCCTGCTTCAGTCTGTGATCGCCTACACCTTCATGGAGCGTCACTGGCAGCTCGTGACCAAGCGCCTTTCGGCGGCGGTGACGTCGGACATCGCCGCCCTGATCGACATCTACGAGAGCTACCCGCAGGACAAGGATGCCGACACGCTCGCGCGCATCGCCGGCGAGCGCCTGAACCTCGATCTCGACATCCTCAAGGGCGCCAAGTTGCCGGCGCCGGGCCCGCGGCCGTTCTTCTCGATCCTCGACGAGGCGCTCTCGGACGAGATCAAGCGCCAGATCCGCCGGCCGTTCTGGATCGACACGGTCGGCCGCTCGAACCTGATCGAGATCCGCGTGGCGATCCCCGACGGGGTGATGCGCATCACCGCACGGCGCAGCCAGGCCTACGCGTCGAACTCGCACATCTTCCTCGTCTGGATGATCGGCTCGTCGTTGGTGCTCCTCGGCGTCGCGATCCTGTTCCTGCGCAACCAGATCAAGCCGATCCTCCGGCTCGCCGCCGTGGCGGAAGGCTTCGGCAAAGGCCGCGAGATCGAGTTCCGGCCGCGCGGCGCCCGGGAGGTGCGCCAGGCCGGTCACGCCTTCATCGAGATGAAGCGGCGCATCGAGCGGGCGATGGAACAGCGCACCACGATGCTGAACGGCGTCAGCCACGACCTGCGCACCATCCTCACCCGCTTCCGCCTGTCCCTGGCCCTGATCGAGCAGACCAGCGAGATCGAGGATCTGAGCCGTGACGTCGACGAGATGAGCCGGATGCTGGAGGGCTACCTTGCCTTCGCGCGCGGCGATTCGGCCGAGCCCGCGACACCCACGGACATGCGCGCCCTGCTGGAGGATCTGAGGACCGACATCGAGCGCCTGGGAGCCCATGTCTCCGCAGTGGATCTCGCCGGCGCAGCGGAGGTGACGGTCCGTCCGGGTGCCTTCCGGCGCTGCCTGTTCAATCTCGCGGCCAATGCGGTGCGCTACGGCGAGACGGTGGCGATCTCCGGCCGGCTGGAGGCCCGGACCTTTCTGGTCTCCATCGACGATGACGGGCCGGGCATCCCGGCGGAAAGCCGCGAGGACGTGTTCAAGCCGTTCGTGCGGCTCGATGTCGCCCGCCAGGATGCCGGCGGCTCCGGGCTAGGCCTGTCGATCGCCCGGGACATCGCCCGCGCCCATGGCGGCGACATCACCCTGCACGACAGTCCCCTGGGCGGATTGCGGGCCACCGTCCGGGTTCCGGCCTGAGCGATCAGGTATCGGCGGGTCGGCGGAGGCGCAGGAACTCGTTCTGCACGTTCCGGATGAGGTGATCGATGCTCGCCTCGTCGAGGGCGGCGCCCGCCAGCCGCGTGCGCAGCCCGGCCTCGCCGTTCCAGGCGTAGCCGGCCTCGTGCGGCAGGTGTCGCCGCAGGAGAGGGCTGACGACCGCCTCGCGCCGGTAGGCGGGATGTCGCAGCAGCCGCCCGATATGGAGCGCCAGCGTGTCGACGCTGGAGGAGCTAGGGCCCGAACTCCCCGCCCCCTTGCCTTTCGAATCGACCGATGCCCAACGCATACGTGTCCGCCCTCCCGGAGACGCCACTGTTGCGCGAAATGATTGCGCATCCATGAGCGTCCGGGCGAGCCGGCGAAAAACTGCAGCTTGCGGGGTCCCAACCTTCGCAGCACGGTGATATGCAGGGGCGCTTTCCCAGGGCCGCGGTCAGCCGCGCGCCGGATCCCGAGTGCCGAACATGAACCCGCTCGTCCCGCTCTTCGCCCTCATCTCGCTGCCGCTCGCGGCCATCGGGCTCGTGCTCTACACGGATGAGGGCATCAATCCGGACCTGTTCTACGCCTCCGTGAAGACCTTCGTGATCCTGGGCGCGATCGCCGTGGCGATGTCGTTCGGCGCGATGAAGCTCTCCGAGCGGTCCAAGCACTGAGAACTCACCGCCCGGAGGGCGCGATGCTGCACGTGGTCCCGGCCTTCTCGCGCATCGGCGAGGAGAACGCCTTCGCGGTTCTGGCGCGGGCCCAGGCCCTCGCCGCACAGGGCCGGGACGTGATCAATCTCGGCATCGGCCAGCCGGACATGCCGACGCCCGCCCACGTGGTCGAGGCGGGTATCAAGGCTCTGCGCGACGGCCACCACGGCTACACGCCGGCGGTGGGGATCCCGCCGCTCCGCGAAGCGGTGGCCCGCGACATCCACCGCCGCCACGGCGTCGAGGTCTCGCCGGATTCCGTGATGATCGTGCCCGGCGGCAAGGTCACCATGTTCATGGCGATCCTGATGTTCGGCGCGCCCGGGACCGAGATCCTGTATCCGGACCCCGGCTTCCCGATCTACCGCTCGATGATCGAATTCACGGGCGCGACGCCGATCCCGGTGCCGATCCGCGAGGAGAACGGCTTCGCCTTCTCGGCGGCCGAGACCCTGGCGCTGATCACGCCGAAGACCCGGCTGCTGATCGTGAATTCGCCCGCCAACCCCACCGGCGGCGTGACGCCTGAGGCTGAGATCGACGCCTTGGTGAAGGGACTGGCCGAGCATCCGGACGTGGCGGTGCTGTCGGACGAGATCTACGGCACGATGACGTATGACGGCGAGACCCATCACTCGCTGTTGAAATATCCCGAGATCCGCGACCGGCTGGTCTATCTCGACGGCGCCTCCAAGACCTACGCGATGACCGGGTGGCGGCTCGGCTGGTCGGTCTGGCCGAAGCCGCTCTACGACGCGGCGCGCAAGCTGGCGGTCAACGCGCATTCCTGCGTCAACGCGGCGACGCAGTGGGCCGGCATCGCGGCGCTCGACGGCCCGCAGGATTGCGTCGCCGAGATGGTCGCCGAATTCGACCGGCGCCGGGCGATCGTGGTCGACGGGCTGAACGGCCTGCCGGGCGTCTCCTGCATCGCGCCCAAGGGCGCGTTCTACGCCTTCCCGAACATCTCCCGGTCCGGCTGGAAGGCGAAGGCGCTGGCCTCGGCCCTTCTGGAGGATTCGGGCGTGGCGGTGATCGGCGGCCCGGATTTCGGCGTCCACGGCGAGGGCTACCTCCGCCTCTCCTACGCCAATTCGGCAGAGAACATCAGGCGGGCGCTGGAGCGGATGGGCACGTTCCTCGGCGAGCGCAAGCCGGGCTGAGATCTCCGGAGCGGGCCATTTCGTCCGCGCCCTCATCCTGAGGCGCCGCAGCGCAGCGAAGGCCTCGCAGGAGGCCTCCCGACCCCGCCGCGATCCCTGGCACACTCTCCTGCGAGGCCCGCTGACACGGGCACCTCAGGATGGGGCGGCGCGGGGGATCAAGCGGAGATTTGACCTGTCCGCCTCACGACTTCCCGGGCGCCCGCTTGTCGATCCATCCGACCAGCCAGTCGGCGATGTCGAGGCTGTTCTTGTCCTGCATCAGCATGTGCGAATTGCCATGGATGCCGATCTCCGGCAGCAGGATCAGTTCCGCCTTACCTCCCGCGGCGTTGGCTGCCGCGACGAAGCTGCGGCACTGCTTGAGCCGCGGCGCCCAGCGGGGCGAGGCATCGACGTAATCGCCGAACAGGACGAGGATCGGCAGATCCCGGTAGGGCGCGAGGTCGTCCTTCACGGGATCCGGGCACGCGGCCGGCTCGATGGCCACGAGGGCACGGATGCCGGTCCGGTCGAGGGCGGCAGTCTGGAAGGGGTAGATCCCCGATTGCGAGTGCGAGATCAGCACCGCGCCCTTGAGCCTCTTGGCGAGTTCAGACAAGGCCGGCACGGTCGGGTTCGGCACCGGCAGGGCGGCCGACCAGTCCGGGACCATCTGCTTCCAGAACTCGCCCTGGGCCTCCAGGGGGAACTGCATGCCCGGGTACACCTTCGGATAGTCGGGCCCGAAGCGGAAGATCGCCCAAGCCGGCTCCCGCCCGGCCGAGAAGACCGGCGGGAGCGCGTTCGGCTCGGCCCGCCCCGTCTTCACGGCGTTGATCTGGGCCGGGCTCGCCGCTGAGCGGCCGCGCCAGGCCTGATCGATCACGTAGGTCGGGAAGCCGCGGCGGACGAAATACTCGTCCCAGCCCATGCGTCCGTCCGGTGTCGTCTCCCAGGTCTTGCCGGTGAGGCAGCAGCCGTGGATCAGGACGAGCGGCGGCCGTCCGGAACTCACCGGGATCTGAAACCGGACATAGATCTGGTCGACGCTGATCGTGCCCGAAGGGGCATAGGCCGGCAGCGTCGACAGCGTGTCGGACTGGACGTCGCGGCCACCGACGAAGAAGCTGCCCTGCTCGGCGATGGTCAGGGGGCCGGCAGCCGGTTCGGCCGCGCGGGTGGATCCGCCGGCGATCAGCATGGCGGCGACCAGCGCGCCGGCTCTCCACCGGCCGCGCCCGAGGACAGGCACTGACAATCCCGACATGAAATGTCCCGTCCTCCCGCGACCGGGCCGCCACGACCCGTCGCTCCTGGGAAGCGTAGCACGAAGCTCGGCCGCGATGGGAGGTCCGCGGAACGGAGGGGTTGCCGGTCAGGCCGCTATGTCGCGCTCGACCCGTTCAACTGCCTCGACGGGCAAATCGAGGGCTTCGGCCAGCATCTTCAGGAATTGGCGCTCTTGGAGCGTGTCGGGATCGATGGCGAGTCGCGCCGCCGCGAAGATCCGCGCCGCTGCGTCGGGATCAGCGACTCGTTCGGCGATCTCGTCGATATCGGCGGGACTTGCGAGTTCGCGATCGAGCCAAGCGCGTCCGTCGGGATCGAGGCCCGCCTCCGCCACAGCCGCATCGAGACGCTTGCGCTCGGCGGCGTCGACCATCCCGTCCGCCGTCGTGGCCGCCACCATGGCCCGCAGCATCAGCCGAGCCTCGTCCTCGTCGACTTTCGAGAAGTCCGGGCCACCGGTCTCCGGCGGCGGCGCGCCGCGCAGCGCCCGGTAGGCGAGGCCGCCGATCAGCGCCAAGCCGCCCAGGGCGGCACTGGCGGCGAGGCCGCCGCGCCTGGAACGCACGAGCGCGTCAACGATCCGCCTGCTGTCAGCCATTCCGTCCTCCCGGGATTCGATTCAGATCGGATCGGAAACCACCCGGGAGGCGCTCGGGTTCAGCCGCGCTCAGGCGTCGGCTTCATCCTCGTCCTCGTCGATATCCACCAGGAAGACGATGTCGGCTTCGTCCTCGTCATCGGAATCCGTGTCGGGGTGGCGAGCATCGTCGACGAAATCACCCTCGCCGTCGTCCTCCGCCAGGGCGTCTTCGAAGATCTCGACCTCGTCCTCGGTGGCCGCCCGGACCTTGAGCGCCGACGTGCCGTTCCAGAGCGGCTTTCCGCCGGTGGTCATCGTCCGGATGTCTTCCTTGAAGCCGTCACAGGTGAAGAGGTCCTTGGCGGACGCCTCGTCGCTGTTGATCACCGCAACGGCGGTGCCGTCGATCTCGAGCGTGAACATGGCCGGCATCCCTCTCGTAACCGTCCTCGGGCGCGCCCGGTCAGCGGGCTGGCCCACGGGTGCGACGCGCTGCCCCGGGAAGAACCCCCTTGGTTCCGCCCGGTGGGCATGAGCGCCGCGCGGGGATGCTGTAGGGGTGAAGCGGACGGCCGCCAAGCCCGTCGGAGCCCGACCCGCACGATTCGGCGCGGCACGGATCCTGCGCGCACCGCGACAGGCACATCACCAGACAGGAAGGATCACCCGCGCATGCGGATCAGGCTCGGCTGCGAGATGCGCTACGCCTTCCCCTATCCGGTGCCCATGGTGGTGATGCTCAACGTGCATCCCTCCAGGGCCGATGCGCTTGAAGCGCCCGACACGCTCCACACCGAACCGCCCGTCTCGGTGGAGATCTATCGCGACGGCTTCGGCAACCTGTGCGGCCGCCTGACCGCGCCCGCCGGCAATTTCACCATCGGGACCGACGCGGTGATCCGCGACGGCGGCGCGCCCGATCCCGCGCATCCGGAAGCCGAGCAGCACGCCATCGAGACGCTCCCGGCCGAGGCGATCGTCTTCCTGCTCCCGAGCCGCTACTGCGAATCGGATCTGCTGGCCGACGAGGCCTGGCGGCTGTTCGGCCACGTCGCGCCCGGCTGGGCCCGGGTGCAGGCAGTCTGCGACTTCGTGCATGCCCATATCGCGTTCGGCTACGAGTTCGCCCATCGCGATCGCACGGCCATGGACGCGTACGCGGGCGGGCGCGGCGTCTGTCGGGACTTCACCCATCTGGCGGTCGCGTTCTGTCGCGCCCTCAACGTTCCGACCCGCTACTGCACCGGCTACATCAGCTTCATCGGCGAGCCCGAGCCGCACCCCACCGGCGATTTCGCGGCCTGGATGGAGGTCTACCTTGGGGGCGGATGGCATGTCTTCGATCCGCGCAACAACAGTCCGCGGATCGGCCGGGTGATGGTGGCCTACGGGCGCGACGCTGCGGACGTGCCGCTGACCCACACGTTCGGACCCAATCCCCTCGTCGGCTTCCGGGTCTGGGCCGACCGCGTCGACCAGCGCGATCCCTCCGAGGAGACAGCGCTTCTGCCCGAGGAACCCCTGCCGCCACAGAGCATGGCGACCCGGATGGGGTGAGCGCCGCGCCGCTCGCCTACACCCCGGCGCCGCGGGCGATGGCGCGCTTGACCACCCCCTGCACGTCCGGATTCGAGAGGAACAGGTCGTGGTTGATCAGGCCGCCTCCGTAATCGGAGGCGTCGGCGACGCGCACGCCGAGCGCCTCGAGCTTGGCACGATCGACCGCGCCCGCCCGCACGCCCCCTGCCAGCGCGGCGGAGAGTTCGAGGGCCCGGTCGTTGGTGGAGGAGATCACCGTGATCTTCGCGACATCGGGTCCGAGACGGGCGACGCCGTTGGAGAACAAGTCGAAGTCGATGTCGGGGGCGGCCAGCACCACGGCGCCGATCCGCGCCATCGCCGCCTCGCCCGCCTCGGCGCGAAGCATGCGCAGGGTCTCGAGGGTCAGGAGCGTGCCCATCGAGTGCGCGACGATATTGATGCGCCCGCCGCTCGGCGAGGCGGCGAGCGCCTTCAACAGGTCCTCGAAGGCGTCCCGCGACCAGAGGGCGCTCTCCCGATCGTAGTTGTAATCGAGGGTCGCCGCCGCCGACGGCCACGTGAACAGGCCGGAGACGCCGCGGAACCGGATTCCGTCCGAGAGGCGGGCCGCGCTGACCGCCGCCGACTCGAACGATTCGCGATAACCGTGGACGTAGATCAGCACGTCGCGCCCGAGGGCAGACTGGGCGAAGGCCTCGGCGGCGCCAGGGCCGGACTCGGATTTCGGAACCGCGCCGATCGTCCAGTCGCCTGTGATGACGGACGAGACCTTGCCCAGCAGGGAGCGGTCGGGCGGCGACAGGCGCACCTCGGCGAAGCTCAGGCCGCGGCCGCGATCACTGCTGAAATACGGCGGTCGGGGCGGATTGCCCACAGGCTTGCGGGTCGTGGCGACCAGCAGCACCGGCATGACGTCGAGGGCCGACTGCTTCTCGGGCAGGGCTGCACCGGTCCCGAGATCGTCGGTGACACAGGCGCCGAGCGACGGGGCGAGACCCGCGGCGCTCGCGAGGGCCCCGAACCGGAGAAGGACGCGGCGTGAGACGATCTGGCTCGACATGATCCGGTTGCGCTCGGGCGGGGTAGCCTCAGTCGCCCAGGATCGTGACCATCGCGGGGCACGATTGCCGCATGGCGGCGTGAATAGCGGGCACGGCCGCACTTGTGGTGGACAGGTCACAGCCACCCCATCCCCCGGCGGGCGCACCCTCCCCCTCGACGGCAGCCATCGCCGCGGCCATGAAGGGCACATGACGCCGTCCATCGACATCCAGAGCCTCCGCGAGCGCCTGTTGCGCGGTGACCGCGCCGCCCTGGCCCGCGCCATAACCCTGGCCGAGTCCAAACGCGCCGATCACCGGGCCCTGGCGGCGGAGCTGATCGATTCGGTGCTGCCCGAGACGGGGCGGGCGATCCGCGTCGGGATCACCGGCGTGCCCGGCGTCGGCAAGTCGACCACCATCGACGCCCTCGGCTCGAACCTGACGGAGGCCGGACACAAGGTGGCGGTGCTGGCGGTCGACCCGTCCTCCTCTCGGACCGGCGGGTCGATCCTGGGCGACAAGACCCGGATGGCCCGGCTGTCCCACGATCCGAACGCCTTCATCCGCCCCTCCCCGTCCTCCGGCACGCTCGGCGGTGTCGCCGCCAAGACCCGCGAGACTATGCTGCTCTGCGAGGCCGCGCGCTTCGACGTGATCCTCGTCGAGACAGTCGGTGTCGGCCAGTCTGAGACGGCGGTGGCCGACCTCACCGACTTCTTCCTCGTGCTGATGCTGCCCGGGGCAGGCGACGAGCTGCAGGGCATCAAGAAGGGCATCCTCGAACTCGCCGACATGATCGCGGTCAACAAGGCCGATGCCGGCGAGGCCGAGCAGCGGGCCAACGCGGCGGCCTCGGAATACCGGGCGGCGCTGCACATCCTGACTCCCGCCTCGGCCACCTGGACGCCGCCGGTGGTGACGATCTCCGGCTTCCACAATCTGCGTCTCGACGCGCTGTGGGCGAAGATCGTCGATCATCGGGAGAAGCTCACGGCCACCGGCGAGATTCAGGCGAAGCGCCGGACCCAGGATGTGAAGTGGATGTGGGCCCTCGTGGACGAGCGTCTGCACCAGCGCCTCGTCGGTTCCCCGGAGGTCCGGCGCCGCACGGCCGAGGCGGAGGCGGGCGTCGCTCGGGGCGAGACCTCCCCGGCTGCCGGGGCGGCAGCCATTGCCGAGCTGATCGGGCTCTGACCTGTCCCGCCCGCCGCAGAGGCAGGTGGAAGCGCAGAATTTCGTGGCGATCGGGGGCACAAACGCCGTCTCGCGCGTTCGGTGGACGACGGCGTAACGAGCGGCGCCCCTGTCGCGGCGCCGCGCTCACGTCCAGGAGAGTGCCATGGTGGATACGGATCGCATTGTCGGCGGTGCCAAGGAGGCGGTCGGCAAGGTTCAGGGCGCGGCCGGCGATTTCGCCGGCTCGAGCCGGGACTCGGTCGAGGGACGTTTCCGCGAGGCCCAGGGCCAGGCCCAGAACGTCTACGGCCAAGTGAAGGACAAGGCCCGTGATATCGCCGACCGGGCCAGCGACTATGCCAGCGACGCGTATGACCGCGCCGGCGACGTGGCGGGCGATGCCTATGAGCGGAGCGGTTCCTACTTGCGCGACGGTCGTGCTGCCGTCGGCGCCAGAGTGGAGGAGAATCCCCTGGTCGCCCTGCTGATCGCGGGCGCGGTCGGCTACGGCCTGGCCCTGCTGGTCCACAGCCGCCGCTGAGACACATCGGCCCCGCCCGGGAGCGGGCGGGGCCATTTCGCAAACCAGGCCCGCTTGGACGACGGGTCGCTGGCTTGAGGCGCTACTGCGCGGTCCAGCCACCATCCATGCTGATATTCGCGCCGGTGATCTGGCTCGCCGCGTCGGAGCACAGGAACACCGCCAGCGCCGCGACCTGATCCACGGTGACGAACTCCTTGGTCGGCTGCGCCTTCAGCATCACCTCCTCGATCACCTGCTCCTTGGTGAGCCCGCGTGCCTTCATCGTGTCGGGGATCTGCGACTCCACCAGCGGCGTCCAGACATAGCCCGGCGAGATGCAGTTGACCGTGATCTTGTGGGGCGCGAGTTCCAGCGCCGCCGTCTTGCTCAGGCCCGCGATCCCGTGCTTGGCCGCCACGTAGGCCGATTTGAACGGCGAGGCCACCAGCGAGTGGGCCGAGGCCGTGTTGATGATCCGGCCCCAGCCCCGCGCCTTCATCCCGGGAATCACGGCGTGCATCGTGTGGAACGCCGAGGACAGGTTGATCGCGATGATCTGTTCCCACTTCTCCGCCGGGAAGTCCTCGATCGGCGAGACGAACTGGATCCCGGCATTGTTGACCAGCACATCGACGGATCCGAAGGCGTCTTCCGCCTCGCGCACCATGGCAGTGATCGCCTCGGGCTTGCTCATGTCGGCGGCCGAGTAGCGGGCTTTCACCCCGTAGGCGCGCTCGATCCCGGCCCGCGTTTCCTCGATGGCGTTCGCGTCCCCGAACCCGTTGAGCACGACATCGGCTCCCTCGGCCGCGAGGGCGCGCGCGATGGCGAGTCCGATGCCGCTGGTCGAGCCGGTGACGAGCGCAGTCTTGATCTTCAGGGTCATGGAGCCTCCTGGGACGCGAGCGCTCTGCCGATCGGACGGGGCGACGGCGCGTTCACGGTGGGACAGGTCGCAACCTACCTAGCGCAGGAAGGGGACGCCGGCACAGGGTCGCCGGATCTCGGTACGGGCCGGATGTCACCGGCGGCTTCCTGTGGCGGGCGCGCCGAAGCCGGGAAGCTGATCTCGACCAGCAGACCGGGATCGTTGTCGGAGAGCCGCAGGGTCCCGTGGTGCAGGCGGACCACGGCGTTGACGAGGCTGAGGCCCAGCCCGAAGCCCGGTCGCGAGCGAGCATCCTCGAGACGCACGAAACGGCCGAGCACGCGAGCCCGCTCCGCCTCGGGGATGCCTGGCCCGTGATCGGAGACGGCGAGACGGATCGATTCACCATCGCGCCACGCCTCCAGCGTCACACGGGCCTCCGTTCCGGTGGATTCGGCACCGTATTTCAGGGCGTTGTCGATGAGATTGGCCAGGGCCTGACCGATCAGCTCGCGGTTGCCCGCGATGATGAGGTCGTCCTGCGCGCGCACTGCGAGCGTCAGCCCCTGATCCTCGGCAAGCGCCTCGTAGAGTTCGCCGACGCTCCGCACCGTCTGGCCGATATCCAACGGGACGAGGATCTCCGGCGCACTCCCAGCCTCGAGACGCGCGATCATCAGAAGGGCGTTGAACACCCGAATCAACCCGTCCCCCTCCTCGATCACGGCTTCCAGCGCAGCGCGCAGCTCGTCGGGCGTCGAGGCCCGGCGCAGGGCCTCGTCGGCGCGGTTCCGCAGACGGGTCAGAGGCGTTTTCAGATCGTGCGCGATGTTGTCGGAGACCTCGCGCATGCCGCGCATCAGCTCGCCGATCCGCTCCAGCATCAGGTTGAGGCTCGATGCGAGACGGTCGAGTTCGTCGCCGTTCCCCGCGACATGGAGCCGGTCGTCGAGATCGCCGGCCATGATCGCGCGGGTGGTCTGGGTCATGGCGTCGACCCGGCGCAGCACCCGACTCGCCGCAAGCCAGCCGCCGATCACGCCGAGGAGCACCACGGCCGCGAGCGAGGTAACGAAAGCGCGCCCGATCACGGCCCGTAATCGGTCGCGCTCCTCGGTGTCGCGCCCGACGAGCAGCCGGAACCCACCCGGCAGGGTGAAGACCCGCACGATCGCCTGATGCATCTCGGCATCGGATTCGTTGCGGCCGTAGCGCGTCTCGCTCTGGCCCGGCGTCGCCAGCACGGCGGCGGGCACGTAGCCGACATTGCCGACGACATGGTCGCCGCCGGCCGTGGTCACGAGGTAGAGCGAGGCGCCGGGCTCGCGCGAGCGCCGCTCCACCACGGTGATCAGCCGCCGCAAGCCGCCGGTATTGTACTGTTCCGACAAGCCGTTGATCTCGGCGTCGATCGTCGAGACGATCTGGTCGTCGAGGACCGCACGGGCATTCCACGCGACGTAGCCGAGCGCCAGGAAGGCGCAGAGGGCGAAGATCGCCAGATAGGCCAGCGACAGCTTGAAGGCGGTGGTACGGAACAGCTTCTGGAAGCGCGCCGCCGCCGACTCGCGGGGGGCGAGCGCGTCAGCCGAAAACTCCCTCACCCCGCCGCACCCTCGTCCAAGCGCAGGACGTAGCCGGCGCCCCGGACCGTGTGGATGATCGGCGAGGCAAATCCCTTGTCGAGCTTGCTGCGCAGACGCGAGACGTGGACGTCGATGACGTTGGTCTGCGGATCGAAGTGATAGTCCCAGACGTGCTCCAGCAGCATCGTGCGCGTCACGACCTGGCCCGCATGCCGCATCAGGAATTCGAGGAGACGGAACTCGCGGGGCTGCAGCGGGATCTCGCGGCCGGCCCGGGTGACTCGGTGCGACAGCCGGTCGAGCTCCAGATCGCCGATCCGGTAGCGTGTCTCCTCGGCGGCGCCCGAGCCGGCCTGCCGGCGGGCCAGCGCCTCGGTCCGCGCCAGAAGCTCGGAGAAGGCATAGGGCTTGGGTAGGTAATCGTCGCCGCCCGCGCGCAGGCCCTTCACCCGGTCGTCGACCTGACCCAGCGCCGACAGTATCAGGGTCGGCGTCGCCACGCTCTGCTCCCGCAGCGACCGGATCAGCGACAGACCGTCGAGCTTCGGAAGCATCCGGTCGACGATCAGCACATCGTAGGCGCCCTCACGGGCGAGCGCGTATCCATCGAGGCCGTCATGCGCGCTGTCGGCCACGTGTCCGGTCTCGCGGAAAGCCTTGACCAGATAGGCCGCCGCCTCCCGGTCGTCCTCGATGATGAGCAGTCGCATGGCCCCGTTCCATAGCGCGCCGCGCAGGTCGGGGGAACGCATCTCCATCAACATGGTCAAGCCGCTCCCCTCCCCTGTTCGGCTGAACGGGCCGAGGCCGCGGTCCTCAGCCCGTTCCGAAGCGGGGCACGGAAGACTCGGAGGGCACGAGATCCGTCACCGGCTTCGTTCGCGCCGGCTGTGGGCCGCGCGCGGTCCGAGGATGATGGCGATCGACCGATTACGGGATGTTCGCGGCAAGATGACTTCGCGGTAAGGCGCCGCCGAAGATCGGGCGCCAACGCCGAAACGCAAAAACGCCGACACACCGCTCTCGGTGAGAGCGGTGTGTCGGCGTTTCGGATCGGTGTCGTGGAGAGGGAATGCTGATTGCGATGTGCGGGTCTGGCGGCGACCGACTCTCCCGTGTCTTGAGACACAGTACCATGGGCGCTGGCG
>NZ_NPKS01000005.1:0-260895 GCF_008329595.1 Methylobacterium sp. P1-11
CGTGATCTCGGCCGTCTTGCCGTCGGGCTGGCGCCACTTGGCCGTCGGAAACCGCCCCGAAATCCGCTCGATATCCGCAAACACACGGTAGCGCCGCTCGCCGTGCAACTGATCCAGGGCGCCGCGGAAGTATCGCTCGTAGCCGGAACCGGCACGCGTCGATCCCGCTGCGGCGAGCATCGTGCTGGGCATCCGGGTGACGGTCATCGAGCGTCCTTCGCGTGTTCGGCCGCGCGGGTGGCGCCTTCGAGCGCCCGGGTCCCGCGATCGAGGTCCGGCCTCGGTCAGTCATTCGCGTGAGGGCCGGAAGATACGCGCGGATCTGGAACTGGTTCAAGGTAAGGTTCCGACATCGCTGCCTTGCATCCGTTGAGAGGCCCTCGCGAACCGGCTAGCGTCCGGCAGGATCTTCCCGTCCGAACTTGGCTCCAGCGCCCTGTATCAGCCCATGTTTCCACCCGCAGATGGCTCACCCGGCAAGAACGTGCGCGCCCCAACCTTGCGGCGACCAAGGGTCGCGCCATGACAAAGGCGAAGGACGAGCGCGCGGAACGTCTGAAGGCGGCGCTGCGACAGAATTTGCGCCGTCGGAAGGCGCAGGACCGCGGCAGGGCGGAGGCGAGGCCCTCTCCGGACGCGGACCCGTCCTGCGCGCACGAACCTGACGGAAGAGGTCCTGATTCCGACAAATCCGGTCTATAGGGCACGGCCAAGCCTGGGCGCTGCCGCGCCCGCGAGCAGCACGGCCGGCCGCGCGCCATCGAGGGTGCGCCGCCCGAGGACAAACGATGGACCGCATCCACATCACCGGCGGCGCGCCGCTCAACGGCGTGATCCCGATCTCGGGCGCCAAGAACGCGGCGCTGCCGCTGATGATCGCCAGCCTGCTCACGGGCGAGACGCTGGAGCTGATCAACGTGCCACGGCTCGCCGACATCGCGGCGCTGACGCGGATCCTCGGCAACCATGGCGTGGACCACATGGTCGTCGGCAAGCGCCCCGGTCAGACCACCGAGACGGGTCAGACCATCCGGCTCACCGCCTCCAACGTCATCGACACCACCGCGCCCTACGACCTCGTCTCAACGATGCGGGCGAGCTTCTGGGTGATCGCGCCGCTGCTCGCCCGGTTCGGCGAGGCCAAGGTGTCGCTGCCCGGCGGCTGCGCCATCGGCACCCGGCCGGTCGACCTGCTGATCATGGCACTGGAGAAGCTCGGGGCCGAGATCGAGATCGACGCCGGCTACGTGGTCGCCCGCACGAAGAACGGCCTGCGCGGCGCCGAGGTCGCCTTCCCCAAGGTCACGGTCGGCGGAACGCATGTCGCGCTGATGGCCGCCGCCCTCGCCTACGGGACGACGGTGATCGAGAACGCCGCCCGCGAGCCGGAGGTGGTCGATCTCGCGGAATGCCTGAACAAGATGGGCGCCAAGATCCGCGGCGCCGGCACGCCGCGCATCGAGATCGAGGGCGTGGCGCGCCTGAACGGCGCCCGCCACGAGGTCCTGCCCGACCGGATCGAGACGGGAACCTACGCCATGGCGGTGGCGATGACCGGCGGCGACGTCGTCCTCAAGGACACCCGGGCCGAGCTTCTGCACGCGGCCCTCGACGTCCTGTCGACCACGGGGGCGGAGATCACCCAGGTCGAAGGCGGTATCCGCGTGCGCCGCAACAGCGCCGGCATCGCGGCGGTCGACGTCACCACGGACCCGTTTCCGGGCTTCCCCACGGATCTGCAGGCGCAGTTCATGGCGCTGATGACCCTCGCCAAGGGCCAGTCGCACATCCGCGAGACCATTTTCGAGAACCGGTTCATGCACGTGCAGGAACTGGCCCGCCTCGGCGCGAAGATCCGCCTCGAGGGCGACCTCGCCATCGTCGAGGGCGTGGAGCGGCTGAGGGGCGCCCCCGTCATGGCCACCGACCTGCGCGCCTCGGTCTCCCTGGTCATCGCGGGCCTTGCCGCCGAGGGCGAGACCCAGATCAACCGGGTCTACCATCTCGACCGCGGCTTCGAGGCTCTGGAGGCCAAGCTCGCCCGCTGCGGCGCGCAGATCGAGCGCGTGAGGGCCTGACACGCCCGTCGACCGCCCGGAAGACCGGGGAAACCAGGCCACCGGATCAGTCCGAAGGTCGCGCAGGTGCCCCGTCTCGCCCCCGGCCCGGCATCTCGGCGGCCCATTCCCTACGGACCCTGCGCGACAGCCGGTGCGCTCAGTCCGCGATCCTCCCGCGCTTGTAGCCGAAGCCGGGCATGTCGCAGCCGCAGGGCGCATCGGGCGGTGCCGGTCGCGTCAGGCACGTGCCGCGGGCGGTCACGCAGACGCTGTCGTCCCACCGGCGCCCGGGGCCGGCGGGCCAGCGCAGGCGGGGCCGGTCGTATTCGTCCTCGAATGGCGGTGGAGGCGGACGCCAGCCGTAGCCGTCATCGGCAGGCGGCGGCGGGCGCCCTCCGGGCGGCGGAGCATAGGCGTCGCGATCCGGCCCCGGACGGCCGTAGATATAGGGCCGCGCGTCCGGGCCGACCTGCGCGCCCGCGGGACCGACCGCCTGCATTCCAATCGTCACCACCGCCAGAACCGCGTGCGTCGTGAGCTTGGCCATCCGCTCCCTGCCTGGGCTCGTCCGCCGCCGCTTCTAAGCGGTGGCGCTGGGCCGAGCCTGGACCCGCCCGGGATCGTGATCCCCAGCCCAGCCGTTGCCCGAACGGGGTCGCGCCGCTACCTACGCCGTGCCGCAGGCCGGCCCCCACCTTCCGACCCGCGCCCCGTATTCCCCGAGGACCCTCTGCATGGAGCTGCTCAGGCTCGCCGCCCTCGACACCGAGGACCTGACCGTGATCTCGGCCCACCTGCAGGACGCGATTTTGCGGCCGGAGGATCTGACCTATCTCGCCGGCGAGCAGCGCTTCCTCATGGTCGCGCGGCGCTTCGACTGGACGCCGGACGCCCCGCCCCGCCGTCGCCTCACCGGCCTGCACATCGAGCGCGTTCAGGGCGTGAAGAGTCGCGGGCTGATGCCGGGCGACACCACGCCCATGAGCCTGCTCGCCCTGACCTTCGAGCCGACGGATGCGCCCTCCGGGCATATCGACCTCGTCTTCTCCGGCGGCGCAGCCCTCCGGCTTGCGGTCGAGTGCATCGAGGTCCGGATGAAGGATCTCGGCCCGGTCTGGGAATCGGCCACCCGTCCCGGCCACAACATCGACACCGACACGGCCGCCGGTCCGGCGGCCTGACGCGAGACAGAAGGCTTTCCGATGGTCCGGCTCGACAGCAGCGATCCGAATTTTGCCGCCGCCTTCGCGCACCTCCTGACGGTGAAGCGCGAGATCGCCGAGGACGTGGACGAGGCGGTGCGCGGCATCATCGCCGACGTCGTCGCCCGCGGCGACGCGGCCCTGGTCGATTTCACCCGGCGCTTCGACCGCCTCGGCGATGATTTCACGGCCGAGCACCTGCGGGTCACGGAGGCGGAGATCGTCGCGGCGGTCGCGGCCTGTCCGCCGGATTCCCTGGAAGCCCTGCGCCTCGCGGCCGAGCGGATCGAGAGCTTCCACCGGGCCCAGCGACCCGAGGATCACCGGGCCACTGACGCTCTCGGCGTCACAGCCGGCTGGCGCTGGACGGCGCTGGAATCGGTGGGGCTCTACGTCCCGGGCGGGACCGCGAGCTATCCCTCCTCGGTGCTGATGAACGCGCTTCCCGCCCGCGTCGCCGGGGTGCCGCGGCTCGTCATGGTCGTGCCGACTCCGGATGGCCAGATGAATCCGCTGGTCCTCGCCGCCGCGCAGCTCGCCGGCGTCCACGAAATCTACCGGGTGGGCGGTGCCCAGGCCGTGGCGGCGCTCGCCTACGGCACCGCCACCATCGCCCCCGTGGCCAAGGTCGTCGGGCCGGGCAATGCCTGGGTTGCGGCGGCCAAGCGCCGGGTCTTCGGCCAGGTCGGGATCGACATGATCGCCGGCCCCTCCGAGGTGCTGATCCTGGCCGACGGCCACGCCAACCCGGACTGGATCGCCGCCGACCTGCTGGCGCAGGCCGAGCACGACGTCGCGGCCCAGGCGATCCTAATCACCGACAGCGCCGAACTGGCCGACGCCGTCGACGGTGCGGTGGAGCGCGCCCTCACCACCCTGCCCCGCCAGGAGATCGCCCGGGCGAGCTGGCGCGATTATGGTGCCATCGTGCGGGTGCGGACCTTCGACGAGGCCGTGCCCCTCGTCGACCGACTCGCCCCGGAGCATCTGGAGATCGAGACCCAGGACGCGGAGGCGCTCGCCGGCAAAGTGCGCAATGCCGGCGCGATCTTTCTCGGCTCGCACACGCCGGAGGCGATCGGCGACTATGTCGGCGGCCCCAACCACGTCCTGCCGACCGCCCGCTCCGCGCGGTTCTCCTCCGGACTCGGGGTGCTCGACTTCATGAAGCGGACGACGATCCTCGCCTGCACGCCGGAGAGCTTGCGGGCGCTCGGCCCGGCAGCGATAAACCTCGGCCGGTCCGAGGGCCTGGAGGGGCATGCCCGCTCCGTCGCGATCCGGTTGAACCTGTGAGGCTTTGGGGATGGCGGAGAAGCAGCGCGGGCCGAACCGCCTCGCGAAGGTGAGCCTGGACGAGGCGTCCATCGCCCGCGGCAACCCGGATCAGGAGCACGAGCGGGCGATCGCGCTGTTCGACATTCTGGAGGACAATTCCTTCACGATCCCGGGTCGCGAGGGCCCCTACGCGCTGACGCTCGGCCTCGTCGAGAACAAGCTCTCCTTCGCCATCACCACGGTGGGCGGCGAGCCGGTGATGACGCACCTCCTGTCGCTGACCCCGTTCCGACGGGTGATCCGCGACTACGAGATGATCTGCGAAAGTTACTACAACGCGATCCGCACCGCCTCGCCGTCGCAGATTGAGGCGATCGACATGGGCAGGCGCGGTCTACACAACGAGGCATCCGACACGCTGAAGCAGCGCCTGGAGGGCAAGGTCGACCTCGACCATGATACGGCCCGCCGCCTGTTCACCCTGATCTTCGCGCTGCACTGGAAGGGCTAGGGCGCCCTCCGCGCCGACCGGCGATGGCTGAGCCCGTTCCCGAGCCTGCCCCCGACGCCCCTCCGAAGAAGCGGCGGGTGCAGTCCGTCCTGTTCATGTGCAACTACAACGCCGTACGCTCGGTGGCGGCGGAGGCGATCGCGCGCGCCTATTTCGGCAAGTCCACCTACGTGCAGTCGGCCGGGGTACGCTCCGGCGAGCCCACCGACCCGTTCATGATCGCGGCGCTCGACGAGGTCGGGATCGACGCGAGCCGACATCGGCCCCGCACCATCGAGGAGCTCGAGGACTGGGAGGGGCTGAACTTCGACCTGATCATCACCCTCGCACCCGAGGCGCATCACCGCGCACTGGACCTGACGCACACGCTCGCGGCCGATGTCGAGTACTGGCCGACCCCCGATCCGACTCTGGTTCAGGACGCCTCTCGGGAGCAGCGCCTGGACGCCTACCGCGACGTTCGCGACGGGCTCACCAGGCGGATCAAGGCCCGCCTGAAGGGTTGAGCCGCCCGAGTCGCAGCCGGCTTCCATATTCTGAATGGTCAGGAGCCGCGGCTGTCCCGGGCCAAGGCTTGCCGCCCGAGTCATGAGAATCCGAGCCGGAAGCGTCAGATCCCGCCGATCCTGCTATAAGATCTTCTGCAGCATTCGATTCGGCAGAAACATCATGGCCATCTGCAGAAGTCTTATTGCCTCCGCAATTCTCTACGCGATTTCTATATCACCATCATTATCCCAATGGCGACCGACTGGCGAGCTACTCACCTTTTCTTCAAAAAACAGATGTGAAAGAACTGCCGGCAGGGTTGCGGCAATTAACGATGGCATCCTGTATTTCTGTCCTGCGCGGGCCGCAGAAGTCGATGCACAGGTTTCTGACGCCAGCCATTTTTACGTCGTTCACGAATATGGCCATCTGGCCATCCACACGACCTCGACGAAGCTCGCCGATTGCTGGGCGGCTCATAAGCTGGCATCCGCCCCGAAGGGGTCCCATTACATCAGGCAATGGATCAAGCACTGGCGGACCTACGGGACCGCGGATGCGGCCTACGGAACCGCTGAAGAACGGATCTCGAACGTCCGCAGCTGCTGTGCCTGCGGCGCCTGAGCGGTTGCCAAGCGGAGCAGGCGCGGCGCCGGCGACGCCTGGCCCGAAAGCCTCCCTGTCGTGGTCGCTGGTCTGTCGGGACGGTTCACCCGCTGCGCCCAACAAGCCACGCCCGGAAGCGCCCGGCCACGAGCGGCCGCGCGCGGGCAATATCCGTCTCGTCGAGGAGCGGCGAGCCTGCCAGGGCCGTGAGATAGGCTTCCTCGGAACCCCGGCACGCCAGGAAGGCCGCGTCGGCAGCGAGGTCCCGCTCCGTCAGCACGGCCTGGATCCGGAAATTGCGGCTGAGGCAGTCCCGCCAGATCTCATGCCGCATTGCAGTGGCGTCGGCCGCCTGCGCCCGGCCAGCCGCCCCCACGATCAGCATTGTCCCGAGAAACAGGGCCGGCGACAGCTGGCGGGCTCGCGACATCGATCAGGCACTCCGTCCCGGCACAGAGTGGCGCCAACAGGGTTAGCGCTCGGTTAAGATCAAGGGCCCAGGTCTCGAAACGGCGGCTGCCGGGGATCGGTGAGCCGGGTCGCGTGAGGGGTTTCAGCGGTTGGCGGTGGTGACCGGGGAGGTGACGCCGCCGAGCGAGACCCAGGCGACCGCGTCCTGGCTCTCGCGCTTGATGTAGACGTAGCCGGTCTTGTGCCAGGGCAGGATCGCGTTGGTCTTGTTGTCCAGGACCAGGTCGCCCCGGTCGGTGACGAGCGTCAGCACCGCGTGGCCCTCGCCCTTCTCGTCGATCACCACGGTCATGCGCATCGCCCGCCGCGGCAGGCCGGCCTCGGCCAGCAGGTGGCGCTTGAGAAGCTGGAAGTCCTCGCAATCGCCGATGCCGTCCTCGGCCAGATCCCAGCGATCGGCCACGTGCAGGTGGTCCTGATCGGTCATCGGCTCGACCGCCTTGTTGACCCGGCGGTTGACCGACACGATCGTGGCCCAGGTGGCGGGCGTCAGGCTGATCCGGGCCGGCTCGCTCCGGTCGACCGCGCACTCGGCCGCGTAGCTCTGGCAGAACGTCACCCAGGCGACGATCGGCTTCGCGTCGCCCTGCACCCGGGCGCCGGCCTCGGTGGGCAGGCTCGCCAGCGTCTGCGCCTGAACCGGGGCGGCGACGCCCGCGATGCCTAGGGCTGCGAAGGCGGCGAGGGCCGCGAGACGGCTCCGGGCGAGCCGACGCGAGGCGGGTCCCTTGACCAGTCTCTGCATCATGGAAACCGCGAACCGCATCGCCGGGACCCAACCGTTAAGCTCTCGTTAACGAAAGCTCTCACGCCGGAGGGCCGGCGGCAATGCGCCGATTAACAAAAGGTTAATGCTGTGCGCAACGCGGATAAGCGTCCTTCTGTCGGGTTCTCGCGGCACTCATCGGCCATGCGCGAAAACGTGAAGGCGCAGCAAGGCGTTCTCCGCCGCGCTTCGTCGTTATCCCCGCACCGCGCCAGCAAGAAGAAGCCTGTGGGCGGCAGGAGGACGACGCATGCGGTGCTTCGCGAACCGGGCTGCCGGTATCATCCTGGTCGGACTTGCAGCGGAAACCCTCGGGATGCTCCCGGCCTCCGCCGCGGCCCCGACGGCCGGCGCGCCCGCGGCCGACCTGAAGAGCGAGGGCCCGACGCAACCGGCCCAGCTCAAGGACGGCCAGTACACCGACAAGAACGGCGATCCGACCTACCACGTCACGGAGGGCGGCAAGAAGGTCGACTGGTACACCATGTCCGGCTACGTACGGTACAATTCGAACTGCATCGTGTGCCACGGCCCGGACGGGATGGGCTCGACCTACGCGCCGTCGCTGGTCGACGCCCTCAAGGGCATGGACTACGCGCACTTCGCCGGCATCGTCGTGGGCGGCAAGAAGGACGTGAACGCCTCGCAGGAGCTGGTCATGCCCGCCTTCGGCGATAACAAGAACGTCATGTGCTACCTGCCGGACATATACACGTATCTCCGCGCCCGCTCGGACGGGGCGCTCGGCCGCAACCGGCCGCCCGAGCACGAGCCCAAGCCCGCGGCCTTCGAGAAGGCCGAGGATGCCTGCATGAAGTGAGCGCTCACCCTCCGGTCGGCGTCGCGAGTGAACCAGGCCGGGGTAACACGCCCCGTTGCACCGCTTGGTTGCGCACGACATACTCCGCGCAAGACGCTGAAGAGCGGGCACCAAGCCTGCCGAGGGGGTCGCAGGGGGTGGAACGTGGCTCAAGGATCGGGAGTGCGCCGCCATCTGTGCGGCATCTGGACGGCCTGGACGGACGCGGCCGGGGCCACCGACGCGGCCGCTGAGGTCGCCCGCGCGGTCGGCGACTCCGCCCTGTCCCAGATCGTCGCGTTCTTCTCCGCGGATTATGATGCCGAGATCCTGGCCCGCGCGCTGGAGACCCGGTTCCCCGGCGTGCCGGTGGCGGGCTGCTCGATGTCCGGCGGCATCGCGCCGGCCGGCGGCCTGGACCGCGGGCTCGTCGTCATCGCGTTCCCGGCCGAGCGTTTCCGGATCGTCTCCACGATCCTCGACGCCATCGACCACCTCGACGTGGAGCGGACCGCCTCCGCGGTCCGGGCGCTGCGCCGGACCCTCGACCCGCTGGACCGAGGCCGCGAGGTCGACGCGGCTGCCTCCGGACACCGCTTCGCCCTGTCGCTGATCGACGGGCTTGCCAATGCCGAGGAGACGGTCGTCTCGGCGATCGCCTGGGCGCTCGACGGCATCCCGATCGTCGGCGGCTCGGCCGGCGACGATCTGCGCTTCCGCGACGCCGTCCTCCTCCACGGCGGGAGGATCCACCGCAAGGCGGCGGTCCTGATCCTCGTCGAGACCGACTTCTCGGTGGAGATCTTCAAGAGCGACAATTTCGAGCCGACCCGAACGAAGTTCGTGGTCACCGCCTCGGACGGCGAGCGCCGCACCGTGCAGGAACTCAACGCCGAGCCGGCGGCCCGGGAATACGCGACGGCGATCGGCCTCGACCCCGAGGGTCTGTCGCCGATGAGCTTCGCCGCCTACCCGCTCGCCGTGAAGGTCGGCGGCGAGTATTTCTGCCGCTCGATCCGGCGGGTGAACGAGGACGGATCGCTCAGCTTCTTCTGCGCGGTCGATGAGGGCGTGGTGCTCACGCTCGCCGAGCCGCGCGACATCGTCGCCTCGACCCGGGCGGAACTCGCGCGCCTCGACGCGGTGCTCGGCGGCGTCGACCTGATCATCGGCTTCGAATGCGTGCTCCGTCGCCTCGACGCCGAGAGCCGGCAGGTGCGCCACGGCATCGTCGACCTCTATCGCAGCTACAACGTCGTCGGCTTCGAGACCTTCGGCGAGCAGTACCGGGCGATGCACCTGAACCAGACCTTCACGGGCATCGCCATCGGCAAGGCCCTGGCCGACGGTGCGCCCGGTGCCGACCCGACCCCGGTCGCGTCGTGACCCTGCACCCGAACGGCCTCGGGACCGACGCCTCCCTGCACCGGCGGATCGAGAAGCTCGAGCGCATCAACGCCGCGCTGATGTCCCATGTCGAGCGCTCCATGGACCAGCGGGGCAGTGCCTACTCGCTGTTCCAGACGGCGATCATGCTCGAGGGCCGGGTCCGCACCCGCACCGAGGAACTGACCGGGCTGATGCACCGCCTGGAGCGCTCCAACGAGGCGCTGGCCGCCGCCAAGGAGGAGGCCGAGACCGCCAACCGGTCCAAGACCCGGTTCCTCGCGGCAGCGAGCCACGACCTGCTTCAGCCGGTCAACGCCGCCCGCCTGTCGATCTCGGCGCTGGCCGATCTCGACGTGCCGCCGGAGGCGCGCGCCATCGCGGGCCAGGTGGAACGCGGCCTGCAGACCATCGAGGATCTGATCAAGACGCTGCTCGACATCTCCAAGCTCGATGCCGGGATCGTCCGGCCGCAGATCCAGCCGGTATTTCTGCCCGACCTGCTGGCGGAGCTGGCGGAGAGCTTCAAGCCCTTCGCGCAGCGCAAGGGCCTGCGGCTGTCGCTGCGCTGCCCGGACGTCACCGTCGCGAGCGACGTCGTGCTCCTGCAGCGGATTCTCCAGAACCTCGTCTCCAACGCCGTCCGCTACACGCATGCCGGCGGGATCGTCCTGGCGGCCCGGCGGCGGTCCGGCGGCATCCGGATCGAGGTGACCGATACCGGCTGCGGCATCGCCGCGGAGGAATGCGACCTCGTCTTCGACGAGTTCTTCCGCGGCGGAGCCCGGACCGGAAGCGGCGAGGATCCGGGCCTCGGCCTCGGCCTGTCGATCGTCCGCCGCATGGCCCAGGCCCTCGACCATCCCCTGCGGCTGCGCTCCCGGATCGGCCACGGGACCCGGGTCGCCCTGACGCTGCCCTTGAGCACGATCCCGGCCGCCGTCGCCCCCCCGGCCCCGGTGGCGACCCGGCTCTCGGGCGCGCACGTCCTCGTCGTGGAGAACGACGTCTCCACGGCCGATGCCCTCGCGCGCCTGCTTCACAACTGGGATGCCCGGGTCTCGACCTTCCGCGACCTCGCGGGGGTGCGGGCCGCCGTCGAAGCCGGCGCCGCGCGGCCGGACATCCTGGTGCTCGATTACCATCTCGACGACGGCGCCTGCGGCCTCGACGTGGCCGCCTATCTCCGGGCGCTGCGGCCCGATCCGCTCCCGGTCATCGTCACCACCGCCGACCATTCGGCGGCGGTCGAGGACCGGGTCACGGCAGCCGGCGCGGAACTCGTGCACAAGCCGATCAAGCCGGCCCAGCTCCGCTCCCTGCTCACCTACATGCTGGCCTGAGCGGCATGCGGGGTTCCGGCGATCCTGAGTTTTGACGGCCTGCGAGGCTTGCGCCGTTTCCGGATCGCCGGAGCTCCGGCGGAACGCGATCCTGCGCCGGGCACGGGATCCGCTACAGAGCGGCACGCCCCCTCCCCCAACACCGCAGCGATCGGACGCGAACAAACCCGCCCGCGTCGTGACATAGGACACACCGCGCCCCTCGACGGGCCTCGCCGCCTGGGCGAGAGGGAACGGCATCCGCAGCGCGTCCCGCGGTCGGATTTTCCCACCCATCGACGTCACGGGCCCGCCGGGACGCCGCAGGAGCGCGCGAGAATGGCGCAGATCCCGCACGGCCCAGGCGCAACGCCAGGCCTCCCCCAAGGCACCCCCCAAGGCGTTCCACGAGGACCTGTCCCACGAGGACCCTCTCAGGACGGCCTGCCGCCGCGCGAGCGGGTCCTTGCCATGGCGGCGATCGGGCTTGCCATGACCATGGCGGTCCTGGACGGGGCCATCGTCAACGTCGCGCTGCCGATCGTGGCGAAGGATCTGGCGGTCCGGCCGGCCGACGCGATCTTCGTGGTCAACGCCTATCAGATCGCCGTCACGGCGAGCCTCCTGCCCTTCGCGGCCCTTGGCGACATCTTCGGCTTCCGCAAAGTCTACCTGCCGGGGTTGGCGGTCTTCGTGGCCGCCTCCCTGGCCTGCGCGCTGGCGCCGAGCCTGCCGCTGCTGATCGCGGCCCGGATCGTCCAGGGACTCGGCGCCGCGGCGATCATGAGCGTCAATATCGGCTTCGTGCGCTTCATCTACCCGCACCGGATGATCGGCCAGGGCGTCGCCAATGTCGCGCTGGTGGTGGCGGTGGCCTCGGCCGCCGGCCCGACCGTCGCGGCGGCGATCCTGTCGGCGGCGACCTGGCCGTGGCTGTTCCTCGTCAACATCCCCGTAGGCCTGCTGGCCCTGGCGGTGGCGTCCCGGACCCTGCCGGTGACGCCGGCGAGCGGGCGCCCCTTCGATCTCGTGAGCGCGGTGCTCAACGCCCTGACCTTCGGCCTGCTGATCATCGGGATCGACGGCCTCGGCGATCCGGAGGCGCGGGACACCGCCGTCATCGAACTCGCGGCCGCCCTCTTGATCGGTGCGGTGTTCGTTCGGCGCCAGATCCGGCTGGCCGCCCCGCTCCTCCCGGTGGACCTGCTGCGGATCCCCGCCTTCGCCTTGTCGATGGCCACCTCCGTCGCGTCGTTCTGCGCCCAGATGGTCTCCTACGTGGCGCTACCCTTCTACTTCCAGGACGTGCTGCACCTCACCAGCACTCAGACCGGCTTCCTGCTCACGCCGTGGCCGATCGCGGTCGCCGCGATGGCGCCGATCTCCGGCCGCCTCGCCGACCGCTATCCGCCCGGCATCCTCGGCGGGATCGGGCTCGCGATGATGGCCGCCGGCCTCGTCAGCGTGACCCTCCTGCCCGCTTCTCCCGCCACCTTCGACATCGTCTGGCGGCTGACCCTGTGCGGCCTCGGCTTCGGCCTGTTCCAGTCGCCCAACAACAAGGTCATCGTCACCTCGGCACCGCGCGAACGGGCTGGAGGGGCGAGCGGGATGCAGTCGACGGCGCGGCTCACCGGGCAGTCGCTGGGCGCGGCCCTGGTGGCGGTGGTCTTCGGCCTGACGCACGGCCTGGGGGCCGAGCGGGCCGTAACCCTGTCGCTTTCCTGCGCGGTGGCGCTCTCGGTGATCGGCGGCTGCGCCAGCGTCCTGCGCCGGAGTCGGAGCGGCTAGACGGATCCCGAATGCCACCCGGGACACCGGCCCGCGTTGATGCTCAGATTACCGTGCTGGAGCGCTCCATGGATCTCGATCTCACCGGCCGGAAAGCCCTGGTCACCGGCTCGACCGGCGGCATCGGCTTCGCCATTGCCAGGGAACTCTGCGACCTCGGCGCGGAGGTCGGCATCAACGGCCGCACGCCCGAGCGGGTCGAGGCGGCCATCACGAAGCTGCGGGGCGAGGCAAAAGCCGGCGGCGCCTTCGCGGCGCCCGGCGATGTCGCCACAGCCGAAGGCGTTGCCGCCCTGGTCGAGGCGCTGCCCGCCGTGGACATCTTGGTGAACAACACCGGGATCTTCGAGCCGAAGCCGTTCTTCGAGATCCCGGATTCCGACTGGCAGCGCTTCTTCGACGTCAACGTGATGAGCGGCGTGCGCCTGTCCCGATCCTACACACCCGGCATGGCGGAGCGGGGCTGGGGGCGGGTGATCTTCATCTCCAGCGAGTCCGGCATCAACACGCCGACCGAGATGGTCCATTACGGGATGACCAAGACCGCGCAGCTCGCCATCTCCCGCGGGCTGGCGCAGACGGTGGCGGGCAGCGGCGTGACGGTCAACAGCGTCCTGCCCGGCCCGACCCTCTCGGAAGGCGTCGGCGAGTTCATGAAGCAGATGGCCGGCGGTGCGGCCGATGCCGATCTGGAGGCGATGGGCCGCAAGTTCGTCGCGGAGCACCGGCCCTCCTCGCTGATCCAGCGCCTGGCGCGGGTGGAGGAGGTGGCCAATCTCGTGGCCTATCTCTGCAGTCCGGCCGCAAGCGCCACCACCGGCGCCGCCCTACGTGTCGACGGCGGTGTCCTGCAGGGCTTGGCCTAGTACCCGAGCGGGTGCGGGTGCAGCCGGACGGTTTCAGACGCGGTCGTTACGCGGTCGTTCGGCCTGAAAACTCGCGATCACGAGGGTGTGCTCTCCGGGCTGCAACGCACGGGGAAGCCCGGAATCCAGACCCGCCGGACCTTGCCCGGCACAGGCGGATCGCCCGAAGCAGCCGGATAGATCTGCGGCTCTGGATTCCGGGCCCTCGCCCGCGGCGTGCCACGCCGTGTCGGCCGGTCTTCCGGCACGACGGGAGCGTCACGATGGCTCCTAGAGCCGTCGGCCCGGACGAAATGCCGGACTTGGCTCTAGGACGCGATCAAGCCTTCAGGTGGGCAGCGAGATGCTTGTTCATTTCGAACATCGAGCACTTGTCCTTGCCGAAGACCTTCTTGAGCTTGTCGTCGGCAACGATCTCGCGCTTGTTCTCCGGGTTCTGAAGGTTGTTCTTCTTGATGTAGTCCCAAACCTTGCTGACCACTTCGCCACGCGGCAGCGGGCTGGTCCCGACGATGGCGCCGAGCTCAGCCGACGGCTTCAGCGGCTGCTGCAGAGCATTCGGCTTGGTGCCGGCCGCCTTCGCGGCGGCAGGCTTCGCAGCCTTGGCCGGAGCAGCCTTCTCCGCAGTCTTGGTGGTCTTGGCCGCCTTCGGCGCAGCCTTCTCGGTCTTTGTGGCCATAAACTTCCTCCGGTTCTCGGGCCGCAGGCCGGGGCGTGATCGCCCCACGGCCGAGCCAGCATAGCAGCAACTAAGCGGTGCTGCCGCCGTTCCAAGGGGAAATTGCCTTTGCGGCCCCCTCATCCACAAGGCACGCACGGAAATCCCCTGTGGGATCGCCGAATTGACGCCGCCGTGAAGATTATTCACCCGGATGCTGGGCGCGAAACCTGCTCTTAACAATCCTGCGCGCGATGTACAGACATGTTCGCCCCGGCCCTCACGCTCGCGCTCCTGCTCGCCACCGGACTGATCACGGGCCTCGGGCTCGTGATCCGGGCCGAGACGGCCGCCCCCGGCATCGCGTCGGGCCGCGGCCTGGTCTGAGCGGACCGGGATTGCCGCGCCGGGCCGCCGGGTGCATCAGCCCGACCGCATGATCGACCCTATCTCCCTCGCAAGCCTGGAGAGCACCGCCCACGTGGTTCAGGTGGCGCTGAGCCCGGTCTTCCTCCTGTCGGGCATCGCGACGCTGCTTAACGTCTTCGGCGCCCGGCTCGCGCGGGTGGCCGATCAGGCCGACCATGTCTCCGGATTGCTGGCCGGTGCCGGCGATGCGGAGCGCATCCACCTCGGGCGGCGCCTGGACCGGCTTCACCGGCGTTCGCTGGCGCTGGATGCGGCGGTGTTCCTGGCCGCGCTCGGCGGTGTGGCGACCTGCGGCTCGGTGCTGACCCTGTTCGTCGGAGCCCTGCGCGACAGCACGGTCGCGAGCCTGCTGTTCGGCCTGTTCGGCGCCGCGATCCTATGCACGCTATGCGCCCTGGTGGCCTTCGGGTTCGAGATGCTCCTGGCGAACCGCTCGGTGCGCGACCGGATCAACCAGAGGCGCGCAAGCGCCGGGATGCCGCCCGACCGCTGAGCGATCGGTGCGGGCCCGGACAGCCGGCCCGTCTGCGGAACCCGTCCCGGCCCACGGGCTTAGTGAGCCGAGGGACCGCCACGCGGGCACGACCCCGCGCGAACCGGGAGAAACCATGCCCACGGACCTGCCCAATGAACGCGCCCTGAGGAAGCCCGGCACGCTGGAACTCGATCCCACCGGCGAGGGTGTCGCCATCGACGAGACCCCGCGGCTGATCGCGTCCAACAAGGTCGAGGGCACCGCCGTCTATGATCGCACCGGCCGCCATCTCGGCGCCGTCCACAATTTCATGGTGGACAAGGTGTCCGGGCAGGTCGCCTACGCTGTCCTGGCCTTCGGAGGCTTCCTCGGGTTAGGCGAGACACATCACCCGCTGCCCTGGAAGGCCCTGACCTACAGCACGGAACTCGGCGGCTACGTGGTCGATATCGATCCCGGGTTGCTCGCGGGGGCTCCGAGCCACGGGGCCGGCGAGGACGGTTTCGCCGATCCGAGCTATCGCGCCCGGATCGAGACCTTCTACGGATTGCGCGCGCCCACCGCCTGAGTCGGGGCGGGGAGCTCAGCCGGTCGGCTCAGAACTTCCCGCCGAGGCCAACGCTGCCGCCGGGCGACAGCATCGGGCCCATCGAGCCGCTGCCGCCGCTGCCGCCGACCGCCGCGTTGCCACCGTCGAGGTCCTCGCGGCGGATCCGGCGCTCGCCGCTATCGGCGCTCCGGGTCGCGCCGCCGGCGGTTCTGGGGATTGCGAGCTGCTTCGTCGGTGCGGTCTGGAGCGGCTGCCCGTCGGCATCAACCGCGGCATTGCGCGGCTCACGGTTCGGCAGGGACCCGCGCAGCGACGGCGGGAGGCCGACCTCCGTCGCCGGCATCACGCCGCCGCCGCCGCCGAGCGCCTGACATCCGGACACGAGGCCGGCCAGGGCTGCGCCGAGCGCGAGGCCGCGCGCTGCGGCGCATCGCGACGTGGGGAGGGTCGACATCGTGTGGTCCTCGAAAGTGGCCGCGGTGCCGTCCGCGGCTCGCATGGGCTTATGCGCGGTTGTCTACGCCGGGGATGCGGCGAAAACCAGACAGCGCCCTCGCGCAGCGGGGGATCGTCCCGGGATCCGCCGCGACAGCGCTGCGCGGGCGCGTGGCTCGAGGCTTGCTGTCCGGTCCTCGCGGTCCATAACTTCGCCCAGGTCCTGCGGCACGACGCCATCCGCAGGCAGGGTCCCGCCGGTGGCGGGCCCGGGACCGGCCGATACGGTCGCGGACGCGCCGGCGCGCCGGTGCAGCCCGGCCTTTCCTCAGAGGACGCAGCGTGTTCAGAACCAACCGGATGATCGCGGCCGTGACGCTCGCACTCTGGGCGTCGGGAGCTGCGGCGCAGGCCCAGGTCGGCGGCAGCGGCAGCGGCAGCGAGGGTGCGTCCGGCCAAGCCGCCCCGCAAAGCCCGGCCGTGCTTCCCCCGGCCGTGCCTCCGGCGCTGCCTCCCGCGAATCCTCCCCCCGCTGCAGCGCCGGCCGCACCGGCGACCGTCACTCCGCCCGCGCCCGCGGCGCAGGCTCCGCAACAGGGCACGCCCGCCACGGTCCTCGACACCCAGGATTACGAGAGCCTGCTCGGCCGCAGCGTCCGCAGCGCCGGCGGCGACGAACTGGGCCGGGTCATCGACATCATCATCGACAAGGACGGCCACCCGCGCGCGGCCATCATCGATTTCGGCGGCTTCCTCGGGGTCGGGACCCGCAAGATCGCCGTGGACTGGCGCGCCCTGCGCTTCACGCCCGATGGCGCCAAGGAGCGCAAGCTGTCGGTCGCGCTGACCCGCAACCAGGTCCGGGTCTCGCCGGAATACAAGGCCGGCGAGCCGATCGTGGTGCTCGGCCCCGCCAGCCCGGCCGCCCCCGCGGCCGAGGGCGAACCGGCGGCCACGCCTTCCGTGCCGACGCCTGCCGCTCCGGCGCCGGGTTCGTCCGCCTCGCCGCAACCGGCGCCCGCGGCGGCTCCGGCCTCGACCGCGCCCGCCCTTCCCGTGGAGAAGGCACCGGATAAGTGACGGTGGCCCGGTTGAAGGCCAGAACCGCCGCCTCCCCCCGCGAGCGCGACGTGCCCCGGCAGGACATCCGCTCCCGTCCCGTCCGCCTGAAGGATCAGGCTGCGGAGGCCGCGCGCGCGCCGGCGTCTCAAGCCGCCCATGGCGGACGCGCGATGTCGGCGGCGAGCCGTTACGGCCTCGATGCCTTCGCGTTCTTCGTGGCCAACCTGCAGACCGGGTTCGGTCCGTTCCTGGCGGTGTACTTCTCGCAGGCCAAGTGGACCCAGTCCGATATCGGCTTCGCCCTGACGGTGGGGAGCCTCGTCGCGCTGCTGGGCCAGGTGCCGGGCGGCGCCTTCGTCGACGTCGCGCGTTCGAAGCGCTTCGCCGCCGCCGTGGCGGTGATCGGGATCGCCGGCAGCGCCTTCGCGCTGGCGGTCTGGCCGAGCTTCCTGGTCGTGCTCCTGGCCATGGCCCTGCACTCGGCAGCGAGCTGCGTGCTGACGCCCGCCATCGCGGCGATCAGCATCGGCCTCGTCGGGCGCGCGCAGGCCGGAGAGCGCCTCGGCCGCAACGCGAGCTTCGCGGCCCTCGGCAATGCCCTCGGCGCGGCCGGGATGGGCGCCATCGGCTATTACC
The DNA here is from genome assembly GCF_008329595.1 of Methylobacterium sp. P1-11. NCBI lineage: Bacteria > Pseudomonadati > Pseudomonadota > Alphaproteobacteria > Hyphomicrobiales > Methylobacteriaceae > Methylobacterium > Methylobacterium sp. P1-11. Next base: position 17,793 of record NZ_NPKS01000005.1, read on the forward strand.
TGTCGAACGGCGCCGTCTTCTACCTCACCGCCGCGCTCGGGATCCCGACGGTGATCGCACTGGCGCGCATCCGCGCCCAGGACATCGATCCCAGTGTGCTCAAGGAGCCTGCGGCCGCCCAGGCGGCGCCGTCGCCCGGGCAGGACGGCATCCGGGCGCTGCTGACCAACCGCGGCCTCCTGTGTTTCGCGGCCTGCATGGTGCTGTTCTTCCTCGCCAATGCCGCGATGCTGCCCCTGGTCGGCAGCGTCCTGACCCTGCGGGCGAGCGAGACCGCCACCGCGCTGGTCGCCGCCTGCATCATGGTCCCGCAGGCGGTGCTGGCGGTCAGCGCCCCGGCGGTCGGCCGGGCGGCCGAGCGATTCGGCCGCTACCCCGTGCTGCTGTTCGGGTTCGGCGCCCTGCCGGTCCGCGGTTTGCTGCTCGCCTACACGACCAACCCCTACGGCCTCGTCGCCATCCAGGTCCTCGACGGAATCTCGGCTTCGGTGCTCGGCGTGATGGTGCCGCTGATCGTGTCGGATCTCACCCGCGGCACCGGCCGCTTCAACCTCGCCCTCGGTGCGGTCGGCACCGCGATGGGCATGGGCGCCGCCCTCTCGACCTCGCTCGCCGGCATCATGGCCGACCATCTCGGGAGCCACAGCGCCTTCCTGGGCCTCGCGATCGTGGGTTTCGCGGCCTTCATGCTGGTCGCGCTGATCATGCCGGAGACGCGCCAGACGCCGCGCCCGGCCTGACCCCGGCCGCGGCACCGGATTCGCTAGGGTGTTTCCACGCCGCTCAAGCGGCGTTCAGGTTCTGCGGATAAAAGCGCGCGGGAGGTGCGGGTCGGTGAAACATATGGCAACGCTCTCGCGTTGCCGCTGCGGGTTCGACTGCGCCCGCGCTGCACTTCGCCTCAACCCGTAAGCCAAAGCCGCGCGAATACGGAATGGTCACCGCGATGGAAGAGCTGCACCGATACGCCGACAGGCCCTTCGCCTTCGTCGGACGGTATCTCCGGCGCCGCTGGCTGCCGCACCTGATCATCCTGGTCTCGGTGCTCGGCGCCGTCGGCTTCTCGGTCTCCACGGATTATGCGCTCAAGGGCGTCGTCGACGCGCTGACGAAGGGTCCCGGCTCGGGGAACACCGTGATCTGGAGCGCGCTCGCGGTCCTCATCGCCTTCATCGCCGCCGACAACATGCTGTGGCGCGTGGCAGCGCTGACGGGTGCCTTCACCTTCGTGGGCATCACCGGCGACATCCGTCGCGACCTGTTCCGGCACCTGACCGGCCATTCCCCGACCTTCTTCTCCGACCGGCAGCCGGGCACCCTGGCGTCGCGCATCACGGCGACCTCGAACGCGATCTTCACGGTCGAGAACATGTTCGTGTTCAACGTGATGCCGCCGACCGTCGCGGCCTTCGGGTCGATCGCCTACATCGCCACCGTCAACCTCACCATGGCGGGCATCCTGGCGGGCGTGTTCGCCGCCGTGGTCGTGCTGATGTTCAAGATGGCCGCGGCCGGCAAGCCGCTGCACCACGATTTCGCCGCCAAGGCCGCCTCCGTCGACGGCGAGATGGTCGACCTCGTCGGCAACATGTCGCTCGTGCGCGCCTTCTCGGCGTTCAAGCGTGAGGGCCAGCGCTTCGAGGGCACCATCGCCACCGAGATGCGCGCCCGTCGCTCGTCCCTGCTGTATCTTGAGAAGCTGCGCATCGTGCACGCGGTGCTGACCGTGCTCGCGGTGTTCGGCCTGCTCTACTGGGCGATCCAGATGTGGGAAGCCGGCCAGGCGACGAATGGGCAGGTCGTGCTGGTCTGCACGCTCGGCATCCGCATCCTCGCCGCCACCCGCGACCTCGCGGTCGCGCTGGTCGACGCAACGCAGCACACGGCCCGTCTCTCCGAGGCGCTGCACACCCTGCTCCAGCCCCACGACCTCGTGGATCATCCGGAGGCGCAGCCGCTGACCGGCCAGGGCGCCAAGATCGAGTTCGAGCACGTCGCCTTCAACTATCCGGACGGGCGCCCCGTCTTCACGGATTTCGACCTCGTCATCGAGCCCGGCCAGCGCGTCGGCCTGGTGGGCCGGTCCGGTGGCGGCAAGTCGACCCTGTTCTCGCTGATCCAGCGCTTCTACGACGTGCAGGGCGGGGCCATCCGCATCAACGGCCAGAACATCGAGCGGGTCACGCAGGAATCCCTGCGCGAGGCCATCACGGTGGTGCCGCAGGACGTCTCGATGTTCCACCGGTCCCTGCGGGAGAACATCCGCTACGGCCGGCCCGATGCGACCGACGAGGAGGTCTGGCAGGCGGCCGAGGCCGCGCATTGCACCGACTTCATCAAGGCGCTGCCGGAGGGTTTCGACACGATCGTGGGCGACCGCGGCGTGAAGCTCTCGGGCGGCCAGCGCCAGCGCATCGCCATCGCCCGAGCCATTCTGAAGAACTCGCCGATCCTGCTCCTCGACGAGGCCACCTCGGCGCTGGACGCGGAATCCGAGCAGGCGATCCGTCACGCCCTCGCCAACCTGATGAAGGGCCGGACCGTCATCGCCATCGCGCACCGCCTCTCGACGCTGCAGGATTTCGACCGGATCGTCGTGCTCGACGGCGGCCGCATCGCGCAGGACGGCTCGCCCGACAAGTTGACCCATCTCGACGGTTTCTTCCGGGAACTGATGAAGAAGGAATCCATGGCGATGGCCCTCGCCGCCGCCTGATACGGTTCCCTCAGGACCTGTCCCGTCATCGCGAGCGCAGCGAAGCGACCCGGGGCGGGGTGATCGTCTCGAGGGTTGCGCCCCTGGATCGCTTCGCTCCGCTCGCAAAGACGGCGGCGGCAGACAGGAAGGGCATCGGGCGACCCGAAACCGGACCCATCCGGGTCCGCCCGCTCCAGTTCTCTTGATCCGCCCAGGCTGCTAGATCATGCGGCGGCCGGACCGGAGCTTGCATCGCCCGAGACGTCGCCAACCGGCCCGGTTCCGACGCATCGCGACGCGTGAGCTACACCGTGCCCCACCTCGCCCTCGTCATCCGTGAGATCTCCGAGGAGATGGCGCAGCGCCCCGACCGGGGGGCGGTCGCGGACTACATCCCCGAACTCGCCCGCGTTGATCCCAACCAGTTCGGCATCGCGGTAATCGATTCCGAGGGCCGCGTCTTCGCCGGGGGGGACAGCGAGACGCCCTTCTCAATCCAGAGCGTGTCGAAGGTGTTCACCCTCACGCTTGCACTCGGCATGGCCGGCGATCGGCTCTGGAAGCGGGTCGGCCGCGAGCCGTCGGGCAACCCGTTCAACTCCATCGTCCAGTTGGAGCGGGAGCGCGGCGTGCCGCGCAACCCGTTCATCAACGCGGGCGCGATCGCGGTCACCGACGTGATCCTCTCGGGCCACGAGCCGCGCGAGGCCCTGGGCGAGATCCTGCGATTCATGCAGTTCCTCGCGCAGGATTCCACCATCGCGATCGACGAGACGGTGGCGGCCTCGGAGAAGCGCACGGGCTTCCGCAACACCGCGCTCGCCAACTACATGAAGTCCTTCGGCGTCATCGACAATCCGGTCGACTACACGCTCGGCGTCTACTTCCATCACTGCGCCATCGCGATGAACTGCCGCCAGCTCGCCTGTGCCGGCCGGTTCCTGGCGCATAATGGCGTCAACCCCTCGACCGGCCATTCGGTGGTCTCGGCGGAACGCGCGCGCCGCATCAACGCGATCATGCTGACCTGCGGCCACTATGACGGCTCGGGCGAGTTCGCCTATCGCGTGGGCCTGCCGGGCAAGAGCGGCGTCGGCGGCAGCATCCTGGCGATCGCACCCGGCAAGGCCTCGATCGCCGTCTGGTCGCCGGGTCTCGACGCGGCAGGCAATTCCCATCTCGGCCGCATCGCCCTGGAGCGGTTGACCCAGCGCATGGGCTGGTCCGTCTTCGGAGCGTGAGCGGCCCCTCGCGCGGCCCCTTGCGCAGCGCCCGCTTCCGCGGCACTGCGCCGGCAGGACGCGGAAGCGTCGCAGCAGGACTCGGGATGATGGCGACGACGACAGCGGCCCGGGCCGCCGATGACGCCCTCGACGCCGGCGCCATCCTGGCGCGCCTCGACCGTCTGCCCGCCACGCGCACGATATGGCGCCTGGTGGCGCTGCTCGGCCTCGGCTTCTTCTTCGAACTCTACGATCTCCTGTTCACCGGCTATGTCGCGCCGGGCCTCGTCAAGGCCGGGATCCTGACGCCGACGACCCCCGGCCTGTTCGGGGCGAGCGGCGTGGCGAGCTTCGTGGCCGCGCTCTTCACCGGCCTGTTCATCGGCACCCTTCTGTGCGGCTGGCTCGCCGACCGGTTCGGACGGCGGGCGATCTTCACGTGGTCGCTCCTGGCCTACACGGCCGCCAACGTGGTGATGGCCTGCCAGAGCGACGCCTTCGGCCTCAACCTCTGGCGGCTCGTCGCGGGGATCGGCCTCGGCCTGGAGATGGTGACGATCGGCAGCTACCTCTCCGAGCTGGTCCCGAAGGCGATCCGCGGCCGGGCCTTCGCCCTCTGCCAGGGCATCGGCTTCACCGCCGTGCCGGTCGTGGCGTTCCTGTCCTACCTGCTGATCCCGGTCGCCCCCCTCGGCATCGACGGCTGGCGCTGGGTGGTGCTGATCGGCGCCTCGGCGGCGATCGTGGTCTGGTGGATGCGGGCGGGCCTGCCCGAGAGTCCGCGCTGGCTCGTCGAGCACGGGCGCCTGGCGGAAGCCGAGGCGGTCCTGCGGCAGCTCGAAGCGCGGATCGCGACCGAGCATGGCGGCGCGCTTCCCGCACCGGCCGCGCCGGAGCCCGTGCAGCCGCGCGGCGCGTTCCGCGATCTGTGGGTCCAGCCCTATCGGCGTCGGGCCCTCATGATGGCGGGGTTCAACGTCTTCCAGACAGTGGGCTTCTACGGCTTCGCCAATTGGGTGCCGACCCTGCTGGTGGCCCAGGGCATCACGGTGACGTCGAGCCTCGCCTACACGGCTTTGATCGCGCTGGCCGCCCCGGTCGGCCCACTGATCGGGCTTGCCATCGCCGACCGGTTCGAACGCAAGCACGTCATCGTGGCCGCCGCGCTCGTCTATATCGGCTGCGGCCTGGCCTTCGCGCAGACACGCGACGTCACACTCATCGTGGCGCTCGGCATCGGCCTGACCCTGGCGTCCAACGTGATGTCGTACAGCTTCCACGCCTATCAGGCCGAGCTGTTCCCCACCGGCATCCGCGCCCGGGCGGTCGGCTTCGTCTATTCGTGGAGCCGCTTCTCGGCGATCTTCACGGGCTTCGTCATCGCCTTCGTCCTGCGGGAAGCCGGGACACCGGGCGTGTTCCTGTTCATCTCGGCGGCGATGCTGGCCGCAGGCTCGCTCGTCGGGCTCCTCGGCCCGCGGACGCGGGACGTCGCGCTGGAGAAGATCGCGGGGTGAGGCGCCGCGTCATCCATCCCCGCCGCGCAGGGCGGCCGGATCGAGATCCGCGTCGCGACCCAGGGGACGCCGGGTTCGACGCCACCCGGCTTCAGCCTGCGCGTGTCCGAGCTGCTCGCCGACCGTCCGCCCGCCGGCGGCGGAGCTTGATCCGATCCGAGGCGGATGCCACAGCGGCGCGAACGTGAATCAGGACGCCCGGATGACTGCACCCCTCGATCTCCTCGTGCTCGGCAACGCGATCGTCGACGTGATCGCCCGTACGGACGATGCCTTCCTGTCGGCGCAGGGCGTCACCAAGGGCGCGATGCAGCTCATCGACGAGCCGCGGGCCGAGGCGCTGTTCCAGGCCATGGGGCCGGCCACGATCGTGTCGGGCGGCTCGGGTGCCAACACGGCGGTCGGTGCGGCGCTGCTCGGGGCGAAGACCGGCTTCGTCGGCAAGGTCCGGAACGACGAACTCGGCGGGCTGTTCAGCCACGATCTCAAGGCGACCGGCGTCGGCTTCACCGTCCCGGCCGCCGCCGAAGGGCCGGCCACCGCACGATGCTTCGTGCTGGTGACGCCGGATGGCGAGCGCACGATGAGCACCTATCTCGGCGCCTGCCAGGGGCTCACGCCCGACGATGTCGACAAGGCGCTCGTGACCGCGGCCCGTGTCGTCTATCTCGAGGGTTACCTCTGGGATCCGCCGGCCGCCAAGGACGCGTTCCGCAAGGCCGCTCAGATCGCCCACCAAGCCGGCAATGCCGTCGCGCTGACACTCTCGGACGCGTTCTGCGTCGGCCGCTACCGCGAGGAGTTCCTCGGCCTCGTGCGGGACGGCAGCATCGACATCCTGTTCGCCAATATCGGCGAACTGCAGAGCCTCTACGAGACCGACGATCCCGAAGCCGCGGTGGCGGCTCTGCGCGCCGAGCGCAACCTTCGCGGCCGGCACCTGCTCGGCCTCGTCACGCGCTCCGCCGAGGGGGCACTGGTGGTGCAGGGCGGCGAGGTTCGCGCCGTCGAGGCGAGCCCGGTTCAGACGGTGGTCGACACGACCGGCGCCGGAGACCTGTTCGCGGCCGGCTTCCTGGCCGGCCATGCCCGCGGGCTCGACAATGTCACCAGCGCACGGCTCGGCACGCTCGCGGCCGCCGAGGTGATCCAGCATATCGGCGCCCGCCCGCAGGCGGACCTGGTCGGCCTGGCGAGGGCGCGCGGGCTCCTCTGAGGCGCCGCAGCGGGCGCTGGGGATGGTGCGTCCGCACCGGCCCCGCGCTCAGGCCGCGCGCACCGTCGCGAGGAAGCGTGCCACCTCGTCTCTGAGCGTCCCGGACCGGAGCGACAGCTCCGAGGCGGCCGAAAGAACCTGATCCGCTGCCGTTCCGGCCCCCTTCGCCGCCTCGGCGACGCCCGTGATGGTGCTGGTGACCTCACCCGCCCCCTGCGCGGCCTGGGAGACGTTGCGGACGATCTCCTGCGTCGCGGCGCCCTGCTGCTCGACCGCGGCGGCGATCCGGGTCGCCACCGCGCTGAGTTCCTGGACCCGATCGCCGATGCGGGCCATCGCGGAGACGGCGTCGCCGGTGGAAGCCTGGATCCGCGCGACGTGGCCGCCGATCTCGTCGGTTGCGCGCGCGGTCTGACCGGCCAGTTCCTTCACCTCCGCCGCCACGACGGCGAAGCCGCGGCCCGCCGCCCCGGCTCGCGCCGCCTCGATCGTCGCGTTCAGCGCCAGGAGGTTCGTCTGCTCGGCGATGGACGAGATCAGAGTCACGACATGACCGATCTGGATAGCCGCCCCGTTGAGATCCTGAACCAAGTCAGCGGTGGCCTGCGCGTCCGCAACCGCCGACTGGGTCAGCGCGGTCGAACTTGAGACCTGGCGGCCGATTTCCTGAACGGACACGCCGAGTTCCTCGGCCGCCGCCGCGACGTTGACGTTGGCGGCGGCCAGTTCGGCCGCGCTCGCCACCCGGCTGGAGCGGTCGGCGGTGGCGGAGGCCGCCTCATTCATGTCCGAAGCTGTGTCCTGCAGCACGGCGGCGGCGGCCGAGACCGTGCCGATGATCCCGCCGACCGTGCCCTCGAAGGCGTCGGCGATCGCGTGCATGCCGCTCCGGCGTTGCGCCTCTGCTGCGGCGCGGGCCTGCGCGGCTTCCGCCTCGAGCGTACGCGCCCGGATCAGGCCATCCTTGAAGACCTGGACGGAGGCCGCCATGACCCCGATCTCGTCCCGGCGCTCAGAGCCGCTGACCGCCACGTCGAGGTCGTTGGCGGCGAGCCGGCCCATGATGTCGGCCAGGGACCGGATCGGGCAGGCGAGCCGGCGCCAGACCCACCAGACCGCCGCGCCGGTCAGGATCGATCCGATGATCGACAGCGCGATGGTGACGGACCAAGCCGTCCGGAACGCCGCCTCGGCGCGCTGAACCGAAGCGTTCGTGCCCTCGGCATCCACCTTCGCCAGATCCGCCAAGGCCTCGAAGGTCGCCACCAGCGGCGGCCGCGCCGGCGCGATCGCGTCGCGGGCCGCATTTCTGTCGCCACGCTTGAGGGCGTCGACGATCGCCTCGCGCGCAGTGCGATAATCCTGCCAACGACTCTCGAACGCCTCCCACAACGCCCCCTCCCGGGGCGTCGCCGCGAGGCTCCGGTAGTGCCGGAAAGCCTCCGGGATGGTCACACCCATCTCGACAAACTCGGCATCGAGATCCCTGTTCTCGCCGTCATCGACGGCAACCACCTTGCGGATCGTCGTCGTGTGGAAGCGGAGCACCAGGAATTGGATCGCGTTGAGGCTGTCACTCTTGCGCAGCCAGATGTCGCGAGTCTCCACGGCAGCCGCATTGGTCGCCTGAATTTGCAGGAGCCCGACGGCTGAACCCATCAGAAACAGCACAAAGCCGATCAGAGAGGGCAATATCAGTCTTAGCGCTATGCTTTTATCTAATTTCATCTCAAATACCGTGAACGGCGACAACGCCGTATCATGGCACATCGGGAGGAAAGACGGGAAATCCCGCCCGATTTTCTTCAGAACGACCTTGCGCCGCAGATCATCGCCCTGCGCATGACTCGCCCTCCCGCGACGACGCGCGACAGCCCGCCGCCGATCCGGTGAAACGCGGATTAGCGATCAGGGCCGAAGGAGAACTTTCCCCATCGCCGCACGGCGGGTGAGGAGGCCGAAGGCCTCGGGGAATTCCGCCAGCGGGTAGACGCCGTGCACCTGCGCGGTGAGCTTGTCCTCGGCGACCCAGCCGAGGAGCCGGCGCTGGTCGGCCCGGTGCGCCTCCGGCTCCCGGTCCAGGAAGGCGCCCCAATGGACGCCCTGCACGTCGAGTTCCTTCAGGAGCATCAGGTTCAGCGGCAGCCGCGGGATGGCGCCGGCGGCGAAACCGATGACGAGGAAGCGCCCGCGCCAGCCGAGCGCCCGCAGGGCCGGCTCCGCGTAGGCATCGCCGACCGCATCGTAGACCACGTCGATTGCGCCGCCCGAGATCCGGCGCAGCTCGTCCTTGAGCGTCGCGGGATCGTAGACCAGCCCCGCCTCGGCCCCGTGGGCGCGGGCGACGGCGAGTTTCTCCTCCGAGGAGGCGCAGGCGATCACCCGGGCGCCCATCAGACGCCCGAGCTCGACCGCGGCGAGCCCGACGCCCCCGGAGGCGCCGAGCACCGCCAGCCACTCGCCGGGCTGCAGGCGCGCGCGGTTCGCCAGGGCGTGGAGCGAGGTTCCGTAGGTGATGGTCAGGCCCGCCGCCTGCTCGTCCGGGACCCCGTCCGGCACCGGCGTGAGCCGGGCGGCGTCGAGGGCGATCAACTCGGCGCAGCAGCCGTGCCCGGCATGGACGATCACCCGGTCGCCCACCGCCACGCCGGAGGCTCCCTCCCCCAACGCCTCGACCACGCCGACGCCCTCGCCGCCGGGCGAGAACGGCAGCGGCGGCTTCACCTGGTAGCGCCCGGCGACGATCAGCGTATCGAAGAAGTTCAGGGCCGCGAGCCGCATCCGCACCAGGGCCTGACCGGGACCCGGAACCGGATCGGGGCGCTCCACGATCGCCAGATGTTCCGGCCCGTCGAGCCTCGTGCACAGCAGCGCCCGCATGGCGTTCCTCCTCCCCGGCGTTTCTCGGCCGATGAGGCCCGAACCGGCCGTGCGGTCAAGCCATCTCGATCATCTCGCGGATGCGCGCGCCCAGCACCTCCACCACGAACGGCTTGGTGATGACCTGCATCCCGGCATCGAGCTGGCCGCTGCCCAAGACCGCGTTCTCCGCGTAGCCGGTGACGAACAGGACCTTGAGGTTGGGGCGGGAGACCCGCCCGGCTTCGGCCATCTGGCGCCCGTTCATGCCGCCCGGCAGCCCGATATCGGAGACCAGCAGGTCGATGCGCACGTCGGATTGCAGGACCTTGAGGCCGGCAGCGCTGTCGGCGGCCTCGATCGCCGTGTAGCCGAGATCCTCCAGCACCTCGGCGACCAGCATGCGCACGGTCGGTTCGTCGTCGACCACCAGCACGGTTTCGCCCGGGCCGGCTCGCGGCGGCGCACCCAGGACGGCATGCGCCTCCTCGTCCGCGACCGCGCCGCGATGGCGGGGCAGGTAGAGGCAGACCGTGGTGCCCTCGCCGAGTTCCGAATGGATCCGCACCTGGCCGCCCGATTGCTGCGCGAAGCCGTAGATCATCGACAGGCCGAGGCCGGTGCCCTGCCCCAGCGGCTTCGTGGTGAAGAACGGCTCGAACACCTTGCCGACGATCTCCGGCGGCATACCGGTGCCGGTATCGGTCACGCAGAGCGACAGGTACTGGCCCGGCGGCATGTCGTGCCGCCGGGCGGCGCGCTCGTCCAGCCAGGCATTGGCGGTCTCGATGGTGATCCTGCCCCCCTCGGGCATCGCGTCCCGGGCGTTGATGCACAGGTTGAGAAGGGCGTTCTCAAGCTGCGGCGGGTCGACCAGGGCCGGCCACAGGCCCGGGGGGCTCACCACCTCGACGACCACGGCGGGCCCCACGGTGCGCCGGATCAGCTCCTCCATGCCGGCCGCCAGCCGGGTCACGTCGGTGGGCTTCGGATCGAGGGTCTGGCGCCGCGAGAAGGCGAGCAGCCGGTGGGTCAGCGCGGCGGCCCGCTTGGACGCCCCCTGCGCGGCATTGATGTAGCGGTCCACGTCCATGACGCGGCCCTGGCTGAGGCGGGTCTGGATCAGCTCCAGCGATCCGGAGATGCCGGCGAGCAGGTTGTTGAAATCGTGGGCGATACCGCCGGTGAGCTGACCGACCGCTTCCATCTTCTGCGATTGCCGCAGGGCCTCCTCGGCGGCCGCGAGGGCATCGGCGCGCTCGCGCTCGGCGGTGAAATCGCGGCCGACGGCATTGATGAAGCCCTCTCCCGGCCGCGCCGCCCAGTTGATCCAGCGATAGCTGCCATCCCTGTGGCGATAGCGGTTGTCGAACCGCGCGAGACTCGACCCTGCGGAGAGCTGCTGCGCGCCCGCGACGGTGCGGGCGAAATCGTCCGGATGGACGAAAGTGATGAGCTTCGTCCCGACGAGTTCGTCCGGGCGCCAGCCCAGCACCTCAGTCCAGGCCGGGTTCACCGCCGTGATCGTGCCGTCGAACAGGCAGCGCAGCATCATGTCGGACGACAGCGTCCACAGGGCGTTGCGGTCGACGGTGCGTTCCTCGACCTGCTGCGCCAGGGTGGCGTTGAGGTCGCGCAGCTCCGCGAGCGCCGCCACCAGCCGGTCCTGGCTCTCCTTGAGGGCGGCGTCGGCCCGGACCCGGTCCGTGGTCTCGTTGGTGAGGATGAACAGACCCGCGACCCGGCCCTCGGCATCGAGGACCCGCGAGTACGAGAAGGTCCACCACGTCTCCCGGGCGCCCCGGTCGGTGTCGAGCTGCCACGGCAGGTCGACGAAGCGCTCCGGGCGGCCCGCCCTGGCGGCGTCGATGATCGGTTTGGCCTGATCCCAGGCATCCGCCCAGACCACGTCGAACCGCGCGCCCATGGCCCAGGGCAGCCGCGGCCCCAGCAGCGGAAAATAGGTGTCGTTGAAGAAGAAGTGGAGGCCGGACCCCCAGGCCAGGATCATCGATTCCGGCGAGTTGAGCACGAGCGACAGGGCGGCGCGGAAGTCCGGCTGCCACGTCTCGGGGGCGCCGAGGGGATGTCCGGACCAGTCGCGCGCCCGGATCATGCGTGCGGCTTCGCCGCCGCCGGCGAGGAAGGCGAGGGGGTCGTCAGTCACAGGGCGTCTGTTTGACCGAAGAACCGTCATCACACGCCGCTCGATACCGCGGAAATCCCGACCTCATCCTCATCCTGAGGTGCCGGAGCACAGCGGAGGCCTCGAGGGAGACCTCCAGGAATCATGCGGCCGGCCGGAGGGCTCCGTCGAGGCGGCTTCGCCGCACCTCAGGATGAGGGGGAGGGATTGGATCGACGTATGTTCTGTGCGGCCAGGATGTCCGTTACAACCGCCCCTCAATGCGCCTCCTGCCAATTCCCCGCGGCATTGGCCTCCACCACCAGCGGCACCTTCAGCGTCAGGGCCGGCGCCGGCGCCTCCTCCATCACGCCGCGGATGATCGGAATCGCCGCCTCCACCTCGTCCTCCGACGCCTCGAATACCAGTTCGTCGTGGACCTGCAGCAGCATGCGGGCGCCGAGCTTCTTCGCCGCGAGCGCCGCCTCCATCCGGGTCATGGCCCGACGGATGATGTCGGCGGCCGAGCCCTGGATCGGCGCGTTGATCGCCTGCCGCTCGACGCTGGCGCGCTCGGACGGGTTGTTGGAGCGGATCTGCGGGTAGTGGCAGACGCGGCCGAACAGGGTGGTCACGTAGCCCTTGTCGCGGCAGCTCCGCTTGGTCGTGTCGATGTAGTCGCGGATCCCCGGGAACTGCTCGAAATACTGCTTGATGAACGCCGAAGCCTCCTCGCGGCCGATGCCGAGCCGGTCGGCGAGCCCGAAGGCCGAGATGCCGTAGATGATGCCGAAATTGATGGTCTTGGCCCGGCGCCGAAGATCCGGCGTCATCTCCTTGAGCGGCACGCCGAACATGGCCGAGGCCGTGGCCGCGTGGATGTCGATCCCGTCCTCGAACGCCTTCCGGAGTTCCGGGATGTCGGCCATGTGGGCGAGCAGCCGCAGCTCGATCTGCGAGTAATCCGCCGAGATCAGCCGGTTGCCGGGCGCGGCCACGAAGGCGCGGCGGATGCGCCGCCCCTCCTCGGTGCGGATCGGGATGTTCTGCAGGTTCGGCTCGGAGGAGGACAGCCGCCCCGTGGTGGTGGCCGCCAGCGAGAACGAGGTATGGACCCGCGCGGTCTCGCGGTCGGCATGGGTCTGAAGCGAATCCGTGTAGGTGGATTTCAGCTTCGAGAGCTGCCGCCACTCCAGGATCTTTTTCGGGAGTTCGTGCCCGGCCTGGGCGAGTTCCTCGAGAAGCGTAGCCGGTGTCGCCCACTGGCCGGAGGGCGTCTTCTTGGCGCCCGGCAGACCCATTTTCCCGAAGAGGATGTCGCCGATCTGTTTCGGCGAGCCGACGGAAAACTTCTCCCCGGCATCCTCCTGGATCTCCTCCTCCAGGCGGACGAGGATCTGCGAGAAATCGCCCGAGAGCCGGCTCAGCATCTCGCGGTCGACCCGGATCCCGCGCTGCTCCATCCGGGCGATCACCGGCAGGAGCGGCCGCTCCAGGGTCTCGTAGACGGCGACCCGGTGCTCGGCCACGAGACGCGGCTTCATCATCCGCCACAGGCGCAAGGTGACGTCCGCGTCCTCGGCCGCATAGGCGGTCGCCTTGTCGATGGCGACCCGGTCGAAGCTGACCTTGTTGCGGCCGGTGCCGGCCACATCGGAAAACGTGATCGGCTGGTGGCCGAGATGGCGCCGGGCCAGCTCGTCCATGCCGTGACCGCCCTTCCCGGCATCGAGCACGTAGGAGATCAGCATCGTGTCGTCGAACGGCGCGATCTCGATGCCGTAGCGGGCGAGCACGACCCAATCGTATTTCAGGTTCTGGCCGACCTTCAGGACGCCCGGATTCTCCAGGAGCGGCTTCAGCCGGGCGATGGCCGCCTTCAGCGGGATCTGGCCCGGCACCGGCTCGGCCACGTCGGAGGGCGCGGCGCCCTCGCCGAACAGGTCGGTGGCGTCGGCCTGCACCTTGGCGGCCTGCACGTGGGCCAGCGGGATGTAACAGGCCCGGCCGGTGGCCACTGCCAGCGAGACGCCGACGAGGCCGGCCTTGTGGGCGTCGAGCGCATCGGTCTCGGTGTCGACCGCGATCACCCCGGCCTCTTCGGCCTCGGCGATCCAGGCGTCGAGCTGCTCCAGGGACGCGACCGTCTCGTAGGCGGCGGTGTCGAAGGGCGCGACCGCCTCCGCGGCGCGGGCCGCGACCACGTTGCCGGGGGTCGCCTCGACGGGCGCCCGGGGCTTGGCGGGGGCGTCCGGAAGGTCGAGATCGGCGAAGGGGTCGATCTCGCCGCCCTCCGGGGGCGCGGCGCCCGGCGGGCGTTCGGCCCCGGCCGCCGCGGTCTCGGGATCCGGCGGCACGGAATCGCCGAAGAACGGCACGGCCTCGCTGCCCCCCGCGCCGTTGGCGTAGCCGTGCGGCCGGGCGCCGGGCAGGAGCCGCGGATCGGGCTTCACCGCTTCCGGGTCGACGTGCAGCATCTGGGCGATGCGGCGGGTCAGCGTGTTGAACTCCATCGCCTTCAGGAAGCCGACGAGTTTTTCCGGATCGGGCTTGGGCACGCCGAGTTCGTCGAGGGCGACCGGGACCGGCACGTCCTCCATCAGCGCTACGAGCTTTCGCGACAGCTTGGCCTGATCGACATTGGCCAGCAGGGTCTCGCGGCGCTTGGGCTGCTTGATCTCGCCCGCGCGCTCCAGCAGCGCGTCGAGGCTGCCGAATTCCTTGATCAGCGCCGCCGCGGTCTTCAGGCCGATGCCCGGCACGCCCGGCACGTTGTCGGACGTGTCGCCGATCAGCGCGAGGGCGTCACCGATCTGGTTCGGCTGCAGGCCCTCCCACTTGGCGATGATCGCCTCGACATCGAGATTGCGCTCGGGCCGGTAGCCGGCCTTGCCCTTGGCGCCGGATTCGAAATCGTAGAACCGCACCTGCGGCCCGACGAGCTGCATCAGGTCCTTGTCGGAGGAGACGATGATCACGCCCGCGCCCCGCGCCTCGGCCTGGCGGGTGTAGGTGGCGATGAGATCGTCGGCCTCGTAGCGCTCGAGTTCCACGGCGTGCAGGCCGAAGGCGCGAACGGCGTCGCGCATCAGCGGCATCTGGCGCTTGAGGTCGTCGGGGGCGTCGGGACGGTGGCCCTTGTAGTCCGGGAACATCTCCTTGCGGAACGAGCCCTCGGACTTGTCGAAGACGATGCCGAGATGGGTCGGCATCGTGCCGGCCGCGCCCTCCTGCAGGAACTGGGCGATCTTGGTGCAGAACAGCCGCACGGCTCCGGTGGGCAGGCCGTCCGACGGCCGGGAATTGTACTTCTGATCCTGGTTAATCGACTGGAAATAGGCCCGGAAGATGAAGGACGAGCCGTCGACCAGGATCACCTGATCGCCGGGGCCGACGGGCTTGGTCTCGGGGCTCGCGTCAGTCATGGGCTCTGGCGGCTCGGGGCGATCAGGGGTCGGGCGCGCGGTCCAGCTCGGCGCGGCAGGCCGCGACGAGAACGGGCAAGTCGTGGTGGACGGTGAGCCAGACGATGTCCAGCGTTACCCGCTCGGTGTGGTCTCGGCACCCGTTCGTAGCCACACAGAAAACAGCCGGACGCGGACCGCATGGGCCTCGCCTATGGGCGGCACGCCGGGGCTCACGCGGCGAGCTCGCGCCCCAGCGCCTCCACCCGGCGCAGATCGTCCACGAAGGCCGCGTAGGCCTCCTCCTTCGCCTCGTCGGGCAGACGCAGCAGGTAGGAGGGGTGAACCGTGATGAAGCCCTGGAAGCGGTTGTCGTGCCGGTCGAAGCGGAACGGGCCGCGGGCGCGGGTGATCGGGATCGCCTTGCCGGTCAACGCCAGCACGGCGGTCGCGCCGAGGGCCACGACCAGCTTGGGTCCCACGAACTCGAGCTCGCGGTCCAGCCACCAGCGGTAATGGCTGACCTCGCCGGCCGTCGGCTTCTGGTGGATGCGGCGCTTTCCACGCTCCTCGAACTTGAAGTGCTTGACCGCATTCGTGAGGTAGCTCGCGCCGCGGTCGATCCCGGCCTCCGCCATGGCGCGGGAGAGGAGTTGCCCCGCCGGCCCGACGAAGGGCCGGCCCTGCCGGTCCTCCTGGTCGCCGGGCTGCTCGCCCACGAAGGCGACGGTCGCGCCCACCGGCCCCTCGCCGAGCACCGCCTGCGTGGCGCCCGGCACCAGGGGTTCGGTCCGGCGGATGATGGCGTTCAGTTCGTCCAGGGTCTTGGGATCCTGGTCGGCCATGGCGGCAACGGCGCGGGCGGGGTCGCGGCGTGTGGGCATGGTCGGCTCCCTCTCGATCATCGCTTCCGTGCGGCCCGCCGCGGCCCGGACCAGGGCGGGAATTGCGGCGGTCTCCGGCATGTTGCGCCAGTACTTCTTGGGCATCTCCGCCCGCATGGCCTTGAGGTTGGTGCGGGCCGGGTTGAACGTGCTCTCGTAATAGGTCTGCCAGCCGGCCTCGAACCCGTCGCCCTCGGGCAGCTGGGCGCGATCTCCGGGAGGCCCGAAGGTCAGGGTTTCGGTATCCCAATGGGCCGAGCCTTCAGGCGTCAGGATCGACCAGCGCATGCCGCGGAAGCGGTTGACGAAAAAGGGAGCTGCCGCCTCCAGGATGTGGTGATCCGGCTCGAACCACGCGACGTAATGCTCGCCGCCGCTGTCCTCGGCCCGACGGAAGCGCAGGAAGGCGTGCATCTTGTGCAGGTCGCGCCCGATCGCCTTCGCCATCCTGTGGAGGCGGTGAACCAGGGGGTCGCTCCCGACCTCCATCAGGTGCCGCTCGCCGTGGCAGACCCGCCAGACCAGGGCGTAGAGCAGGCCGTAGCGCTCCGGATCGCGGTGGGGGATCACCTGCGGGATCAGCGCGGCGACGGGCTTG
Source organism: Methylobacterium sp. P1-11 (assembly GCF_008329595.1). Lineage (NCBI taxonomy): Bacteria > Pseudomonadati > Pseudomonadota > Alphaproteobacteria > Hyphomicrobiales > Methylobacteriaceae > Methylobacterium > Methylobacterium sp. P1-11. Next base: position 34,317 of record NZ_NPKS01000005.1, read on the forward strand.
GGTAAGGCGAGCGGTGCGGCGGGGGCGTGCTCCGCGCCCCTTCCGAACAGGCCGGGCGAGTCCGTCACCGACCACGTCACCGCTTCAGGCGGGACGTTTTGCGCAACGAGGCTTCGGACGGCGGCGCGAAAGCCGGCGAGATCAGCGCCCGGACGCAGGAGAACGGCACGCGGCCCACGCGGGTCCCCTCCCTCCTCCGAGGGGGGAGAGAGGGGCGCGCTTCCGGTCCGCATCAGAACAGGCTCAATTGCTGCGCCGGCTCCACCAGCCGCGTGCGCAGATCGAGCCGATCCGTCAGCCCCACGGGCCGGTGATCCGCCACGACGAGGAACGGCCGCGCCCGCTTCAGGCCCGAGGTCAGCCGGGCGACGTCGTCGAGGCGCAGGGTCGCGTGGCGGCGCGCCTTGATGATCTTGTCGACCGCCCGCGCGCCGAGCCCCGGCACCCGCAGCAGCCATTCCCGGTCGGCCTTGTTCACGTCCACGGGGAACTTGTCCCGGTGCTTCAGCGCCCAGGCGAGCTTCGGGTCGATGTCGAGGGCCAGCATCCCGCCCTCGGAGGCGTCGGCGACCTCGTCGGGGGTGAATTCGTAGTACCGGAGCAGCCAGTCGGCCTGGTACAGCCGGTGCTCGCGCTGGAGCGGCGGCGGCTTGGGCGGCAGGATCGCCGAGCCGTCCGGGATCGGGCTGAAGGCGGAGTAGTAGACCCGCTTCAGGCCGACGCTGCCGTAGAGGAGCGCGCTCTTGCGGATCAGCGCCTCGTCGGTCGTGGCATCCGCCCCGACGATCACCTGGGTCGAGTGACCGGCCGGCGAGAAGCGGCGCTTCTCGGCCTTCGCCTGCACGATGCGCTCGCCGATCTGCGCCATGGCCCCCTGGATCGCGGCACCGTCCTTCTCGGGGGCGAGCCGCTCCAGGCTCGCCTCGGTGGGCAGCTCGACGTTGATCGAGAGCCGGTCGGCGTAGAGGCCCGCCTCCTCGATCAGCCAGGGGCTCGCCTCCGGGATCGACTTGAGGTGGATGTAGCCGGCGAAGCCGTGGTCGCGCCGCAGCGACTTCGCCACCCGGGTCAGCAGCTCCATCGTGTGGTCCGGCGACTTGATGATTCCGGAGGAGAGGAACAGGCCCTCGATGTAGTTCCGCCGGTAGAAGTTGAGAGTGAGGTTCACGACCTCCTCGACGGTGAACTTCGCCCGCCGCACGTTCGAGGAGCGCCGGTTCACGCAATAGGCGCAGTCGAACAGGCACCAGTTGGTCAGCAGGATCTTGAGCAGCGAGACGCATCGCCCGTCCGGCGTGTAGGCGTGGCAGATCCCGGCGCCGGTGGTGGAGCCGACACCCTCCTTTCCGGCCGCCCGCTTCGGCGCGGCCGAGGAGGCGCAGGAGGCATCGTACTTCGCGGCATCGGCCAGGATGCGCAGCTTCTTGGCGAGGGTCTCGTCCATCGAACAGACAATGAACAACACGGACGAAGGTGCAAGGCCGCTCTGCCCTTCGCCCCGGGCCGCGATGCCGCACCCGTCATGCCGGCGGGTCGGGCTCCCCGTCCGGCTCCGCGTCGACCACGCGGCGCGCGAGGGCGTAGGAGAAACCCGCCCGTGCCAGCGCCGCGAGGTCCCGCTCGCGGTAGGCTTCCCGCTGTTCCGGCCGGCGATGCGGCCCGAGGCGCCGCCGCTTGGCATAGGCCTGTGCGGCCTGCTCCTCGATCGCCTCCGCCTCCCCGTCGGCCGTGGCCTCGCGCTCGGCCACCATCGCGGCTTCGACCACGTCGCGCGGCACGCCCTTGGCGGCGAGTTTGGCCGAGACGCCGCGGCTCGACGTGCCGCGGCGGCGCAGGGTGGCGAGCCGGGTATCGGCGAACCGCGCATCGTCCACGAGGCCGGCCGACACCGCCCGCGCCACCGTCGCGGTGACGAGATCCGCGAAACTATCCGGATCCTCGCCCCGAGCGCGGGCCCGCTTCTGGACACGGCGCGCGAGGGTCCGGCGCAGCATCTCGGTCGAGGCGCTGTAGCGTTCCAGATAATGAAGCGCGGCGCGCTCGAGCCAGGCCGGGCTCACCGGCCCAGGCGGCTTGATCGCCCGGTCGCGACGTTCTGGCGCGGATCCTGCAACGATTGGAGGTTTCACAGGTTCTTCACGATCTCGACAGGTTTGCGTTCCATGACTCGGGGATGGAACGTGCGCAACGCGACAGGCTCGGCCATGGCCCGAACCACCGTTCTCCGTCCGGCGATCCGCAGGCTCGAAGCCGGCGGAGGCCGCATGTCGCGGCGGCTGTCCTGATGCGCCGCGAATGGCTCCTGGTCCTCGTGGCCCTGGGGCTGGCCGCGGTCGCGGCCGCGATCGTCTACCTCTCACGCCCGAACACGCTCACGGTGGCAGTCGGCCCGCAGGACGGGCCCGAGGCCGCGCTGATCGAAGCCTATGCCAGCGCCCTCGACCGGGCGCGCGAGGATGTTCGCCTCAAGGTCGTGCGCTACGGCGACGTCCGCGACAGCGCCCTGGCGCTCCAGCGGAACAAGGCCGACCTCGCCGTCGTGCGACCGGACGTGTTCCTGCCCGAGAACGGTCTGACCCTGGCGATCCTGCACGACGAGGCGCTGGTCATCGCGGCGCCCGAGGCGGCCGATATCGACGACATCCCCGCCCTGGCACGCAAGCGGCTCGGCATCGTCGTCCGGCACAGCGCCGACCTGCCGTTCCTCACGAACCTGCTCTCCTTCTACGACCTTGTGCCGGATAGCGCCGGTGAGGATGCGCCGGAGGCCGAGCAGGCCGCCGAGGCGGAGCCGGGCCATGTCGTGGTGGTGCCGCTGAAGGCCGGCGATGTCACGGCCGCGCTCACCGAGAAGCGGGTCGACGCGGTCGCGGTGATCGCCAGTCCCGCCTCCAAATCCGCGGCCGCGGTGGTCCGCGCCGTCGAGCTGGGCTCGCCGGAGCGCAAGATCGGCTTCGTCTCGATCCCGGACGGCGACGCGATCCTGCAGCGCTTTCCCGAACTGCAATCGGTGACCATTCCGGCCGGCACCTTCGGCGGTCGCCCGAAGCGCCCAGACGAGGAGGTCAAGACTGTCGGCGCCTCGTACCGCCTGATGGCGCGGGGCACGGTCAGCCGCGTCGCGGTCGCCTCGGCGACGCAGCACCTGTTCGAGTGGCGCTCGCGGCTCGCCTCGGCGGCGCCGGTGGCCAAGCTGATGAAGGCGCCGGACTTCGACACGACGGTGGCGGCGACCTCGGCGCGCCTGCCGAACCATCCCGGCGCAGTCGATTATTTCGAGCGCGAGCAGCAGACCTTCCTCGATCGCTACGAGGATTACATCTACCTGTTCGCCTTCTTCGGCGGCACGATCGGCTCCGGCTTGGCCTGGCTGGGCCAGCGCCTTGCCCGCAAGCGCCGGGAGCGCGTCGACTTCGTCCTCGACCGGCTGCTCGACATCATGCGCGAGGTGCGCGCGGCGACCAGCACGACCGAACTGGACGCGATCGCGATCGAGACCGACGGCCTCGTGGCCGACGTGGTCTGCTATGCCCGCGAGCGCAGCATCGATGCCCGCACGGTCAGCGCGCTGATTCTGGCGGTGGACGGCGTCCACGCGGCCATCGCGGATGCCAGGCGGCAGGCGAACGAAGTCGAACCCCGCACGGCGACCCGCAACCGCACGGCGCGGCTCCTCGCGCTCGACCTGCCGGCCGCGGAATAGCGACGGGCGCCGCATGGCTGGCGGCGTAGGGATATCATGCTAACGGGAGCCATGTTCGATCCCGTCGCCGCCCTCGATACGGTCCTGGAGAACCTCGACCGCGAAGCTCGCGAGCCTACCAAGCTCCGGGCCGCGCTGGTGCCGCAGCTGCGCCGGGTGATCGAGGAAGGCCATCGCGCCGCGGAGGCGCAGCTCCTCGAAGACCGCAACGGGCTGCGCTGCGCACAGACCCTGTCGAACCTCACCGACGCGGTGGTCCGAGCGATCCACGATGCCGTCGTCTGGCGGCTCTATCCCAATGACAACCCGTCGACCGGCGAGCAGCTCGCGGTGGTCGCCACCGGCGGCTACGGCCGGGGCACGATGGCGCCGGGCTCGGACATCGATCTGCTGTTCCTGCTCCCCTACAAGCAGACCGCGTGGTCGGAGAGCGTCGTCGAGGGAATGCTCTACGTCCTGTGGGACCTGAAGCTGAAGGTCGGCCACGCCACGCGCTCGGTCGAGGAATGCCTGCGCGAGGCGCGGGCCGACATGACGATCCGCACGGCCCTGCTGGAGGCGCGCTACCTGTTCGGCACCCGCATCCTCTACGAGGAGCTGGTGACGCGCTTCGATGCCGAGCTGGTGGTCGGCTCCGCCGCCGAGTTCGTGGAGGCGAAGCTGCGCGAGCGCGACCTGCGCGTCTCCAAGGCTGGGTCCTCGCGCTATCTCGTCGAGCCGAACGTCAAGGACGGCAAGGGCGGCCTGCGCGACCTGAACACGCTGTTCTGGATCGCCAAATACACCTACCGGGTGCGTGATCAGGCCGAACTCGTCAGCGCCGGCCTGTTCACCCCGGAGGAATACGCGCTGTTCGAGCGCTGCGAGGAGTTCCTGTGGCGGGTGCGCTGCCACATGCACTTCGTGACGAAGCGGGCGGAGGAGCGTCTCTCCTTCGGCCTGCAGCCGCGGATCGCCGAGCGCTTCGGCTACGAGGCCCGCGGCGGCCTCTCCGGCGTCGAGCGCTTCATGAAGGCCTATTTCCGGTTCGCCAAGGATGTCGGCGACCTCACCGCCATCGTCTGCGCGGAGCTGGAGGCGCGCCACGCCAAGCGCACGCCGGTGCTCGACCGCTGGATCGGCCGGTTCCGCGACCGATTCCGGGCGACCGCCATGGAGGCGGAGGATTTCTGGATCGACCACGGCCGGGTGAACCTGCGCGCCGAGGATGCGTTCGAGCGCGACCCGGTCAACCTGATCCGGCTGTTCTGGCTTGCCGACCGGCACAACCTCGCGATCCATCCCGACGCCAAGCGGCTGGCCAGCCGGTCCCTGCGCCTCGTCAACCCGACGCTGCGCGTGGATCCGGAGGCGAATCGCCTGTTCCTCGAGATCCTCACCTCGCGGAACGCGCCGGAGGAGGCGCTACGCGAGATGAACGAGGCCGGCGTGCTCGGCCGGTTCATCCCGGATTTCGGCCGAATCGTCGCGATGATGCAGTTCAACATGTACCACCACTTTACGGTGGACGAGCACCTGCTGCGCACGGTCGGCGTGCTGGCCGATATCGAATCCGGCCGGGCCCAGGAGACCTACCCGCTGGTCTCGCGGCTCGTGCACACGATCCACAACCGCACGGCGCTCTACGTGGCGATCCTGCTGCACGACATCGCCAAGGGTCGCCCGGAGGATCACTCGATCGCCGGCGCCGCCATCGCCGAGAAGCTCTGCCCGCGCTTCGGCCTGAACCAGGCCGAGACCGAGACCGTCCGCTGGCTCGTGGAACACCACCTGCTGATGTCGATGACCGCCCAGAGCCGCGACCTCTCGGATGGCAAGACGATCGAGCGTTTCGCCGCGAGCGTGCAGAGCCTGGAGCGGCTGAAGCTCCTGACCATCCTGACGGTGGCCGACATCACCGCCGTCGGCCCCGGGGTCTGGACCGCCTGGAAGGGTACGCTGGTCCGGACCCTGTACGACGAGACCGAGGTCTACCTGTCGGGCGGCCATTCCGAGATCGCCCGCACCGACCGGGTCCGCCTCGTGCAGATGGGCCTGCGGGAGCAGCTGCCCGGCTGGGGCGCAGAGGAGTTCGACGCCTACGCGGCCCGGCACAGCCAGGCCTACTGGCTCAAGGTCGACGGCACGCGCCAGCTCAAGAACGCGATCTTCCTGCGCGACGTCGTGCGCGACGGGCGGACCAGCGCCACCGACGTGGCGCTCGACCCCGTCCGCGGCGTGACCGAAATCACGGTCTACTCGCCCGACCATCCCCGCCTGCTCGCCATCGTCACCGGGGCCTGCGCGGCGGCCGGCAGCAACATCGTCGACGCGCAGATCTTCACCACGACCGACGGGTTCGCCCTCGACACGATCTTCATCTCCCGCGCCTTCGAGCGGGACGAGGACGAGCTGCGCCGGACCAAGCGCATCACCGCGGCGATCGAGCGGGCGCTGAAAGGCGAGATCCGCATCGCCGACCTCGTCGCCGACAAGCACCCGCCGACGAGCACCCGCGCCAAGACCTTCCCGGTGCCGCCGGACGTCATCATCGACAACGCCCTGTCGAGCCGGGAGACCGTGGTGGAGATCACCGGTCTCGACCGGCCGGGCCTGCTCTACGAATTGACCACCGCCTTCAGCCGGCTGTCGCTCAACATCACGTCGGCGCATGTGGCGACCTTCGGCGAACGGGCCGTGGACGTCTTCTACGTGACCGACCTTACCGGCACGCGGGTGACGCAGCCCGATCGGCAGGCCGCGATCCGCAGCACCGTGATGGATGTGTTCGCGCACGACGTCGCCACGCTCAAGGCCGAGGGTCTGGAGGCGCTGGTGGCGGCGCCGCCGCCGCGCGAGGCGTGAGCGTACGGGTTGATTTCGCGGCCCCTTGGCCAGATATCAGCGCCGATTCCGATCCTACCCCATCCCATCCCGCCCACGACTGAAACGTGATGACGAGCAACGACATGACCCAGGATGACCAGCGCCAGACCACGGTCGAAGCCGGTGCCGGCGCGGCCCAGGATCCCGCGCCCGCGGGTCAGGGCACCGGGTCGGCCTCCGTCGATCCGGTCGCGGAGGCCCTGGCCCTGCTCACGGCCGAGCGCGACGAACTCAAGGACCGGACGCTGCGCACCCTCGCCGAGATGGAGAATCTGCGCCGGCGGACGGAGCGCGAGGTCGCCGACGCGCGCGCCTACGCGGTGACCAATTTCGCGCGGGACGTGCTCAACGTCGCCGACAACATCCGTCGTGCCCTCGACAGCGTCCCGGCCGACGCGAAGGCCACGGCCGACGGCGCCTTGAAGGGCTTGATCGACGGGATCGAGCTCACCGAGCGCGACCTCGCCAAGACCCTCGAGCGCCACGGCGTGAAGATCGTCGAGCCCCAGGGCCAGAAGTTCGACCCGAATCGCCATCAGGCGATGTTCGAGGTGCCGAACGCGGAGGTTCCCGCCGGCACCGTCGTGCAGGTCGTGCAGGCGGGCTACGTCATCGGGGAGCGCGTTCTGCGCCCGGCCCTCGTGGGGGTCGCCAAGGGCGGCCCGAAGCCGGCCGCCAACCCGGCCGACGCCGCCTGATCGAACGCGCGGCGCGGCCTACTGACAGGGCAGCGCCGCGGCGAAATCCGAGATGAACTGCGCCGTCTGGCGGGTCTGGTCCGATGCGCGCGGATCGTGGGCGACCAGCCCCGCCTCGACCCGGAGGCGGCCGTTGCAGGCGCAGGTCGGCAACAGGCCCGAAGCCGGCTCCGGCGAGCAGGCATCGTGATGCGCGCAGGCGCGGTCCAGCGCGTCGATGGGCGGGTATCCGGGGCCGCGACTGCCGGGACCGCAGAAATTTCCGTAGATCAGGATGGCGCCGCGCCCGGTCGGCCCGGGCGGGACGATCTCCTGGGCCCGCACCGGGACGGCACAGGCCGCGAGCCCGAAGGCGAGCAAGGCTGTCGGGAGGGAGGTCGGGCTGGGAATGCGCACGGCCGATCCTGTCGGAGAGAAACCCTGATCCCGCGTGGCGGCATCCGCGCGGTATTCGGACTCTCCGACTCTCACCGGCCGTAATCAGGTTCGCGCGGCCGACAGATTCGCGAAGCCGAACGCCCCGCATTGCGACCCAGCCCGCCCACTCCGTCAAGCTATCTATTCATGAGTATTGTTCAAAATCGGTAATTCAAACCGGCACGAACCAGCGTGAAACCGGAATCCTGTTTGCCGGCACCATAATAGGCCGGAACACTGGCGTTGTAGTAGGTGGAGGCGACCGATCCGCGGCCCAGATGGAGGTAGAGGGCCTCCACCTTCGCGGAGAGCTTCTCGGTGAATGCGTACTCGATGCCGCCGCCGGCCGCGTAACCGGTCCGGTCGGTGGACGGCAGGGTGGAGGGGTAGGATCCCGCATAGGTCGAACGCGAGCCGCCGCCATAGGCGAGGCCGCCGGTGCCGTAGACGAGGACGCGGTCGAACGCGTAGCCGACTCGCGCGCGGACCGTCCCGAAATAGTCGAGGGTCGGCCGGACGCTGTAATACGGCGCGGTGCCGAGATAGGCGGCATCCGCCTTGGCAACGGCCGTACCCTGGATGTCGGTCTCGAAGCCGACCACGACGCCGGCGCCCGGTGTGACCTGATAATTGTAGCCGATCTGCCCGCCGCCGGCGAAGCCGCCGGACCGGCCGCCGCCCGTGACGGCGCCGTAGGTCGGGTCGGTGAACCCGCCGCTCGCGGTGGGGAACGCATATCCGGCATTCACGCCGGCATAGAAGCCGGTCCAGGTGAAGACCGGTAGCGACGGGAGCGGCGGCGGCGGCGCGCGGCGGGGCAGATCCGCCGCCTCGGCGGCGAGCGCGAAGCAGCCGGCCGCGGCACCCGCGAGGGCTGCGTGGAATGATCGCGTCATGGATGTCTCTTTGTGGAGGGCGGCGAAGCCGCAAGGATCAGAGGGCCAGGAGGAGCAGGCCGACGACGGTCACGGCCAGGATCAGGCAGAGCGCGAGGTCGAGGACGGCCGCTCCGCCGCAGGTCGGAGCCGGACGCCGGCTGCCGAAGTCGGACAGGACCATCATGACCGCATGTCCCGGCTGGCGGCCATCCGCGCCGCTGTCCGCATGGTTCGATGGGCGCGCCTGGGCGTGGCGGTACCCGTGGGTACCGCCGCCCCGCCAGAGGGGTTGGCGGGAGCGGCGGCCTGCGTCGTCTTCGGTGCGAGGGCGCGGTGGACCGTGTCCGCACCAGCGACACCGAGGACGGGCAGCGTGAGCGCGGCGATGACGCCGATCAGGCGCCGGAGCCGCGGAAGAGAGACAGCCCGTTGCGGATGGTGTTCGCGGGCGGTGGTCGTCGTCATTGGCGGCAGGGTCACCGCGATCAGAGGGCGTGCTCGGACATTCATGACCCCTGCTCCTCGCTTCGCGTGGGAAATTTGACCACGAATTCGGTCTACGTGTGCAAAAATCCCACGTCAACGCGGAAAGCGCGCTTCGGTGTGTGCCGTCGCGCGCGGTGGGATTGTATCCCACGGCACAAGGCGGCACGATGAGGCCATGTCCGAAACCGCCGATACACCGCGGGAGGGCGCCAGCCTGCACGCGCCTCTGGCGCGGCTGCTGCGCCCGCTCGTCCGCCTGCTCGTGGCACGCGGCATCACGTTTCCCGCGCTTACGGACCTCCTGCGCGAGCTCTACGTGAACGTCGCCGAGTACGATTTCGCCCTGACCGGCAAGGAGCAGACGGATAGCCGCGTCTCCCTGCTCACCGGCATCCACCGCAAGGAGGTCCGGCGCCTGCGCGGCGCGGGCGCCCCTGTCAGCGCCGTTCCGGCCGTCGTCTCGCGCACCAGCCGGATCATCGCCCGCTGGATCGCCGACCCGGCCTTCACCGATCCGCAGGGCCAGCCCCTGAAGCTGCCGCGCACCGCGGAGGGCAGCGCGCCCTCGTTCGAATCCCTGGTCGCGGGCGTGACCCGGGATCTGCGGCCCCGCGCCGTCCTCGACGAGTGGCTCGACCGGGGGCTGGCCTTCACCGACCCACACGACCGGATCGTGCTGGCGGAGGCCGCCTACGTGCCCCGCGGCGACGGGGCCGAGGGGCCGCAGCTCTACTATTTCGGCCGCAACCTGCACGACCACATCGCGGCGGCCGTCGCCAATATCGTCGGCGATGCGCCGCGCTTCCTGGAGCGGGCGGTCCATTACGATGGACTGTCGAAGGACCTCGCGACCAAGCTCGAGGCGCGCGCCCGCGAGATCGCCATGGAGGCCCTGCAGCAGGCCAACCGGGAAGCGCACGCCGCCTGCCAGACTGATCCCGGCGGCACGCATCGCTGGAATTTCGGCCTCTACATCTACACGGAAGCGGCGCCATCGGCGCAGCCCGCGGACGAGCGTTGAGAGGCCGGCCGGTGCGCGCCTTGCCCAACCGCCGGTTCGTCCTGCGCCTGCTCGCGGGGGCCGCGACCCTGCTGCCGAGCGCCGTCCGCTCGCAGGACGCGCCGCGCGATCAGGGCATCGGCGGCACCGGCATGATGCGGACCGACGACCCCCGCGACGGGTCACTCGGCGAGGGCGACCGCGGCATCGGCGGGACCGGCGTGATCGGCACGATCCGCCGCTTCGGCTCGATCATCGTCAACGACCTGCGCATCGCCTACCCGCCCGAGGTGGAGGTGCGCATTGACGGCGCCCCCGCGAAGGCCGCCGACCTCAAGATCGGTCAGGTGGTCCACGTGGTCGCGCGGCCCGAGGGGGCCGGCCTCGCCACGCGGCGGATCGACGTGACCAGCGAGGTGGTCGGGCCCGTGGAATCCGTCGCGCCGGGGCGGCTGGTTGTGCTCGGGCAGCGGGTCTCGACCGCGGGTCTCGAGGGCGTCTGGAAGCCGGGGGTGCGGGTCGCGGTGAGCGGGCTGCGCCGGCCGGACGGCGTGATCGTGGCCAGCCTGATCGAGCCGCGGGAGGCTGGGCCGGACCGCGTCGCCGGACCGGTGCGGCGCGGTCCGGACGGGCCGAGGATCGGCGGCCTGCGTCTCACGGGGGCGGATGCCCTGCCAGCGGGCAAGCGCGCCCTGGTGACGGGCTCGGCGGCGAACGACGTCCTCACCGTGACCAACGCCGCGAAGGTGGGCCTGCCGTTCCCGCCGGGCCTGAAGCAGGTCTCGATCGAGGCCTATATCGGCCGGACCGGCTCCGGACTCGATGTCGGCGCGGGCTACGCCGTGGCGGGCCGTGCGGGCGCGCAGGTTCCACGCGCCGGGAGCGTGCGGGCGGTGCTGACCGCGGCGATCGCGCGGGACGGCGACCTCACGGTGGAGCGGCTGCGCATCGAGAAGCGCATCGCGCCCGACGCACCGCAACCGGATCCCCCACGGTTCGAGCGGGAGCGCGATCGGCTGGATCTGCGCAACCTGCCCGACGAGCTGCCCGGCCGGTTCGGCCCCGAGCCCGGCGGCCGGCAGGGCGGCCCGGGCGGCATCGGGGCGCCGCGTAGTCCGGCGATCGACACCCGCCCCGGGGGCGCGGTCTTTCCCGGCACGGAAGGGCCGGGCGGATTCGGCGCGCCCCGCGGCGGCTTCGGCGGTGCCCCGCCCACAGGGCCTGGGGCATTCCCGGTCGGACCCGGGGGCTTCGGCGGTCCGAGCGGCGGCCCTGGCCCGGGCCCGGGCGGTCCCGGTGGCGGCGGCTTCGGCGGAGGTGGTTTCGGCGGAGGTGGCTTGGGCGGAGGTGGCTTGGGCGGAGGTGGCTTGGGCGGCCCGGGCGGAGGACGGCGCTAGACGGACCACCGTCCGCGCGAGCGCGCCGCAGCGCGCGCTGGCGGGCCTCAGCCCTCGGCCTCCCGGTCGAGCAGCGCCCGCTTGCGCGCGACGCCCCAGCGATAGCCCGACAGGGCGCCGTCCGAGCGTACGACTCGGTGGCACGGGATCGCCACCGCGACCGGATTCGCCCCGCAGGCCTGGGCGACCGCACGGGTCGCCGTCGGCAGGCCGATGGCGCGGGCGATCTCCGCGTAGGTCGCCGTCGATCCGACCGGGATCTTCCGCAGCGCTTCCCAGACCCGCTGCTGGAAGGCCGTGCCGCGGATGTCGAGCGGCAGAGAGAGGCCGCTCCCGGGCGCCTCCACGAGACCGATGACTTGCGCCATCCAGGCCTCGAAGGCCGGGTCGCCCCCCTCGATCGCCGCGGCGGGAAAGCGGTCCTCGAGATCGCGCAAGAGCGGCTCGGGCGCGTCCCCGAGCAGGATCGCGCAGACGCCCGCATCGGTGGCGGCGACCAGGATCGCACCCAGGGTGCAGGCACCGATGCCGAACCGGATGCGCAGGCCTGCGCCGCCCGTCCGGTAGGCGGCGGGCGCCATGCCGAGACGGGGCGCACCACCCGCGTAGAAGCGGCTCGCCGCGCCGTAGCCGGCCTCGTAGAGCACCTCAGTCACCGAAGCGGCGCCGGGCAGCCGCCGCGCCACCAGCGCGGCGCGATGGGCGGCCGCGTAGGCCTTGGGCGTCACGCCGGTGGCAGCCTTGAACAGTCGGTGGAAATGGTAGGCGCTCAGGCCGGCAGCGCCGGCGAGTTCGGCGAGGGACGGCATCGTCTCGGCGGCCTCGATCAGGCGGCAGGCGCGGGCGATCGCCGCGGCCCGACGCTCGGCGAGGGCGGGTTCGTCCGGACGGCAGCGACGGCACGGCCGGAAGCCGGCCGCCTCGGCCTCGGCGCAGGTCCGGTGAAAGCTGACATTCTCGGGCCGGGCCGCCCGCGAGGCGCAGCTCGGGCGGCAATACACCCCGGTGGTGCGCACCGCGTACACGAACGTGCCGTCCGCCCGCGCGTCGCGGGCGGCGAGGGCCGCCCAGCGCTCGGTATCGCCGGACCCTGTCCTTGTTACGGTACTCATGGCGGCGGCACTATGCGGCTTGGCGTGGGCGTTGAGGAGGGGCATGACGGGGCCTGCCGGGCGGTGGATGACGCGTGCAGCACTCTGCCCGTCCGCCGCCGCACCGGCATCCCGCTCCTTGCTGCCGAATCCGTCATCCTCGGCGGCTGGAGCGGGCGACCCGCCTCACGAGTGCGCCATGACTTCGAGCACGCCCGACCACATCCATGTCGGCCAGGACGGATGGCTGTTCCTGAAGACCGGGACCAATGACGTGCTCGGCCAGTACGAGCGGCCGGAGGAGACGACGGAGCTGATCTGGCAGTGGCGCAGCCTCGTGTCGACGCGGGAGCGGCGCCTGCGCGCCCAGGGTATCCTGTACCGCCACGTCGTCGCCCCGGAGAAGCTGATGATCTACGATCACCGGCTCGACGGGCTCACCATCCGGCCGAGCGCGTCGCCGGCCTACCGGCTCCTCCACAGCGAGCCCATGCCGGGCCGCCTCCTCGGTCCGATCGGGCTGTACGCGGCCTGGCGCCGCCGGAAACGCTGGCGGCAGACCTGCATCGACCTGGTGACGCCGATGCGGGCGCAGCGCGACACGGCCGACCTCTATTGCCGGACCGACACGCATTGGTCCTCCGACGGCTGCTTCCTGGCCTACGCGGAGATCTGCCGGGCGCTGGGCGCCGCGCCGCGGCAGGATCTGCGCGAACGGCCGTCCTACGAGACCGACCATGACGGCGATCTGGGGAGCGCCTTCGATCCGCCCCGGCGGGCGCGCTCCCGCACCGTCCTGATGCAGCAGGACGCGGTGCGGACCTATGGCAGCCCGATCGTCGAGGCCCGGGAGAGGGCCGGCCTGCTGCACACGCTGCATGTCGGCGCGCACGTGGTCTACGGCAACGCCAAGGCCGACGACCCGCGCCGCCTGGTGCTGTTCGGCGATTCGTTCGCGCACGTCATGCCGTACATGCTGACGATCATGCTGGCGGAAACCTTCCGCGAGGTGCACTTCATCTGGAGCACCTCGCTCGACTGGGCCTATATCGAGCGCGTCCAGCCCGACATCGTCCTGACCGAGGTGGCCGAGCGCTTCATGGTGCAGCTGCCCGACGACACCTTCTCGGTGGAGCGCTACGCCCAGGAGCGGTTCGGCGCCGAACTCGCGGCCGCCGGCGCCTGAGATTTCGGGATCACTCGGCGGCTGGCCCGGCAGGCCGGGACCGCGCAGCGGGTCCCGTGATCCAGAGCCTCAACGGATGCCCGAACCGGCTCTGTCCGTCGTTCCGGATTCCGGGCTCGCCCGCGGCGTCCCGGAACGACGGGGCCGCTGTCGCGCGGGATGACAGACCCGGAGATTGCGCGCGTGCATCCGCCGGCGTGGTCCGCGCCTGTGAGGCCGCCTCTTACGCCTGCAGCTTGGCGACGAGTGCATCCGACAGGGCGAAATTCACGTAGACATGCTGGACGTCGTCCTGGTCCTCGATCACCTCGACGAGCCGGATGAGCTTCTCACCGGTCTCGTCATCGACGTCGATCGTGTTCTGCGCCTTCCAGATCAGCCCGGTGCGGCTCGGCTCGCCGAAGCGCCCCTCGAGGGCCTTGGCGACCTCGCCATAGGAATCCTGGGCGCAGACGACCTCGTGCCCGTCCTCGCCGGAGCTGACATCGTCGGCGCCGGCCTCGATCGCAGCCTCCAGCATCGTGTCGGCATCGGCCACGGAGGCGGGATAGGCGATCACGCCGACGCGGTCGAACATGAACGCCACGGCCCCGGTCTCGGCGAGGCTCCCGCCCGACTTGGTGAAGGCCGAGCGCACGTCCGAGGCGGTGCGGTTGCGGTTGTCGGTCTGCGCCTCGACGATCAGCGCGGCGCCGCCGGGGCCGTAGCCCTCGTAGCGGATGTCCTCGTAGTTCTCGCCGTCGGCGCCGGCAGCCTTCTTGATGGCGCGCTCGATATTGTCCTTGGGCATATTCTCGGCGCGAGCCGCCAGAATAGCCGCGCGCAGGCGCGGGTTCATCGCCGGATCGGGCGTGCCGAGCTTGGCCGCCACGGTGATCTCGCGAGCGAGCTTGCCGAACACCTTCGAGCGGACCGCGTCCACCCGGCCCTTCCGGTGCATGATGTTCTTGAACTGCGAATGGCCTGCCATGACGGTTCAGACTTTTGTTCGTTGGCGCGGGCGGGCGTCCGGGACCCCGCCGTCGCGGCTGTGAGGTCGCGCCGTATATAGGCCGCCGTCTTCCGACGAAGCAACGCAGCCGCCGCCAGTCTGCGGGCGCAGGCGGGCATAGCGGCGCCGGCTTCCCAATCTCGTGAGCCCGGAAAGAACGGCGGCTTCGGGCGTTGGCGCTGGTCTTCACGCGCAGCTGGAAGCCTGATGTCGAGCCGCAACGGACGAAGCACGGTCATGGTCACGGGCGCGAGCGCCGGTGTCGGCCGCGCCGTGGCGCATGAATTCGCCCGACATGGCTGGAATGTCGGGCTGATCGCCCGGGGCGAGGCTGGGCTGAGGGGCACGATCCGCGACGTCGAGCAGGTCGGCGGCCGGGCGCTGGCCTTCGCGATCGACGTCGCCGACGCGGACGCCGTCACGCAGGCCGCCGATGACCTGGCCGAGACGTTCGGCGGCATAGATGTCTGGGTCAACAACGCGATGGTGACGATCTACGCCCCCGTGCAGGAGACGAGCCCGGAGGAGTTCCGCCGCGCCACCGAGGTAACCTATCTCGGTCAGGTGCACGGGACGCTTGCCGCCCTGCGGCATATGGTGCCGCGCGACCGGGGCACCGTCGTGCATATTGGCTCAGCGCTCGCCTACCGCTCGATCCCGCTCCAAGCCAGCTACTGCGCCGCCAAGGCCGCAGTGCGCGGCTTTGTCGATTCCCTGCGCAGCGAGTTGCTTCACGATGGCAGCCGGGTGCGGCTGACGATGGTGCAGCTGCCGGCTGTGAACACCCCTCAGTTCGACTGGGCGCGCTCGCGACTGCCGCGCAAGCTCGAGCCGGTTCCGCCGATCTACCAGCCGGAGGCGATCGCCCGGCACGTCTTCCAGGCGGCCCACGTCGCGCCGCGGGAATTGTGGATCGGCGCCTCGGCTTGGAAGGCGATCATCGGAAACATGCTGATCCCGGGCTGGATCGACGGCTACCTCGCCCGGCACGGCTATCGCGGGGAGATGACCGACGTGAAGGCGCAGAAGAACCGCCCCGACAACCTCTACGACCCGGTGGACACCGATCCCGGGGCGCACGGCCGCTTCGACGCCCGCGCGACCGGCCACGTCGCGGCGGCCGACCCGCGCTGGCTCAAGTTCGGGATCGCGGCGGCGGTCGGCATCGTTGCCGGCACGATGCTGTTCGCCACCGAGGCGCAGGGCCGGGCGGCGGGGCGGCGGGACCGCCGGCTCGACCGGGCGCGGCGCTGACCGGCTGGGACGGGCGGCGGCGGTCGGAGTCCATGCGTCGCGCGGTGGCGCGGCCTTCGAGACCGGGCGCGCCCCTCGCGCCGAGCGGACGGTGGCGAGGACGCGCCGGACCTCGTCGGACAGTTGGTCGGCCTGACGGGACAGGTCCGAGGCCGAGACGAGGACCCGGTCGCGGAGGCGCATGCCCGGTCGATCGCGGTATCGATGACTGCGACTGCCGCATCGGCGATGGCCGTCAGGCCGATGACGGCCTTGGCATATCATTCCGCGACGGCGATCGAAGAAGGGCGCCCCGTCAGGAGCGCGTCGAGGGCGGCCCGACGCGTCTCGGCGAGCCGCCCGGCTCTTCCAGGGCGTCGTGCCACCGGAGAAGGCCGGCGAGATCCACGATCCCGCCCGGCCATTCCAGACCGGCGAGGTGCCGATGCGGACGCCCCGGCTCGCCGAGGTCCGAGACCGCCGAGAAGGCACCGTCGAGACGATGGCTATCGGTGTAGCGGCTCCGGGTTGCCAGGACCGGCAGGCCGGCGGCCCGGGCGGAGCTAATGCCGGCGGTGGAATCCTCGAAGGCCACAGCCTCCGAGGCCGCAACGTTCAGGCCGGCGAGGGCCAGGAGGAACACGTCGGGGGCGGGCTTCTTGCGGTTCGCCTCGTCGCCCGCCGCGATTACGTCGAAGGGGGCGGCATCCGGCGGGAAATTGGCAGCCAGGAGCCGGTCCACGTTCGGTCGGCTGGTTGTGGTGGCCACCGCGATGCGGAGTCCGGCCGCCCGGGCCTCGGCAATCAGCCGGGCGACCCCGGGGCGCAAGGGCAGACCGCTTTCCGCAACCTGCGCCCCGTATGCGACGGTTTTGCGTGCGTGGATTTCCGGGGCCAGCGCGTGGAGCGCGTCGGCCTCGTACGGATGTTGCGTGTCGATGTAGTGGGCGAGCCGCTCCTTGCCGCCCATCACAGTGAGCAGGTTGGCGTAGAGCGCCTCGTCCCAGTGCCAGGGCAGGCCGAGTTCCGCGAAGGCGCGGTTGAACGCCTGCCGGTGCAGATCCTCCGTCTCGGCGAGGGTCCCGTCGACGTCGAAGATCAGCGCCTTCAGCACGACAGGTCGCGACCGGAGGCCCCCTCCGCGCCTTCACGAATTGCCGCGATGCGCTCTGCGTAGGCGTCCGGGCCGCCGCTGAACACGGCATTGCCGGCCACGAAGGTGTCGGCACCGGCGCGGCTCGCAGCCTTCACGGTCTCAGGGTCGATCCCCCCATCCACCTGGATGCGGATGTCCCGACCCGCAACCATGGCGCGCACCCGCGCCACCGATTCCATCGCACTCTTGATGAAGCTCTGGCCGCCGAAGCCGGGATTGACCGTCATGATCAGCACGAGATCCACGAGGTCGAGCAACGGCTCGACCATGGCGGCCGGCGTGCCCGGGTTGATCGCCACGCCGGCGCGCTTGCCGAGGTCGCGGATCGTCTGGAGCGAGCGGTGGATATGCGGCCCGGCCTCGGCATGGACCGTGATCCCATCGGCCCCCGCCTGCGCGAAGGCCGCCAGGTATGGATCGGCCGGCGCGATCATCAGGTGCACGTCGAAATACTTCTGCGTGTGCGGGCGCAGGGCTTTCACGACGGGGGGCCCGAAGGTGATGTTGGGCACGAAATGGCCGTCCATGACGTCGAGATGGATCCAGTCGGCCCCGGCCGCGTCGACGGCGCGGGTCTCCTCGGCGAGCTTCGAGAAGTCGGCGGACAAGATCGACGGGGCGATGACGGGTGCGAGCATGGGAGGCTTTCGGGATTGGCTCAGGCCAGCCGGCGGCGGCGCTCGACGAGCTGCATGATCATCGGTGTCAGGATCAGCTGCATGGCGAGATCCAGCTTTCCGCCCGGGATCACGATGGAATTGGCCCGGCTCATGAAACTGTCATGGATCATGGAGACGAGGTACGAGAAATCGATCCCCTTCGGGTCCTTGAAGCGGATCACCACCATCGATTCGTCGGCGGTGGGTATCCAGCGGGCGATGAACGGGTTCGAGGTGTCGACCGTCGGCACCCGTTGGAAGTTGATGTCGGTGAACGAGAATTGCGGGCAGATGGTCTGCACGTAGTCAGGCATGCGCCGCAGGATCACGTCGGTCACCGCCTCGGTGGAGTAGCCACGAAACGAGCGGTCCCGGTGCAGCTTCTGGATCCATTCGAGGTTGATCACCGGCACGACGCCGATCTTCAGGTCGGCGTAACGGGCGATGTCGACATCCTGATCGGCCACGCAGCCGTGCAGGCCCTCATAGAACAGGAGGTCGGAATCGGACGGGAACGCCTCCCAGTCCGAGAAGCTTCCCTCAGGGATGCCGTAGGCCTGGGCGTCGTGCTGGTCATGAGCGTAGTGGCGGGTGCGGCCGGTCCCGGTCTCGGCATAGCTGCGGAATACCGCCTCCAATTCGGGCAGGAGGTTGGCGCGCGGGGCGAAGTGGGACAACGTCGGCTCGTTCGCCATCATCGCCCGCATCGTGTCGCGGTCGAAGGCATGGAAGCCATCACCCTCGATGAAGACCGCCCGCACATCCTCGCGGCGGAAGATCTGCTCGAAGGTGTTGCGCACCGACGTGGTGCCGGCCCCGGAGGAGCCGGTCACCGAGATGATGGGGTGCCGCGCCGACATTCCGTCCGGACTTCGCGTTGCGCCTCAGGACCGCATCAGGCCGCGCTGGCCGAAGAGCGGCGAGCGGCCGGCATCGGGCTTGCCGCCCGCATAGTAGGTCGCGACACAAGCCACCTCCTCGGTCGAGCCGCAGACCAGCGGTGCCCGCTCGTGGATGCCGGTGGCCACGAGGTCGAGGATCCGCTTCTCACCGTCGGTGGCGGTCCCGCCCGCCTGCTCAACCAGCATGGCCACGGGCGCGACCTCGTAGAGCAGCCGCAGGCGGCCGCGGGCGTAGTTCTTCCGGGCATCGCCCGGGTAGAGGAACACGCCGCCGCGGGTCAGCACGCGCTGGATGTCGGCCACCAGGGAGGCCAGCCAGCGCATGTTGTAGTCCTTGTCGCGCGGGCCCTCGGTGCCGCGCTGGCAATCCTCGATATAGGCCTTCACAGGGGCGTCCCAGTGCCGGGCATTCGAGGCGTTGATGGCAAATTCCTTGGTCGAGGCCGGCACAGACATGGCCTGACTCGTCAGCTTGAACCGACCCTCGGCGCGGTCGAGCACGTAGGATTGGGTGCCATCCCCCAGCGTCAGGATCAGCGCGGTGGCCGGGCCGTACGTCACGAAGCCCGCGGCAATCTGCGCCGAGCCGGGCGTCGTGAACGAGGCGAGCGGGTTCGCCGGATCCTTGATCGACGGCCGGATCCCAAAGATCATGCCCACGGCCATGTTCACGCCGATGTTGGAGGAGCCGTCGAGCGGGTCGATGGCGACCGCAAGCGGCGCGTCCGGGTTTAGCCGCATCACCTCTTCGGCTTCCTCGGAGGCGACCTCGGCGACCGGAGCGCTCCGCAGGGCTGCGGTCACGCTCTCGTGAGCGATGACATCGAGGGCCTTCTGCACGTCGCCGTCGCTGTTGTGCTCGCCCGCGGCCGCGAGGTCGCCGCCGAGCGCACCGCGCCCGATCCGTTCGCTGATCTCCACGGCCGAGCGCGCCACCGCCGCGATCACCGCGGCGGCATCCTTCAGGGCCGGGCTGGCGTCCACGGCCTGCGCCAGGCAGGTCTCGAGGGGGGTCCCGATCGCCGCTGAAATTGCCATCGGCCTACTCCTCCTACTCGGATCCCGCCCGCCGGGATCGCGCGTTGCGCGCCGGCTCTGTAGCGGCCGCTTGGCTGCCAGGATAGCGGTCTCTGTCTCCGGATCGACAGGAACCCGCGGCCGGGCCTTCAAGATTTCTGTGCGATCTTGTGCCATAGGACGCAAAAAACGAGACCTCCGCCGAGAAATCCGCCATGCGCAACCTCTCCCTCAAGCAGCTCCAGGCGGTCGCTGCGGTGGCCCGCCTCGGCACCATGACCCGGGCGGCGCAGGAACTGAACGTCACCTCGGCGGCCCTCTACGCGCGGATCCGTCAGCTGGAGGAGGAGGCCGGGCTGCTGCTGTTCGACCGGACGCCCGGTGGCCTTAAGCCGACCGACGCCGGACGCGAGATGCTCTGGGCGATCGACAGCATTAACACCGTGCTTGAGACCTGCACCGACCGCCTGCGCACCCTGCGCGGCGCTGAGGGCGGGCGCGTGGCGCTGGGCGTCGTCTCGACCGCGAAATATTTCGCGCCGCAGGTGATCGCGGGCTTCGTCAAGAAGCACCCAGGCGTCGAGATCAGCCTTTCGGTGCGCAACCGCGGCCAGACCGTGGAGGCGCTCCGCGGCTACGAGATCGATTTCGCGCTGATGGGCCGTCCGCCCCGGGATTTTCCCATCGAGGCCGCGACCTTCGGGCCGCACCCGATCGTACTGATCGCCCCGCCGACCCATCCTCTGGCGGGCAAGACCGGGCTGAACCGCGAGGATCTTGCCGATCAGCCGTTCTTCCTGCGGGAAGAGGGCTCGGGCACCCGCATGGTGTTCGAGGAGTTCATGAGCGGGGTGCTGGTGAAGCGGGCACCGCTCGACATCGATACGGGCTCGAACGAGACCATCAAGCAGGCGGTGATGGCCGGGCTCGGCATCGCGCTTCTCTCGGTGCATTCGGTGGCGGCCGAGTTGGAAACCGGCCGCCTCGTCCTCCTCAACGTCAAGGGTCTGCCGATCCGGCGCGACTGGTACGCGGTCCGGCGCGCCGACAAAGTGCTGGGTCCGGCCGCCTCCGCGGTCTGGTCCTACCTGATGTCGGAGGGCGCCCGCAGCCTGCCAGGAGTCGCGCAGAGCGGTCTGGCACTTGCGGGAGCCAAGGCGTGAGCGCCGCGGGCATCGTCGTCGCGGGCGCAGGCCAGGCGGGCTTCCAGCTCGCCGCCTCCCTGCGCGAGGGCGGCTTCAAGGACCCGATCACCCTGGTCGGTGACGAGACCGTCCTGCCCTACCAGCGTCCTCCTCTGTCGAAGGCCTATCTCGCCGGCAAGACCGACCAAGAAGGCCTGTTCCTGCGCCCGCACGGCTTCTTCGCCGAGCATGCCATCACGCACCGGCCGGGGCTCCGCGCCGTCGCGATCGATCGGGCGGCGCGCCGCCTGCAGCTCTCAGACGGCGCAAGTCTTCCCTACGACCACCTCGTGCTCGCCACCGGCGCGCGCAACCGGCCCCTGCCCGTTCCGGGCGCCGCTCTCAAGGGCGTGCGGCAGTTGCGCGGGCTCGCGGATGCCGATGCGCTGAAGGCGACGATCGGTACGGCCCGGGTGATCGTGGTCGTGGGTGCCGGATTCATCGGGCTGGAATTCGCCGCCGTGGCGGCGGCGCGCGGCCTCCCGGTGACGGTGATCGAGGCAGCCGAGCGGCCGATGGCTCGGGCCATCTCATCCGAAATGGGACGGTTTTTCCGCAGCGCCCACGAGGCGATGGGCGTGCGCTTCGCCTTCGAGGCGACCGTAACGGCGATCCTCGGGCGCGACGGCCATGCCGCCGGCGTCGCCCTGGCGGACGGCCGGGAACTCGCCGCCGATCTCGTCCTGGTCGGGATCGGCGTGCTGCCGAACCGAGAGCTCGCCGCGGAGGCGGGTCTGCCGTCCGAGGGCGGCGTGGAGGTCGACGCGTTCCTGTCCACGCCGGACGCCGCCATTTCGGCGATCGGCGATTGTGCCCGCTTCCCCACCCCGTTCGCTCACGGGCTGACGCCGGACGGAACGGTGCGGATCGAATCCGTGCAGAACGCCATCGACCAGGGGCGCTGCCTCGCGGCCCGGCTCACCGGCAAGCCCGCTTCCTACGGCGCCCTCCCGTGGTTCTGGAGCGACCAGGGTCCGCATAAGCTGCAGATCGCCGGATTGTCGGGCCCCGGTGATGCCAGCGTGATCCGCGGCTCCGGCGACGCCTTCTCGGTATTCCGCTTCCGCGAGGGGCGCCTGAGCGCTGTGGAATCCGTCGATCGGGCAGGCGACCACATGATCGCCCGGCGCCTGCTCGCCGGCGGGATGCCGCTCACTCCCGATCAGGCCGCCGATCCGGGCTTCGACCTCAAGGCACTGGCGTTGCGGCGGGTCTGACCTCAGCCCGGGAACGCCACCGGCGCCGGCTTCTGCCGTAGGGCAAGGGCGGTGGCGATGCCGAGCGCTAGGATGGTGACGGCGCATCCCAGAAGCGCCCCGAGCTGGCCGAACCGGAGCAGCGCCTGCCCGATCACCGCGACGCCGAGCGCCTGCCCGCAGAAGAACGAGAAGGCGTGGAGCGCCACCGCGGAGGCGCGGGCCGTCGGCGCGACCTCGGTCACCTGGGTCTGATAGGTGTTGTGCAGCATGTAGAATCCGAGACCCATGGCGGTGAGCGCCGCGCAATCGACCTGCCAGGATCCGGCGAGCCCGACCACGGTGAGCGAGGCGCCGCAGATCAGGCCGCCGCCGATCAGCATCCGCGGCAGGCCAAGCAGCCGCACCAGCAGCCCGACAAGCGCCGAGTAGGCCAAGCCGCCGACCGCGAACCCCGCCAGCACGAGTCCGGCCTCGCGCGGTCCGCCCTCCCCGCGGGCCTCGATCAGCGGGGCAAGATGCGGGAACACGCCGAAGATCGCGATGGCTTCGATGAACACTGCCGAGAACAGCACCCGCGCCCGCGGGTTTCGCAGGATCGTCCAGTAGCGCGTCACCGCCACGGCAAAGGCCGGGCGGCGGGCGGCGGGACGGCCGGTCCGATCGAAGCCGAACACGGTCGCCGCGCAGGCGAAGGCCGCCACGGCCGCGGTGACCGCGAAGACGCCGCGCCAGCCGATCGCTGCCTCGATCAGACCCGCGAAGGTCGAGCCCGAGAGCTGGCCGAGGATCACCGCCACCAAGAATCGCCCGATCGCCACTTGGCGGCCCTCCATCGGGACGCGGTCGCCCAGCAGCGCCAGCGAGAGGGGGATGCAGCCGCCGGCTGCCGCGCCTGCCAGCATGCGCAGGCCGAACAGGCTGCCGATATCCGGCGCGACGCTGCACAGGATCAGCGCGACGGCGAGCACCGCGAGGCAGGTGCTCATCACCCGCTCCTTGCCGAGCGCATCACCGATCGGGCCGAGCACCGGCTGGATGAAAGCGTAGGGCAGTGCGAAGGCGGTAGAGAGGAGCGCCACCGTGTGCGCATCGCTCGCAAGATCCCGGGCGAGCACGCCGACAAGGGGCTCGACCGAGCGCAGTGCGAAGGTGCTGCCGAAGCCCGCGCAGGCCAGCACGACGATCAGGCGCGGAATCGACGTGGTCGGCGCCGCGGAAAGCGTCGCCGCGGGTGTGAGGGCCGGCTCTGTGCTGTCGGTCATGGGGACGCTTCGCGACGCGGTCTAAACCAGACTCGCGGCATCGCATCTCCCCAGCCGGAGCGGAACCCCGCGGCGCGACAGATCAGTGTGCGTAGAACGCCGGATCCGGACTGTCGGTCGGATGCGCGAAAGTCCAGCGTAGAGCCGAGGACAGCGGCACGTTGTAGGTCAGGCCGCGCGGCGGCACCGGCTTCAGGAACCAGCGATCGTAGAGCGTCACGATCTCGGGGCTCCGGTAGAGTTCGGCGGTCGCTTGGTCTACCACCGCCTTGAAGGCCGCATCGTCCCGACGCAGCATGATCCCGTAGGGCTCCGGGTTCGACATCGTCTCCTGACTGACGACGTAGGCGGCCGGGTCCTTGGATTGGGCGGCCACGACGCTGAGCTGCACATCGTCCATCACGAACGCCGCCGCGCGGCCGGTCTCGACGAGCAGGAACCCCTCCGGAACGTCCTTGGCGGCGATCACCGTGATGCCGAGCTTGCGCTCGTTGTTGGCCTTGATCAGCATCAGGATGTTGGTCGAACCGGCCACCGAGGAGACCATCTTGCCGCGCAGATCGTCCAGGCTGGAGATGTGCTGATCCTTCCGCGAAACGAAACGGGTCGCCGTTAGGAAGTGGGTGTTGGTGAAGTCCACCTGCTTCTTGCGGTCGGCGTTGTTGGTCGTCGTGCCACATTCGAGGTCGACGGTCCCGTTGGTGATGAGCGGGATCCGCGACGAGGAATTGACGAACTCCATCGCGACGTCGAGCCCGGGCCTCTTGAGCTCGCGCTTCACGGCGTCGGCGATCTTCAGGCAGATGTCGACCGCGAAGCCTACGACCTTCTGGTTCTGATCCAGGTAGCTGAATGGGGGCGCAGTGTCGCGCACGCCGAGGACCAGCCTGTTGCTGTCCTGGATCTTCTTGAGGGTTCCGGTGAGTTCGGCGGACCCGGCGGGGGCACCGAGAAGGAGCGCGGCGAGAAGAGGAGCGATCAGGCGCATGGGCTGACGGGTTCCAGGCGCGCGATGGGGCCGTCCGGCGCGCGCCGCCGGCGGCGGGACGCCGGCCGCGCGGGTGCAGGCTCCCGGATCGAGCCCAGCAAGAGTCCGGCCGGACTCAGCCCGATGCGGCCGCTTGGTGTGCTTCCGCGAGCTGTGCGTCCTCAGCCGCCACCTTCCGGGAGGCCGGACGGGACCGGATGCGCTCCACATAGGCTGTCAGGACAGGCGTGGGCTCGACGAGGCCGAAGCCCGTCGTCCAGCCGAGGGCGCCGCCCCACAGGATGTCGGCGGCGCTGAAGCGCGCGCCGAGCAGATACGGCCCCGGCGTCAGCGCTTCGGTTACACGGGCGATGACGCTGTCGTAATCGGCATAGGCCGATAAGGCGCGCGGTCCCGGCTCCCGCTTCAGGTGCCGGTCGATCACCGCTGGCTCGAAGCAGGAGCCATAGAACACCATCCAGCGCAGGTAGGCGGCCCTGGCAGGCTCAGTCAGCGCCGGTGCAAGCCCGGCCTCGGGGAACAGGTCGGCAAGGTAGAGGTAGACGGCCGCCTGTTCGGTCACCAGGGCCTCGCCGTGGCGGATCGCCGGCACCTTTGCCATCGGGTTGATCGCGCGATAGGCGTCCTGGAGGTGCTCGCCGGCGCGCATGTTGAGCGCGTGCAGCCGGTAGGGGACGCCGAGCTCCTCGAGCAGCACGCGCACACCCGACGATCGGGTATTGGGCGAATGATAGAACTCAATGTCAGCCATTTTTGCAGCCCTGCCGCGTTCGAGGATTGTCGTTTCCGGCGCGCACACGCTCTTACCGGCCGAAGGTCCGGTCAACCGCGAACCATGCGCCACTTCTCCCGGGACCGGAATCGCGGCAGGAGCGTTGGGCGATTGTGCGTTGCCGCGCGTTGGGCTTCCGTCCGGCACGCCGCAAGCCGGGGGTTCGAATTCTGATGGCGAAGATTCTGCTGGTCGAGGACCATGAAGAGATTTGGGACTTCCTCTCGCGCCGCCTCAAGCGACGCGGCTACGAGGTGATCCTGGCTCATGACGGAGAGGCCGGCGTCCACCAGGCCCGCTCGGGTCAGCCCGACGTCATCCTCCTCGATATGAATCTGCCGATCCTCGACGGCTGGTCGGTCGCCCGGACGCTGAAATCGGGCTCCGACACGAGGGCGATCCCGATCATTGCGCTCACCGCCCACGCCATGTCGGGCGACCGCGACAAGGCGATCCAGGCAGGCTGCGACGATTATCATCCGAAGCCCGTCGATTTCTCGAAGCTGCTCAGCCAGATCAGCGCGGCCCTGGGCGAGACCGCACAGGCGATCTGACGCAACTGCAGACGCGCCAAACGCGGCCCGAGACCTGATGTGAGTGGAGCGTGTCCGTGAGCGAGGATCCCGTCACTGCCCAGCGCCTGCGGCAGGGCCTGCCGGTCTTCGTGGCGTTGGCCTCGATCCTGCTCGTCGTCGCTACGATGGCGGCGCTTTATCTCGGGCGCGAGATCCTCGTGCCGGTGACGCTCGCGATCCTCTTGAGCTTCGTGCTGGTACCGGCAGTCCGGATGCTCCGGCGGCTGCGCGTGCCGCGCGCGCCGGCGGTGCTCCTCGTGGTGGTGATCGTCTTCGGTGCCCTGTTCGGCATCGGCAGCCTGATCGCCAGCGAGGCGTCCCAGCTCGCCTCCGACCTGCCGCGCTACACCCAGGTGATGCGGACCAAGATCAAGGACTTGCGCGGGGCGACGGCCGGGACCGGCACGCTGTCGCGGATCGTCGACATGGTGCAGGACCTCAGCGCCACGCTGCAGCCGCCACCTGCCGCAGAGGTCCGCGGCGAGCCGGGATCGCGCACGCATCCCCTCACCGTCGAATTGACACCGGCCCGCGCCAGCGTCGTCGACACGCTTCAGACCGTCGTGGGCCCGATCCTGCACCCGCTCGCCACGACGGGCCTGATCCTGATCTTCACGATCTTCATACTGCTCCAGCGCGAGGATCTGCGGAACCGGGCGATCCGGCTCGCCGGCGGCTCGGGCGACCTGCGCCGCACCACAGCGGCGATCGATGACGCCACGAGTCGGCTCAGCCGGTTCTTCCTGGCGCAGCTCGCCCTCAACATCGCCTTCGGCCTCGTTATCGGCCTCGGACTCTGGGTGATCGGCGTCCCGAGCCCGACCCTGTTCGGCGTTCTCGCGGCGATTCTGCGGTTCGTGCCTTACATCGGTGCGGCGATCAGCGCGCTCCTGCCGCTGATCCTCGCCGCCGCCGTCGACCCCGGCTGGAGCATGGTGATCGCCACGGCGGCGCTGTTCCTGGTTGTGGAGCCGATCTGCGGCCACGTGATCGAACCGCTGCTCTACGGCCATTCCACCGGCCTCTCGCCGGTCGCCGTCATCCTGGCGGCGACGATCTGGACGTTCCTGTGGGGGCCGATCGGCCTCGTTCTGGCCACGCCACTCACCGTCTGCCTCGTGGTGCTCGGCCGGCACGTGGAACGCCTCTGGTATCTCGACGTGCTGCTGGGCGATCAGCCCGCCCTGTCGCCACCGGAAATCTTCTACCAGCGCATGCTGGCCGGCGATCCCGTCGAGGCGATCGACCAGGGCTGGCAATTCCTCAAGGAACGCGCCCTCGTCACGTACTACGACGAAGTCGCCCTCGCCGGTCTGTTGCTGGCACAGGAGGATCTGTCGCGCGGCACCCTCGACCGGGAGCGGCAGGAGGAGGTCGGCGCGGCGATCCGCACGGTGGTGGACCGCCTCGGGACCGCCCCGGTCGCGCGGCGGTCGCGGCGCGGATCCGGCCGTGGCCCCGACACCGAGACCGCAGCGGCACTGGCCGCCATCGGTCCCGACCGGCAGGTGGCCGGCATCGTCATCGAGCGCGAGGACCTCGCGCCCAACTGGCGCGGCGAGACGCCGGTCCTGTGCGTGTCGAGCCGCGGTCCCTTCGACGAGGCGGCGACGCTGATGCTAAGCCAGATCCTCGCGCGCCACGGGCTGGCCTCGCAGATCCTGTCCATGGCGGCGATCCGCGCCGGGGAGCGGCCTGAGAACCCTGAGGGCCTCGCGTTGATCTGCTTCTCTTATCTGGAGCCGGTGAGCCTGTCGCAGATCCGGTTCACCGTCCGGCAGGCCCGCGCCGCGGTGCCGGGAATCCGCATCCTGGTGGGCTTCTGGCGCGAGCGCGATCCGGCGACCCTGGAGCGGCTGCGCCGGGCGACATCGGCGGATTTCCTGGTCACGTCGCTGAACGAGGCTCTGTCGGCCGTGTTGGGCGCCTGTCGCGAATCCGCGCCGACCCGGCTCGTACCGGCACCCGTGGGCATGCGTACCGACGCCGCACAGCCGGCCGCAGCATGAGACGCCAACGCAGGACCGCTGGGGACACACCGTCGACATCGGCCGCGCGGCCGCTAATCTCGCTCACCCGCTTCGTGATCGGCCACGCGCAGAGTGATTTCCCGGCCTGGAGGGTGACAACCGCCTCGCATGTCTGAGACGCCAGAAACCCCGCCCTCCGGACCAAGTCCCCCGATCCGGGACGGCGCCCCGAGCGACCTCACCGACCGCAAGAGCGACATCTTCTTCGCGGCCGTGGAGACGACGCGGATGCCGATGATCGTCACTGATCCGCGACAACCCGACAACCCGATTATCTTCGCCAACCGGGCGTTCCTGGCGATGACCGGCTACACGCCGGAAGAGCTGATCGGGCGCAACTGCCGCTTCCTCCAGGGTCCCGATACCGACCTCGAGAGCGTCGCGCAGGTCCGCGCGGCGCTTGCCGAGAAGCGCGAATTCGCCACCGAGATCCTGAACTACCGCAAGAACGGTTCGACCTTCTGGAACGCCCTGTTCGTCTCACCGGTCTACAATGCCGACGGCGAACTCGTGTATTATTTCGGCTCGCAGCTCGACGTCTCGCGCCGCCGCGATGCCGAGGAGGCTCTGGGTCAGGCCCAGAAGATGGAGGCGCTGGGCCAGCTCACCGGCGGCATCGCGCACGATTTCAACAACTTGCTTCAGGTGATCGTCGGCTACGTCGACATCCTTGCGGCCGGCCTGGAGAAGCCCGACGCCGACCGCGCCCGGCTCGGCCGCGCCACCGAGAATATCCGGCAGGCCGCCGATCGCGCGACGACGCTGACACAGCAATTGCTGGCCTTCGCCCGCAAGCAGCGGCTGGACGGGCGTGCGGTCAACCTCAACACCTTGATCGAGGGGATGGGCGAGATGGTCGCCCGCTCCGTGGGCGAGGCCGTGAAGGTCGAACTCGATCTTGCGGAGGACCTCTGGAACTGCCGGGTCGACCCGACCCAGGCCGAGGTCGCGATTCTGAACGTGCTCATCAACGCCCGCGACGCGATGCCGGAGGGCGGCACCGTTCGGATCTCCACCGAGAACAGCGAGATCGCCTCGCGCGGCCGGGAGATCGGCCCACTGCGCGACGGCCGCTACGTCAGCATCGCCATCAAGGACACGGGCACCGGCATTCCGCCGGCCGTGCTCGCCCGGGTGATGGACCCGTTCTTCACCACCAAGGAAGAGGGCAAGGGCACGGGCCTCGGCCTGTCGATGGTCTACGGCTTCGCCAAGCAATCTGGAGGCGCGGCACAGATCGAGTCGACCGTGGGCGCGGGCACGACCGTACGTCTCTCGTTTCCGGCGACCGACGGCGACGTCAACGCTCCCGCGAAGGTCTCGCTGCGATCCGTTGACCGCCAAGGCACCGAGACGATCCTCATCGTCGACGACCGGGAAGACGTGGCCGAGCTTGCCCGCACGATCCTGCGGGACTTCGGCTACACGACGCTGGTGGCTTGCAATGCTCGCGAGGCGCTTGAGATCCTGGATTCGAGCGAGAAGGTCGATCTGCTCTTCACCGACCTGATCATGCCGGGGGGCATGAACGGGGTGCTTCTGGCCCGCGAGGCCCGGCGCCGCCAACCCAAGCTCAAGGTCCTACTCGCAACGGGCTACGCGGAGGCGAGCCTGGAGCGAACCGATATTGGCGGCTCGGAGTTTGATCTCCTCAACAAGCCCTACCGGCGCACGGAGCTGGTTCGCCGCGTGCGCGCCATCCTCGACGGTCCGACCGGGGTGGGCTGAGCTTCGGGAGCCGGACCATGTCCCAGGGCGAGAAGTCCAAATACACCGACAAGCAGAAGCGCAAGGCCGAGCACATCGCCGAGTCTTATGAATCCCGCGGCGTGCCGGAGAAGGAAGCGGAGGCCCGGGCCTGGGCCACCGTGAACAAGGACGATGGGGGCGGCAAGAAGCCGGGCGGGTCGGGACGAGGCAAGGCCAGTGGCCATCCGGCTGCCCACAAGGGGGGCGAGACCGGCGGTAGGGCGTCGGCCGGACGAACGGCCGCGGAGCGCTCAGCCTCCGCCAAGAAGGCGGCCGCGACCCGCAAGGCCAACGCGGCCGCGCGGACCTGACAGCAGATCGCAACCGGATCCGTCGTCCGTCCGTGCGAAGCGAGGCAATCCGGCGCAGCACGGAATGACGGGGCGCGTGGAGCGGACAGGCTCAGCCCTTCTGCTCGGCGAGCTTGACCAGCGTGTGCAGCAACCGGTTCGCCGGCGTCGGGATGCCGAGTGCCGCGCCCTTGCGCACCACGTAGCCGTTGAGGTGATCGATCTCGCTGGGCCGGCCGCGGGCGAGGTCCTGGGCGGTGGACGAGCGCTGCCCGGCCATGGTGACGCCGAGTTCCAGCACGCGGTCGAGGATGTCGGCGGGCACCGACACACTGGCGGCCCCCGCGACGGCGACGGATTCCTGAACCACGTCCGTAATGGCCGCGACCACCCCCTCGGCCTGGACCAGACGGCCGTAGGGCATCTGCGTCAGGGCCGAGAGCGCATTGTAGGCGCAGTTCATGATCAGCTTCGCCCAGAGCGCGTCGACGGCACGCGCCGACACGGTAGCCCGGATGCCTGCGGCCATGAACGCGGCGGCGAGCCGGTCGCTCGTCTCCGACGCGCCGAGGATCAGGTCGCCCCGCCCATTGTGCCGGACGCGGCCCGGACCCGCCATCGCGGTGGCGACGTAGACCGCCACCGGCACGACCGGCCGCGCCAGCACGGCGGCGAGCCGGTCGGCGTTGTCGACGCCATTCTGGAGGCTGAGGATCGTCGCGGCAGGATCGAGATGGCGTGCGATCATCACACCCGCCGCTTCGGTGTCCCCCGACTTCACGCAGACCAGCACGAGATCGGCGCCGGAGACGCCGTCGCCCGCAGTCGTTGCCCGCACCGGGACAGAGGCCGTCCCATCCCCGCTCTCGAGCACCAGACCGCCCGAGTTGACCGCCTCGACCAGAGCGGGGCGCCCGATCAGCGTTACCGAATGCCCAGCCTGGGCCAGAAGGAAACCGTAATAGCTGCCGACTGCGCCGGCCCCCACGACAGCGACCTGCATCACGGCGCCCTCATCGCGCCGCAGCCGCAGCGCGCTCGGGATGGAACGGGGCCGCCCCGGGGATACCTGCGCGGACATGATCGAGGAGCGCCTGGGCCGGATGTCGCAGCCGAACGCCGTCGACGAGCTTGGCCTGCGACCGACAGGAATAGCCGTCCGCCAGGAGGGTACAACCGGGAGCCTCCGCAACGTGACGCGCCCAGCTCAGACCGTAGATCGCCTCGGAGGAGGCGCGGTGGCGCGCCTCGTGCCCGTAGGTCCCCGCCATGCCGCAGCAGCCGGCGGCCGGCACCTCGAGCCGCAGGCCGAGATGGGCGAACACGGCCTGCCAGTCCCGCACCGCGCCCGGCGCGTTGGTGCGCTCGGTGCAGTGGGGCAGCAGCCGCATCATCCCACCGCCCTGTCGCGGCGCGATCCGGTCGAGCCGGGTCGCCAGCCATTCCTGTAGAAGGTGGACCTTCGGGAGATCGCCCCCCAGCGCCTGCGCGTACTCGGACCGGTAGGTCAGCGTCATCGACGGATCGATCCCAACGAGCGGCACGCCGTGCCGGGCGAAATCCCGCAGCATCGTGGCGTTGGATCGGGCGACGGCAGCGAAGCGCGCCAGGAAGCCGTGCACATGCAGCGGCTTGCCGTTTGGCCGGTAGGGCAACAGCCAGGGCTTGAAGCCAAGGGCGATCAGCAGCGCGCAGCTGTCGGCCACGACCTCCGCGTCGAAATGGCTGGTGAAGGCGTCTTGGACCACAAGAATCGCAGTCTCGCGCTCGCGCGAATCCAACCGGGCGAGCGCCTCGTGGGATGCGACAGAGACGCCGAGATCCGCCAGACGTGCCTTGAGATCGACGTGTGCCAGGGTCGGAAGCGCCACTAGCCCGGCCCGGGTCAGGATCAGCCGAGTCAGCGGATTGGTGAGAATCGCGTTGCTCAGGCGCGGCGCCCGCGCCGCCAGCGGCAGCAGCGGCTCCAGCGCCGCCACGAGATGGTCCTTCAGCGGCCGCGCGTAGCGGGTGTGATAGAGCGCCAGGAACTTGGCCCGGAAGGTCGGCACGTCGACCTTGATCGGGCAGGACCCCGTGCAGGACTTGCAGGCGAGGCAGCCATCCATCGCCTCCTTGACGGCATGGGAGAAGTCGTCATCCTCGGCTCGACCACGGAGGCCGCTCCGCAGGGTCGCCGCCACGTCGCGCAGCCATCCGGCGCGCTGCCGCGCCAGCTCGGCGGCCGGGTCGATTCCGGCCTCTGCCGCGCGGCGCAGCCACTCGCGCATCAGTGAGGCGCGGCCCTTGGGAGAGTGGCGCCGCTCGCGCGTCACCTTCCAGGACGGGCACATGGCCTCGTCCGCGTCGAAGCTGAAGCACGCGCCGTTGCCGTTGCAGTGGAGCGCCGCGTCGAAATCCTGCCGGACCGGCGCCGGGATGGTGCGGTCCCGCTCGCCCCGGCGCGGCACGCCGTCGATCCGGGTCAGGCCAGCGCCCTTGGCCGAGGCGATCTTGCCCGGGTTCATCCGGTCGCCCGGGTCGAAGGCGCGCTTGATCGCCTCCAGCGCCGGCATCAGCGGCCCGAACGTCTCCGGCACGAATTCCGATCGGAAGCCCTTGCCGTGCTCGCCCCAGAGCAGCCCGCCATATTTGGCGGTCAGGGCGACCACCCCCTCCGTGACCTCGCGGATCAGGGCGTTCTGGGCCGGGTCCTTCAGGTCGATGGCCGGCCGGACGTGCAGCACGCCGGCATCGACGTGGCCGAACATGCCGTAGCGCAGCCCCTTGCCGTCGAGGAGCGCGCGGAACTCCGTGATGAAATCGGCGAGCCGCTCCGGAGGGACTGCCGTATCCTCCACGAACGGGATCGGGCGCGCATCGCCCTTGGCGGCGCCGAGGAGCCCCACCGCCTTCTTGCGCATGGTCCAGAGCCGCTCGATCGCATCGCCCCGGGCAATGGTGAAGCCGAGACGCTTCGTGTCGGTGCCGCGCTCGGCCTCCAGCATCCCGGTGAGCCGCGCGAGGGCCGCCTCCACGGTCGCGGCATCGTCGCCGACAAACTCCACGAGGTTGATGCCGTCCACTGGCCGCCCGGCCGGATCGTCGGGGAAGAAGGCCCGCACCTCGGCCCAGATCGGATCCTTGCGGGCCAGCGCCAGGACCGTGGAATCGATCGTCTCCACCGAGGCGGCGCCGAACGGCAGCAGTGCCTGCGCGTCGCGGAGCGCCGCGTCGAAATCGATGTAAGAGAGCGCGACAAGCACCGCGGCCTTCGGGATCGGCAACACGTTGAGCCGCGCCTCGGCGATCAGCGCCAGCGTGCCTTCGGAGCCGCAGATCACGCTCTTGAGGTCGAACCGTCCCGATGCATCGCGCAGATGGGCGAGATCGTAGCCGGTAAGGCAGCGGTTGAGCTTAGGAAAGCGTTCGGCGATGAGCGCCGCGTTCTCGGTGACGACGGCGTCGACGATGCGGTGGATCTCGCCGACGCGGTCATTGCGCCCCTTGGCGGCTGCCAGGCCGCTCTCATCCAGGGGCTCGGCGGTCCAGATCGTGCCGTCGGTGAGCACGCAGGTCAGAGCCAGGACATGGTCCCGCGTCTTGCCGTAGAGGCACGAGCCCTGCCCGCAGGCATCGGTGGAGATCATGCCGCCGAGGGTGGCGCGGTTCGAGGTCGAGAGTTCGGGCGCGAAGAACAGGCCGTGCTTGGCGAGTTCCCGGTTGAGCTGGTCCTTCACCACCCCCGGTTCGACACGGACCGTACGGCTGGCGACGTCAATCTCTAGGATGCGGTTCATATGCCGGGACGTGTCAACCACGAGGCCGTGGCCGAGCGACTGGCCGTTGGTGCCGGTCGCCCCGCCCCGCGGGCGGATCACGATCTCGCAGAAGCGCGGGTCCTCGAGGAGCTTGGCTATGCGGACGAGATCTTCGCGGCTGCGGGGGAAGACCACGGCCCCCGGTTCCACCTGGTAGATCGAATTGTCGGTGGCGAAGACCGTACGGTCGGCGTCCGAGAGCGTCAGGTCGCCCTCGAAGCCGCGCAGGCGCAACTCGGCGCAGGCCGCGGCATAGAGCGGCACAGCCTCGGTGTGGCGGGTCAGGACCGGGATCATCCGTGCCTTCTACACCCGGCGGAGCGCGAGGAAAGATCGGCGGTTCCACTCCGCCGAGCCGCCACACGTCTGGCATCGCGCTTGCCCTGCCGAGGGTACCGCAAGGAATGGGTGCGCATGAACGCGAGTGTGGAACAGGTCAGGAGCGCCCTGGCCGAGCTGATCAAGGCAGCCCTGATTTCGAACGATAGTCGAAGTCTCGCATGCCGGGAGGCCGCGCGCGGCAGGCTCGCGCCGCTTGCGGCCGATCCGCCGGACCCTTCGAGCCTGCGCATGGACGGTGCCTGGACGCTGGCAATCCGCGATGCGGAGACCCCCGAGCTGGCGCCGCAGGAAGGGCAGGTGAATCTGACCCTGCCGCGCGCCTGCCCGTTCACCCTCGCGGAGATCCTGGCACCCGGCTTCGACGTGGACGCGGCGGTAGACCACATCCGGAAGATCGCCTCCACGGGCTGACGTGCCTGTTGAGGACGGACGGCACGGCGTTGCCGCAGGGGGCTGGGACACCCATCTTGGGACGACAGGATCGAAGCCTCGATTCTACGCCCGCGCGCGGGCGTACCGTCCGAAGAACTGTCTGGCATTCACCTTTTGGCACGACGCAGCACCGCCCCGGCAGCCGAGCCTGCCGCTCCTCTGCCCTTTCCCACCCGTGAGCAGATCCTGGCCTTCGTCGCCGAGTCGAAGGAGCGCGTCGGCAAGCGCGAGATCGCCCAGGCCTTCGGCATCAAGGGCGCCGCCAAGATCGACCTGAAACGCATCCTCAAGGAGATCCAGGAGGACGGCGCCCTCGATCGCGGGCGCGGCGGACTCGCTCCCGCCGGGCATCTGCCGCCGGTCGTTCTGGCCGACATCCGCTCCCGGGACCGGCACGGCGATTTCCTGGCCGTCCCGGTGGAGTGGACCGGCGCGGGCAAGCCGCCCTCCATCGCGCTGACGCAGCCCCGCGGCCCGCGCAAGGGCAACCGCCCGGCGGCGGGCATCGGCGACCGCGCCTTGGTGCGCATCGAGCGCGACGCCGAGGGCGGCTATACCGGCCGGGTCATCAAGGTCATCGGCAAGAATCGCGCGGAGATCATCGGCGTCTACCGGGCCGGCGCGCAGGGCGGCCGGATCGTGCCGGTGGAGAAGCGCTCCCAGGGCCGCGAGATTCTGATCCCGCCCGGCGAGGAGGGTCAGGCCCGCGACGGCGACCTCGTCAGCGTCTCCCTGGAACGGGAGACGCGGTTCGGTCTGCCGCGGGGCCGCGTCCGGGAACGCCTGGGCTCGCTGAGCTCCGAGAAGGCGGTGAGCCTGATCGCCCTGCACCTGCACAACATCCCGCACGTCTTCGCGGACGCGACCCTGGCGGAGGCCGATTCCGCCGAGCCGGCGAGCCTGCAGGGCCGGGAGGATTGGCGGGACCGGCCTCTCCTGACCATCGACCCGCCCGACGCCAAGGACCACGACGATGCCGTCATGGCCGAGGCCGATCCCGATCCGGCCAATCCTGGCGGCTTCATCGTCACCGTCGCCATCGCCGACGTCGCCGCCTACGTGCGGGCGGGGTCGAGCCTCGACCGCGAGGCGCTGGAGCGGGGCAACTCGGTCTACTTCCCCGACCGCGTCGTGCCGATGCTGCCGGAGCGGATCTCGAACGACCTCTGCTCGCTCCGCGAGGGCGAGGACCGGCCGGCGCTCGCGGTCCGGATGATCATCGCCGCGGACGGCGAGAAGCGCCGCCACGGCTTCCACCGGGTGATGATGCGCTCCCGTGCCAAGCTCGCCTACGCCCAGGCGCAAGCGGCCATCGACGGCCAGCCGGACGCCGCGACGGAGCCGCTTCTGGAGACGGCGCTGCGCCCCCTCTGGGCCGCCTACGCGGCCCTGCGCGCGGCGCGCGACCGGCGCGGGCCGCTGGCCCTCGACCTGCCCGAGCGCAAGATCCTCCTCAGCCCGGAGGGTGCGGTCGACCGGGTGATCGTGCCGCAGCGCCTCGATGCGCACCGGCTGATCGAGGAGTTCATGATCCAGGCGAACGTCGCCGCCGCCGAGACCCTGGAACAGGCGCGCCAGCCCCTGATCTACCGGGTGCACGACGAGCCGGCCCTGGAGAAGGTGCGGGCGCTCGGCGAGGTGCTGGCCTCGGTCGGCATCAAGCTGCCGAAGGAAGGCGCGCTGCGCCCTGCCCTGTTCAACCGGATCCTGGCTCAGGCCGCCGAGACCGAGCACGGAGTCTTCCTCAGCGAGGTGATCCTGCGCAGTCAGGCCCAGGCCGTCTACGCCGCCGAGAATCTCGGGCATTTCGGCCTGAACCTGCGCCGCTACGCGCACTTCACGTCGCCGATCCGCCGCTACGCCGACCTGATCGTCCACCGGGCGCTGATCACCGCCTGCAAGCTCGGCGACGACGGGCTCGCCAACGAGGTGTCACTCGGCGAGCTGGCGCAGGTCGGCGAGCAGATCTCGGCGGCCGAGCGCCGCGCCATGGCGGCCGAGCGCGAGACGATCGACCGGCTGATCGCCCACCACCTCGCCGACCGGATCGGGGCGACCTTCGAGGGCCAGATCGCCGGCGTGACCCGGGCCGGGCTGTTCATCAAGCTCGACGAGACCGGCGCGGATGGCTTCGTTCCGGTGTCGCAGCTCGGGGCCGACTACTTCCGCCACGAGGAGGGCCGCCACGCCCTGGTGGGCGAGCGGACCGGCGAGACGTTCCGCCTCGGCGACCGGGTCGAGGTGCGCCTCGTCGA
This sequence comes from Methylobacterium sp. P1-11, assembly GCF_008329595.1. Classification (NCBI taxonomy): domain Bacteria; kingdom Pseudomonadati; phylum Pseudomonadota; class Alphaproteobacteria; order Hyphomicrobiales; family Methylobacteriaceae; genus Methylobacterium; species Methylobacterium sp. P1-11. The sequence continues at coordinate 70,874 of NZ_NPKS01000005.1, forward strand.
GGCTGCGCCGGTAGCGGGCGCGCTGCGCTTCGAGCTGCTTAGCGAGGGACGGACCCGTTCCGGCGCCCGAAATGCCGGGCCGGGCAAGAAGCCGGGCGGACGTCCCTTCAAGGCCGCGCCGCCCGGACGCCCTGTCGGCATCCGCAACACCGGGTCGCGCCACCGCGGCTCGCGCCGCTGAGCCGGGCGGTGTACAGCCAGCGCATGGCCGCCGACGCGATTCCCGAGCGCACACGCCTCATTCCCGCCATGGCAAGGGGCTTCATCGGCCGCTGCCCGCATTGCGGTCAGGGCCGGATCTTCAGCCGCTTCCTCAAGGTGCGACCGGAATGCGGCGCGTGCGGCCTGGAGCTGCACCACCACCGCGCCGACGATCTGCCGCCCTACGTGGTGATCTTCATCGTTGCCCACATCGTCGGTTATTTGATCCTGGAGACCGAGAGCGCCTACGAGGTTCCCCTCTGGGTCGAGATGGGCGTCTGGCCGGTCTTCACGCTCCTGTTCGCACTGGTTCTGCTCCAGCCCGTGAAGGGCGCTGTCGTCGGGCTGCAATACGCGCTTGGCATGCACGGCTTCGCCACGCTACCGCGGAGCCGCCCCGCCCCGGGACCGGAGGAGACACGCCTTGCCGCTGCCGCAGCAGGAGCCCCAGATCGCCACAGCTCCTGAACGCAAGTCCGCGACGGCGCGTCTGCGGCCGCGGGATGCCGCGACCCTGATCGTGATCGACCGGCGCGGGCGTGGCGGCCCGAAGGTCCTGATGGGCCGGCGCAACCCGAACCTCGCCTTCATGCCGGGCAAGTTCGTCTTCCCGGGTGGCCGGATCGAACTCGGCGACCGCCACATGCCGGTGGCCGGGGCTCTTCCCGACTACGCGGAGGCGGCGCTGACGCGGCAGGTCACCCGGCCGCCGCACCATCTCGGCCGGGCGCTGGCGCTCGCCGCGATCCGCGAAACCTACGAGGAGACCGGCTTGCTCCTCGGTACGAGCGAGCACGGCGCCCCCGAGGGCGTCCCGGCGGGATGGGAGGGCTTCGCCCGGCACGGTGTGCTGCCGGATCTCGAGGCGCTGCACCTCGTCGCCCGGGCGATCACGCCGCCCAAGCGCGTGCGCCGCTTCGATACGCGCTTCTTCGCCATCGACCGCCGGATGGTGGCGGCCGAGGAGCCGGGGCGCATCGCCGCCGACGCCGAGTTCACCGAACTGGCCTGGGTCCGGCTCGACGCCGCGCGCAAGCTCGACCTGCCATACATAACCCGCGCCATCCTGGACGACCTGGAGGCGCAGATCGCCGCTGGCTTCGCCCCGCACCGGATGATCCCCTTCCACTACGAACGCTACGGACGCCGCGAGCGGGTGGCCTTGTGAGCCACAAGGAGAAGCTGGGACAGGACGCGCCGAACGGAATCAGCGCAGAGGATGTGGCAGCCATCGCGGCGGCCGTGACCTGCGTCACCGTGGTCGGCATCGGGCTGAGCCTGTCGATCCCGCTTCTGTCGATAGAGCTGGAGCGACGCGGCGCGTCGAGCACGCTGATCGGTGTCAACACCGCGGTGGCAGGCATCGCCAGCATCTGCACGGTACCGTTCGTGCCGCGGCTCGCGGCGCGGATCGGCGTCGCCCCGCTGCTCGGCTTGGCGATCCTCGTCGGCGCAATCAGCCTCGCGCTGTTCCCGCTCCTGCCGGGCATCGCCCTGTGGTTTCCCCTGCGCTTCGTCTTCTCGATGACGCTCGGGGCGCTGTTCGTCCTGTCCGAGTACTGGATCAACGCCGCCGCTCCGCCCGAACGGCGCGGTCTGGTGATGGGCATCTATGCCACCGTCCTGGCGGCGGGTTTCGCGGTCGGGCCGCTTCTGCTGGCGCTGGTCGGGACCGAGGGGCCGGCGCCCTACGCGACGGGGGCGGTCCTGATGCTGGCCGGCGGCTTGCCGATCATGCTGGCCCGCGGGCTGTCGCCGACCATCGAGACGGGCTCTGGCCGCGGCATACTCGGCTACGTCCGGCTCGCCCCCGGCGCACTGGCGGCGGCCCTGGCCTACGGGGCGGTGGAGACCGGCATCTTCGCCATCCTGCCCCTCTACGGCCTGCGCCTCGGCTACGACGCGCAGGGCGCGGCCGGCCTCGTCAGCCTAATCGCGCTGGGCAACGTGCTGTTCCAGATCCCGTTCGGCTGGCTCGCCGACCGCCTCGACCGGTTCGTGGTGCTGCTTGGCGCAGGGCTCGCGGGCGCTGCGGGCTCGGCCCTGATCCCGCTCGCGGCCGGCACCCCGATGGCGTTCGGCCTGCTCCTCCTCATCTGGGGCGGCATCACCGGCACACTCTATACGGTCGGCCTCGCAATGCTGGGCGACCGCACGCCGCCGAATGATCTCGCGGGCGCCAACGCGGCCTTTGTGGTGCTCTACAATGTCGGGCTGATGCTGGGGCCGCCGCTGATCGGCGGCGGGCTCGACCTCGCGCCGCCGCACGGCTTCGCCCTGGCGCTGCTCGCCCTGTTCCTGGCCTTCGTCGGATGGCTCGCCGCGATGGAGCGATCGGTCCCGCGCTCTTGACCTGCCGGGCCCGATCGGGCATTCACCCGCCCGTATTCGGCCGGGTTCTCCCGGCCATTTGCGTTTCGCTCACGCGGAATGCCGCACCCTGCAGGAGCGCCGCGCCATGGCCAAGGCAGTCACCGTCAAGATCAAGCTCGTCTCCACCGCCGACACGGGCTACTTCTACGTCACCAAGAAGAACTCCCGCACGCAGACCGAGAAGCTGACGATGCGCAAGTACGACCCGGTCGCGCGCAAGCACGTCGAGTTCAAGGAAACCAAGATCAAGTAAGGCGGGCGGGCCGCATCGCGGCTCAATTGCCAACCTGTGAAGCCGCTCCGGAGACGGGGCGGCTTTTTCATGGGCCGTCACTGTCTTTGCGAACGGAGACATTCCGGTCGCGCCCGTCAGATGGGCGTCGATGCCGCGAGGTCCGGATCGAGCGTGCGCGCCAGCGACCGCGCGATGGCCACGAGGGCGGTCACCATCGGGGTGGACGGCTCCCGTCTTGGAGCGACGAGGCCGATCGTGTGCTCCAAGTCCGGCGCGGTGATCGGGATGGTGCGCACGCCCTCCATGGAGCCCAGCGCATCGACCAGGATCTCGGGCATGATCGAGGCCCAGCGCAGGGTGCGCACATGGGTCAGCAGCACGATCATCGAGTTGGACTCGAGGGTCGCGGCAGGGTCCGCACCGGCTTCCCGGATCTGCTGGTCGATGATCCGCCGATTCTGCATGTTCGGCGTCAGCAGGCAGAGCGGCAGACTGCCCGTCTCGGCCCAGGTGACGCTTTCCCGATGATCGAAGGGGCCGCCGATTGCCGTCACGAGGCGGTAGCGCTCCCGGTAGAGCGGTACGGAGATCACCCGTCCGAGGGGCTCGTTGTCGAGGTAGGTCAGGCCGGCATCCGCCTCCAAATTCTCGATCAGCGAGAAGATGTCGGCTGAGGTAGCGGATTCGACCGTGAGCCGCACGTCCGGGTGCCGCTCGCGGTAGGGCGTCGTGAGGTTCACGATCATCGGCAGCGCCGTGGGGATGGCGGCGATGCGCAGGTGGCCGGTCAGGCCCCGGCGCAGGCCAGTGACCTCCTCGTGCATGGCTCGAGCATCGGCCACGATGCGCCGCGCCCATTCGAGGACCCGCTCGCCCTCGGGGGTGAAGCCCTGGAAGCGGGAGCCGCGCAGCACGAGCTGCACGCCGAAGCGGTTCTCCAGCTGCTTCACGCCGGCCGAGAGGGTCTGCTGGGTCACGCCGCAGGCTTCGGCGGCGTGCCCGAAATGCTGCTCGCGGGCGAGCGCGAGCAGGAAGTCCAGCTTGTCGATCACGACGAAGGCATCCCGGCAGGGCGAGGCGCCCGGAACCTAGCGACCCGCCGTGCCCGCCACAACCGAGCGCGCCCGCTCAGCGGAACAGGATGAACGCCTTCGACAGGGTGATGCCGATACCCCAGACGATCGGGATGCCGACCACCGCCCAGGCCAGGGCGGCGCCGAGGCTGAAGCCGCCGCGGCCGATGCCGAAAGAGCCGGACGGGCCGGAGGCCGTGGCACCCGAGCGGACGTCCAGGGAGGCCCGCTCGGAATCGGACATGAACCAGCTTTGCGCCAGCGGCCGCACCAGCAGGTTGCAGAGGAACCCGACCGCCAGGAAGCTCGCGAGCACGTACATGGTCCGGCCGTAGAGATCGGCCCCCTGCACGCCGGCGGCGACCTGCGCCTCGCGGATCTTGGTGATGACGAAGGGCCCGACGATGCCGGCCATCGACCACGCGGTCAGCAACCGCCCGTGGATCGCACCCACGAACTGCGTGCCGAACACGTCGGCGAGGTAGGCCGGCACCGTCGCGAAGCCGCCGCCATACATCGACAGGATCACGCAGAAGATGGCGACGAACAAAGCCTGCGAGCCGATGCCGGCGGCCCAGGGCGCCGCCGCGTAGAGCAGGCCGCCCAGGGCGAAGAAGATCGCGTAGGTGCCCTTCCGCCCGATCCGGTCCGACATGGAGGCCCAGAAGAACCGACCCAGGATGTTGAACAGGGAGAGGAGGCCGACGAAGCCGGCCGCGATGGCCGCGACCTGCGCCTTCTGGCCGGCATCCAAGGCGGAGAAGCCGGTGCCCGGCAGACCGATCAGCTCGCCGCCGAAGATCTCCTGGAGCATCGGCGAGGCCAGGGCCAGCACGCCGATGCCGGCGGACACGTTGAGGAACAGGACGAGCCAGATCATCCAGAACTGGAAGGTCTTGTGCGCGTCGCGCAGGTGGACGTGCCCCGAGGCGATCATGGCGCTCTTGGCGCTCGGGGTCGTCCAGCCGTCCGGGCGCCAGCCCGCCGGCGGCACGCGATATCCGAAGGCGCCGCCCAGCATGAAGATCAGGTAGCCGACGCCCATCACGGCGAGCGTCTGCCAGACGCCGACGGAATCGGGCCCCCGGAAGGATTTGATCATGCCGTCGGCCAGCGGCGAGCCGATCATCGCGCCGCCGCCGAAGCCCATGATCGCCATGCCGGTGGCCATGCCGCGGCGATCCGGGAACCACTTGATCAGCGTCGAGACCGGCGAGATGTAGCCGAGGCCGAGCCCGACGCCGCCGATCAGGCCCATGCCGAGCCAGACCAGCCAGAGCTGGTGAATGTAGACGCCGAAGGCGCCGATCAGAAAGCCGCCCCCCCAGCACAGGGCGGCCACGATGCCGGCCTTGCGCGGGCCTGCGCGCTCCAGCCAGCCTCCGAACAAGGCGGCTGACAGGCCGAGCACGACGATGCCGATCGAGAATACCGTGACGAGGTCGCTGACACGCCAATCGCAGGTAGTGGTGAACAGGGCCGTCATCACGCCCATGTCGGGACAGGCGGCGGGAGCCGGCTTGCCCACGGAGAGCGCCCGGGTCAGCGGCAGCCAGAACACCGACAGGCCGTAGGCCATCCCGATGCAAAGATGGATCGCCAAAGCCGCCGGCGGCACCAGCCAGCGGTTGAAGCCTGGCTTCGCGACGATCCGTTCGCGTGACAACAGACCCGGTGTCCGCTCAGGCGCGATCGCGCCCGCCACTCCAGCACCCATGATGGACTCCTCCGCGGCAGCCTCGTTCGCGGGCCGCTCGGCGGCGGAAGATGCGCGATTTGTGTGCAGGGTGCCAGCGCGCGATACGCTGAGATCACGATTTTAATCCGGTCCGACGCCGGCTGTATGCATATTCTGCGTGCCGCGGCCGTCCGGTGCGATCCGCGAACGGATCCGCCGCGTCATCCTGAAAGGCTGAGCGGTTTCCGCGACGCGGATGCAGGGCGCCGGGCAAGCCGGCCCCCTGCCCGGCAGCTGGTCTCACATCGGCGGAGTCAGGCCGTCCTTGCCGACAGCAACGAGCTTGCCGTCCGCTTTGGCACCATCCTTGGCGACTACGGCGAAGACCTTGGAGCCGGGCGTCAGGATCGCCTTGTCGGCGGGTTCGAAGGCGACGATCGGCGCCGAGGACGGCACCACGATCTCCTTGGATCCCTCCGTCCCGTAGCTCACCGTCAGGGTGCGCTCGCCGCCGGCGGCCGCCTTGTCGGCCTTCACGGTGCCGTTGGTCATCGCGCTCTTCACCTTCGGGGCGTTCGACGCTTCGGCCTTCACCGTGCCGTTGGTCATGGCGCTCTTCACCTTGGCGCCGGCGCCCGCCGTGCGGTCGGTGATCGAGTCCCAGCCGTAATGGCCCTCGCCGGTACCGCGCATCGATTCGGGGAAGAGCACGACCTCCAGCGCGGTCATCGGGCTCTCGCCCTTGGTGGCGGTGCCGATGAAGACGCCGTCCTTGATCGCGTCGAGGCTCGACGGCACCACCCAGGCGAACTTGGCGCCGCCGACATCCACCGTCTCGGTCTTGCCGTCGTCGGTCTTGATCGTGAGCGTGCCGCCCTCGGCCTTGTCGATGGTGCCGCGGACGCGCTCGACCTGCGCGGCGAGGGCCGCGCTCGACAGCAGGGCTGTCAGGCTGGCGGCGGCGAGGGTCTTGCTGAGGTGCTTCATCGGGATCCCATCCTGGCTTCAGGAGCCGGGTTATGGGGCGACCCGCGCGCAAAACAAGGTTGCGCGCAAGCGAAATGCCGTGATCCAGGATACAAAGGAGGCGGCGCCCGCTGGGCGCCGCCTCGTGATGTCCGGGCTACCCCCGCACCAATTTTCCCCGCCGCCGTTCCGGGACGCCGCAGGCGAGCCCGGAATCCGTCAACGCCGACGGTGCCAGCCCTCGACGCGTCGGCTGGCCTGGATCCCGGGCTCCGCTACGCGGCCCCGGGATCACGGCGTGGTTGCGATCTCCTTCGCGAGACGAACCGATCCGGTCAGGCCGCGAGCGAGCGCAGCACGTAGGGCAGGATGCCGCCGTTGCGGAAGTATTCCAGCTCGTCGAGCGTATCGATCCGGCAGGTCAGCGGGACCTGCTTCACCGAGCCGTCGGCGGACTTGATCTCCGCGGTCAACGTCTGGCGCGGCTTCAGCTCGCCCGCGAGACCCTTGATCGTGACGGTCTCGTCACCCTTCAGGCCCAGCGACTGCCAGCTCGTTTCGCCCTGGAAGACCAGCGGCACCACGCCCATGCCGACGAGGTTCGAACGGTGGATGCGCTCGAAGCTCTCGGCCACCACGGCGCGGACGCCGAGCAGCTTCGTGCCCTTCGCCGCCCAATCGCGCGACGAGCCGGTGCCGTATTCCTTGCCGGCGAAGATCACCAGCGGCGTGCCCTGTTCGGCATATTTCATCGCCGCGTCGTAGATGAACATCTTCTCGCCGGACGGCTGGAAATGCGTCCACCCGCCCTCGACCACGCCGCCGGAGGCGTCCTTCACCATCTGATTCTTGATGCGGATATTGGCGAAGGTGCCCCGCATCATCACCTCGTGGTTGCCGCGCCGCGTACCGTACTGGTTGAAGTCCTGCACACGCACCTGGTGCGACTGCAGGTACTCACCGGCCGGCGAGGCCGCGCGGATGTTGCCCGCCGGCGAGATGTGGTCGGTGGTGATCGAGTCGAGGAACAGGCCGAGGATGCGCGCGCCCTCGATGTCCTCGACCGGCTTGGGGGTCTTCTCCATGCCGACGAAGTAGGGCGGGTTCTGCACGTAGGTGGAGCCCGGGTTCCACGCGAAGGTCTCGGCCTCGGTGACCTCGACGTCCTTCCAGTTCTGGTCGCCGCCGAACACGTCCGCGTAGCGGGACTTGAACAGGGCCGAGGTGATGTTCTCCTCGATGAACTGCTGGACCTCGGCCGAGGACGGCCAGATGTCCTTGAGGTAGACGGGCTTGCCGTCCGACCCCTGGCCCAGCGGCTCCGTAGTGATGTCGATCTGGAGCGAGCCGGCGAGCGCGTAGGCGACCACGAGCGGCGGCGAGGCGAGGTAGTTCGCCCGCACGTCGGGGTTCACGCGGCCCTCGAAGTTGCGGTTTCCCGAGAGTACGGCCGCGGCGACGATGTCGTTGTCGTTGATCGACTTGGAGATCGCCTCCGGCAGCGGGCCGGAATTGCCGATGCAAGTGGTGCAGCCGAAGCCCACGAGGTTGAAGCCGAGCGCATCCAGCGGCTCCTGCAGGCCGGATTTTTCGAGATATTCGCCGACCACTTGCGATCCCGGCGCGAGCGAGGTCTTCACCCACGGCTTGGAGCGCAAGCCCCTGGCGACGGCGTTGCGGGCAAGGAGCCCTGCGCCGATCATGACCGACGGGTTCGACGTGTTGGTGCAGCTCGTGATCGCGGCGATCACCACGTCGCCATGCCCGAGGTCGAAGTTGGTGCCCTCGACCGGGTAGCGGCGCGCGAGGTCGGCGGCCTTCTTGAACTCGGTCTCCATCGAGGCGGCGAAGCCCGGCTTGGCGCCGTCGAGGAGCACCCGGTCCTGCGGGCGCTTCGGACCGGCCAGCGACGGCCGGACCTCGCCCATGTCGAGTTCCAGCGTGTCGGTGAAGACCGGGTCGGGCGTGCTGGCGTCGCGCCACATGCCCTGCGCCTTCGCGTAGGCCTCGACCAGGGCGATCCGGTCATCGGAGCGGCCGGTGACCTTCAGGAAGTCGATGGTCTTCTGGTCGACCGGGAAGAAGCCGCAGGTCGCGCCGTACTCGGGGGCCATGTTGGAGATCGTGGCCCGGTCGGCGACCGCCATGTCGTCGAGGCCGGGGCCGTAGAACTCCACGAACTTGCCGACCACGCCCTTCTTGCGCAGCATCTGGGTGACGGTGAGCACGAGGTCGGTGGCGGTGGTGCCCTCGGGCAGCTTGCCCGACAGCCTGAAGCCCACGACCTCGGGGATCAGCATCGACAGCGGCTGGCCGAGCATCGCCGCCTCGGCCTCAATGCCGCCGACGCCCCAGCCCAGCACGGCCATGCCGTTGACCATGGTGGTGTGCGAATCGGTACCGACGAGCGAGTCGGGATAGGCGACGTCGGAGCCGTTCTCGGACTTCGTCCAGACGGTCTGGGCGAGGTATTCCAGATTCACCTGGTGGCAGATGCCGGTGCCCGGGGGCACCACCGAGAAGTTGTCGAAGGCCGACTGGCCCCACTTCAGGAAGGTGTAGCGCTCGCCGTTGCGCTCGTATTCCAGGGCGACGTTGTCGGCCAGCGCCTTCGGGGTGCCGAACTCGTCGACGATCACCGAGTGGTCGATGACGAGATCCACAGGCACCAGCGGATTGATCTTCTGCGGGTCGCCGCCCAGCGCCACCATGGCGTCGCGCATGGCGGCGAGGTCGACCACGGCCGGGACGCCGGTGAAGTCCTGCATCAGCACGCGCGACGGGCGGAACGCGATCTCGACCTCGGCCTTGCCCTTCTGGTCGAGCCAGCCGACGGCGGCCGCGATGTCGGCCTTCTTGACCGAGCGGTCGTCCTCGTAGCGCAGCAGGTTCTCCAGGATCACCTTCATGGAGAAGGGCAGCGCGGCTGCCGAGGCGAGGCCGTTCTTCTCGGCCGCGGGGATGGAATAGTAGGTGTAGGTTTTGCCGCCGGCTTCGAGCGTCTGGCGGGCCTTGAAGCTGTCGAGTGAGGGCACGGCTGGTTCTATCCTCGCTGCGGGTTGTCGAACACGCGCAGGCAAGACCTGCGCTACGAGATCTGTGTTCGGCCTGTGTAGCGCCCGACGGGCGCGCGCCGCCCCGGGAGTGCCCGGGCAGGAGACGATGCGCGGGGGCGATTTGGACGCCCGTGATGCCGCGCGGCGCAGCCAGGGAGGGATATAGAACTTTTCGAATCTGGCCGCTACCGGCTCGCGATGACAGGTGCGTTTTCCTGTCGGAGTCGCGGCTGCGGATGCGCGACGGCGGTCGGCGTGCCTGCGGGTGCGAGCGTCACGGTGCATCGTCATCCCGGGGCCGCGCAGCGGAACCCGGGATCGAGACCCGCCGACGCATCAAGGGCGGGCGCCGTTGGTGTTGATGGATTCCGGGCTCGCCTGCGGCGTCCCGGACTGACGGGGTCGCCGGCCGTCCCCGCTCCCGGCGCGGCTCAGCCCCGAAGCACCGGACCGGTGAGCCGTGACGTCACCCCTGCCCCGGCGCCCCCGCGCCGGACAGCGTCTTGAAGCGGTCCGGCTGTGCCGCGAGCCTGCGCAGCGCGGCGACGTTGGCGGCGGCTTCCGTGGGGCTCATGTCCCGGCGCAGGACGGACTCGGCATCGGCGAAGCGGCCCTTGAGGCCGAGAACCAGGGCGAGGTTGGCCCGCACCCGCGCGTCGGCACCGGGCTGGTCGGCGGCGAGCCGCAGGGTCTGCTCGGCGAGATCGAGGTTGCGCGACAGCGCGTAGGACAGGCCGAGGTTGGACAGGAGCGAGGGCTCGTTCGGCCGGATCTTGAGGGCGGCCTCGTAGAAGCTCTGCGCGCGGGCCTGCTCGCCGAGCTGGGCGGAGGCCGAGCCCTGCGCCGAGAGGATGCGCCAATCGGGATTGGCCGGCGTATGGGCGTTGGCGAGCACGTCGATCGCCTCACGGAACCGGCCTGCCTCGACCAGTGACTTGCCGTAGGCGCCGAGCAGGGCCCGGTCGCGCGGGTTGCGCAGGGCCGCCTGCTGCAGCACCGCCGAGGCCTGGCTGATCTGATCGGTGACCCGCAGGGCGCGCGCATAGGCCATCGCCGTGCGGCCGTCGGTGGGGTCGGCGTTGAAGCGCTCGGCCAGCCGGTCGATGTCCTGCCGCGAAGGCGTCGCGGCGGCAGCAGTGGCGCCGCCGAGCGAGCCGGTCGTCTCCGGGGAGCGGGTGTTGCAGCCGGCAAGCCCCAGCGCGACGACGGCGGCCACCAGGGCGGCGCGGCGTCCGGCTTTGGCCGGGGATCGTGTGACCCGGATCAGGGCCGTCATCATGGTACGCTCCGCCGGCATCTGGCCCGGACGCGCTGGCACGTGCTTCCCGCCCCCGGCCGGCCGGTGATAGAGCGTTAACCCTAACCAGCGGTTAAGCCGCCGGTGCGGGCGGCACGCGAGAGGCACATGATCCAGGGCGAGATTCCGGCGACGACCCTCGGGCTCCTGCCCGGCGGGACGCAGGCCGTACCGGTGACCCTGGTCACGAGTGGCGGCTGGGCCGAGGTCGAATCGAGCCTGGAGCCGACCCAGCGCAGCTTCGCCCGGGTCACCGGTTTCAAACCGAAGGCGGGCAGCCTCGCGCTCCTGCCCGGCCCGGACGGCAGTCTCGCGCGGGTGCTGTTCGGCCTCGGCGACCCGGAGGCCGCGGCCTACGACCGGCTGCTCGTCGGCAAGCTGCCGGGCCTGCTGCCGGAGGGCGTCTTCCGCCTGGACAACGCCCCCGAGCCCGCCGAGGCGGCGCTCGCCTGGCTGATGGGCAGCTACCGCTTCGGCCGCTATCGGTCCGGCGGCGGAACCAAGGCCCGGCTCGCGGCGCCCACCGGCATCGACGCGGACGAGGTGGAGCGGATCGCCGCCGCGGTGGCGATGGGCCGCGATCTCGTTAACACGCCGGCCAACGATCTCGGACCTGCCGAGATCGAGGCGGCTGTCCGGGCGCTCGGCGACCGTCACGGCGCCGCCGTCACCGTCACGCAGGGCGAGGCGCTCGCCACGGAGTACCCCCTGATCCACGCGGTGGGCGTCGCCTCGCCCCGGGCGCCGCGGCTGATCGACCTGAGCTGGGGACCGGCGGACGCGCCGCGCGTGACCCTGGTCGGCAAGGGCGTCGCGTTCGACACCGGCGGCCTCGACATCAAGCCGTCGGCCGGGATGCTGCTGATGAAGAAGGACATGGGCGGCGCCGCCGCGGCGCTCGCCGCCGCCGCCATGGTCATGGGCGCCGGGCTCCGGCTGCGCCTGCGCCTGCTGATCCCGGCCGTGGAGAACGCGGTCGCCGGCAACGCCTTCCGCCCCGGCGACGTGCTGCCGAGCCGGGCCGGACTCAGCGTCGAGATCGGCAACACCGACGCGGAGGGCCGCCTGATCCTGGCCGACGCGCTCGCCCGCGCGGACGCGGAATCCCCCGACCTGATCCTCGATTTCTCGACGCTGACCGGCGCGGCGCGGGTGGCCCTCGGGCCGGACCTGCCGGCCTTCTTCACCGAGGACGACGTGCTGGCCGAAGCGGTGGCGCGGGCCGGCCGGACGGCGATCGATCCGGTCTGGCGCATGCCGCTGCACGCGCCCTACGCGAGCCTCCTCGATTCCAAGATCGCCGACCTCAACAACGTCTCGGGCGGGCCGTTCGCGGGCGCGATCACCGCGGCCCTGTTCCTGCGCCGCTTCGCACCGAACACGAAGGCGCATGGCCATTTCGACCTCTACGGCTGGAACCCCTCCACTAAGCCCGGCCGGCCGGAGGGCGGCGAGGTCCAGACCGCGCGGCTGACCTATGCGCTACTCAAGGCCCGCTACGGCGGCTGATCAAGCCCAGCTCGCCTGCCGCAGCAGAATTCCGGCCCCGGCGCACAGCGCCAGGGTCCGGAAAGTCCCGAGGCCGGACCGCAGGACCACGCGGATCGCCGCCAGGATCAGCAGCAGGGCGGCCGATCAGCGGTGCGCCGGCGAAGATCCACAGGATGCGGGGCCCCGGCAGCACGAACGGCCCCCGCCACGAGACCGCCGCCCGGCCGGGCCGCCGAAGGAGAGGGCCGCAGCCCGGAGGCCAGACCGGGACGGCCGCGGCGAGGCTCCGGAGGGCGGCGCGCTCAGGCCGTGTGCGGCAGTCCGGTCTCGATCAGGCGCGCCCACAGGGAGGCCCCGTACGGCGCGGCCGCGTCGTTGAAGTCGTAATGCGGGTGGTGGAGCGAGGCACTGTCGCCGTTGCCGATGAACATGTAGGCGCCGGGGCGGCGGCCGAGCATGTAGGAAAAGTCCTCCGCGGTCATCATCGGCGCCACCGCCCGGTCGACGTTCTCACCACCGACCAGCGCCTCGGCGACGCCGGCCATGAAGTCGGTCTCGGCTGGATGGTTCTCGGTGACCGGATAGCTCGACCCGTACTCGACGCGGCCCTGCGCGCCGAATCCGCCGGCGATCTCGGCCACGAGAGTTTCGATCCGCTCCTTGATCTGGCTCCGCACGGCCTGAGACAGCGTGCGCATCGTGCCCCGCATGGTGACGGTCTGCGGCAGGACGTTGAAGGCTTCGCCGGCCTCCAGCGCGCAGACCGAGACGACCGCCGACTGCACCGGGTCGAGGTTGCGCGACACGATGCTCTGCAGGGCGATGATCACGTGGCTGGCCACCAGCACGCTGTCGATGGCGTTCTGCGGCAGGGCCGCGTGTCCGCCCCGGCCCTCGATGGTCACCGTGAAGCGGTCGGTCGAGGCCATGATCGGCCCTGGCCGGATCGCGAAGGTGCCGACCGCCATCCCGGGGATGTTGTGCATCCCGTAGACCGACTCGACCCCGAACCGCTCCATCAGGCCGTCCTCGACCATGGCTTCGCCGCCGCCGCCGCCCTCCTCGGCGGGCTGGAAGATCAGCACGGCCGCCCCGTCGAAATCCCGGGTCTCGGCGAGGTACTTGGCGGCACCGAGGAGCATGGTGGTGTGCCCGTCATGGCCGCAGGCGTGCATCTTGCCCGACACGGTCGACCGGTAGGGCAGATCGCGCACCTCCTGGATCGGCAGGGCATCCATGTCGGCGCGCAGGCCGATGGCGCGGTTGGAGGCGCGGCCCTTGCCGCGAATCACGCCGACCACCCCGGTGCGGCCGATGCCGGTGACCACCTCGTCGCAGCCGAAGGACCGGAGCGTCTCGGCCACGAAGCCGGCGGTGCGGTCGACGTCGTAGAGCAGCTCGGGATGGGCGTGCAGGTCGTGCCGCCACGCCGTCATCGTGTCGGTGAAGGCGCGGATCCGTTCGAGGACGGGCATCGGGTCGGGGCTTTCGTGGCCTTTGGGGTGGGCCGGACCAGCAAAGCCGGGGCCAGAGCCGTCGTCAACGGCCGCGCTCGGCACACGCGGCGCACCCGTAAGTCCGACCGGACAGCCCGCAGATCCCGGCGGCTCAGTGCGCCTTGCCGGTCAGCCAGAGCATGCCGAGGCCGAGGGCGAGGCCGGCGAGCGGAACGGCGAGGAGGCTCGCGAACTGAAGCGTCGTCATGGATCCAAGCTCCCGAGGCGGGATCGGGCTACCCAATGTAGGGCGCCGCTCGTCAACGAGCAAACACCGAGCAGCAGCAGCGCGCCGGCGAGAAAGCCGTGCTGCTCGGTGGCCACGCCCAGTGCCGCGATGAAGGGGGCGAAACCGCCGACAGCGAAGACCGCGATCGCGAGACCGTTGATATAGGTGGCGGTGAGCTTCGCGCGCTCGTTGCCGACGAGCTTGCCCCGGAGATCCGCGTCCGCTCCACTCACCCCGCCCCCCGCCCCGTCATCCCGCGCGCGCGCCGCTGCGGTGCGGGAGGATGGTCGCCCGCGGCGAGGTCGTCCAGGATCGGGCAGTCCGGCCGCGCGTCGCCGCAGCAGGCCTCCGCCAGATGCTCCAGCGTCCGGGCCATCCCCTCCATCTCGGCGATGCGGCGGCGCAGATTCGCGATCTGCTCCTGCGCGATGGCCTTGACCCCGGCGCTCGGCCGGGCGCGGTCGCGCCAGAGCGCCAGGAGATCCGCGATCGCGTTCACGCTGAAGCCGAGGTCGCGGGCGCGGCGGATGAAGCGCAAAGTGTGCAGGTCCGCCTCGCCGTAGTGGCGGTAGCCGGCCTCGGACCGGACGGCCGGCGGCAGCAGGCCGGTCGCCTCGTACCAGCGGATCATCTTGGCCGAGACGCCGGTGCGGCGCGCCGCCTCGCCGATCGTCAGGCTCGCCGCGCTCATGCCGACCGCACGGCGAGCGTCGGCGCCTCGGCCGACGCGGGACGCCCGCCGGCCCGGCGCAGCCGCAGGGCGTTGCCGAGGACGAACACGCTCGAGAACGCCATGGCGCCTGCGGCCAGGATCGGCGAGAGGGCCGGGCCGCCGAACGGCACCAGCACGCCGGCCGCCACCGGGATCAGGGCGGCGTTGTAGGCGAAGGCCCAGAACAGGTTCTGGCGGATATTGGCCATCACCGCCCGCGACAGGGCCAGGGCCTCCACCAGAGCTTCCAGATCGCCCGACATCAGCACAACGTCGGCGCTCTCGACGGCGATGTCGGTGCCGGTCCCGATCGCCAGCCCGACATCGGCCTCGGCCAGGGCCGGCGCGTCGTTGATGCCGTCGCCTACGAAGGCCACCGGCCCGTGCGCGGCCCGGAACCGCTGGACGGCCTCGATCTTCCCGCCGGGCAGAACCCCGGCGGCCACCGCGTCGATGCCGAGGCTCCGCGCCACGCCCGCCGCAGTGACGGGATCGTCGCCCGTGACCATCGCCACCGCGAGACCCTGCGCCTTCAGGGCCGCCACCGCCGCGCGGGCGCCCGCCTTCACGGGATCGGCCACCGCGAGGATCGCGGCGTGGCGGCCGTCGAGCACGAGGTGGATCGGGCTCCGCCCCGCACTCGCCAACGCCTCGGCGCGGGCAGCGAGATCCGGATCCAGGGCGACGCCGAGTCGTTCCAGGTAGCGCGGCGCGCCGAGTGCAACGGTCCGACCCGCGACCCGGCCGGCGACGCCGAAGCCCGCCACCGCCTCGAAGCTGTCGGGCTCGGCCGCGGCGAGGCCGCGGTCGCGGGCGGCCGCCACGACGGCGCCGGCCAGCGGGTGCTCGGAGCGGGTCTCCAGCGCGGCGGCGAGGGCCAGCGCCTCGTCCTCCGTGACATTGGCGGCCGGGACGATCTCGGTCAGCCGGGGGCGCCCCTCGGTCAGGGTGCCGGTCTTGTCGAGGGCCACGACCCGCACGTCGCGCAGGCCCTGCAGCGCCGCGCCGTCGCGGAACAGCACGCCGCGCGCCGCCGCGCGCCCGGTACCGACCATGATGGCGGTGGGCGTCGCCAGCCCCATGGCGCAGGGGCAGGCGATGATCAGCACCGCCACGGCATTCACCAGGGCCGGACCCAGCGCCGGGGCCGGCGCCAGGATCAGCCAGGCCAGGAAGGTCGCCGCGGCGATCCCGATCACCACCGGCACGAACCATCCGGTGATGCGGTCGACCAGCGCCTGAATCGGCAGCTTACCGCCCTGGGCGCGCTCCACCATGGCGGCGATCTGCGCCACCACGGTGGCGCCGCCCACGGCCTCGACCCGCAGATCGAGGCTGCCGCGGCCGTTGAGCGTCCCGCCGACCACGGAATCGCCCGGCCCCTTGCGCACCGGAGCCGGCTCGCCCGTGACCATGCTCTCGTCGACGTGGCTGGTGCCGGAGACCACGGCCCCATCGGCCGCCACCCGCTCCCCCGGCCGCACCCGGACGACATCGCCGATGCGCAGGGCGTCGAGGGGGACCTCGGCTTCGGCGCCGCCGCGGACGACCCGGGCCGTCTTCGGCGTCAGGTCCATCAGGCGGGCGATCGCCTGCCCGGTGCGCCCCTTGGCGCGGGCTTCCAGGGTCCGGCCGAGGAGGATCAGCGTGACGATCAGGACGCTCGCCTCGAAATAGAGGTGTGCCGCCCCCGCCGGCAGGAGATCGGGCGCCAGGGTCGAGACCAGCGAGTACAGGTAGGCGGCGCCGGCTCCGAGGGCGACCAGGGCGTTCATGTCGGGATGGCCGCGCAGCAGACCCGGAACGCCGCGCAGGAAGAAGCGCCGCCCCGGGCCGGCGAGGACCAGGGTGGCCAGCACGGCCTGGACCAGGGCCGCCACCGGACCCCCATGCAGCGCGGGCAGAAGGTGGCCGCCCATGTCGAGGACGACCACAGGCGCCGACAGCAGGGCGGCGACGATCAGGTCGCGGCGCAGGGCGCGGCCCTCTTCCGCCTGCCGGGCCGACGGGTCGACCGCGTGGCCGGCCTCGACCGGTCGGGCCTCGTAGCCCGCCGATTCGACGGCCGCCGCCAGTGCGTCCATCGACACCACGCCCTCGGGATGGCGGATCGTAGCCCGCCCCGCGGCGAGGTTGACGCTGGCCCCGGTCACCCCCGGCACGGCGGCCAGCGCCCGCTCGACGCGGCCCACGCAGCTCGCGCAGGACATGCCCTCGATGGTGAGGAGGCTCTGCGTCTCGGGGACGGGGTAGCCGGCCTCCGCCAGCGCCGCCGCGACGTCGCCCGGGCTCGTGTCCCCGTCGAGGACGAGGCTGGCGCGGTTGGTGGCGAGGTTCACCGCGACGTCCCGGGCACCGGGCAGCGCCGTGAGGGCGCGCTCGACGCGGCCGACGCAGGAGGCGCAGGACATGCCCTCGACGGGCAAGGTCAGGGCGACGGATTTCGACATGGCGGTGATCCGGTTCGAAGCATCCACGCCCGGTGAGATGGGGCTTCCCATGATGGGAAGGTCAAGGGCACGGGTGGCAGACCGGATGGATCCGACACACGGTGAGGCGCGGTCCGTTGTCGAATCGCCGGTGCCCGGCCAAGGTCCTCGCACGCATGAGCGACGAGGATCCGGATGACCGAACCGCTGACGATCTACGGCGACCCGGGCTCCGGGAACTGCCTCAAGGTCAAGTGGGTCGCGGCCCATCTCGGCATCCCAGCGGTTTGGCGCGATGTGGACGTCCCGGGCGGCGGGACGCGCAGGCCCGAGTTCCTGACCCTGAACCCCGCCGGGCGGGTGCCGGTCGTCGTCCTGCCCGACGGCGCCGTGCTGTCGGAATCGAACGCGATCATCCTCTACCTCGCGGAGGGCTCCGCGCTGGTGCCCGCGGAGCCGCTGCCCCGCGCCCGCATGCTGCAGTGGATGTTCTGGGAGCAGTACAGCCACGAGCCCTACATCGCGGTCCGCCGCTACCAACTCCACTACCTTAGGCGGGCGCCGGAGGATCTCGACCCGAAGCTCGCCGAGCGCGGCGCCGATGCCCTGCGGCTGATGGAGGCCACCCTCGCGCGCTCGGCCTTCATGGCGGGCGAGACCCTGACCCTCGCCGACGTGGCGCTCGTCGCCTACACGCGCATGGCGCATGAGGGCGGCTTCGACCTCGCGGGCCACCCGGCGATCGGCGCCTGGGTCGGGCGCGTCGAAGGCGAGCTCGGGATCGGGCCCTACGCCGGGCCGGCCTGATCGGCTGCGGGCTGCGGCGGCGCGGCGCCGTATTCCGGCAGGCTGACCCGCACGGTCGTCCCCTCCCCCGGGGCGCTCTCGATGGCGAGGCGTCCGCGGTGGCGGTTGAGGCTGTGCTTGACGATGGCGAGCCCCAGGCCGGTGCCGCCGCGGGCCCGGCTCGACGCGACGTCGACCCGGTAGAAGCGCTCGGTCAGACGCGGGATGTGCTCGGGCGGGATGCCCGGCCCGTCATCGGCCACCGACAGGACGATCCGGCGCCCGAGCCGCGGATCATCCTCCCGGGCGAGTCCGACGCTGATCCGGCCCCCGCCGTATTTCACGGCGTTCTCGATCAGGTTCTCGATCACCCGGGCGAGTTCGTCGGCGTCGCCCGGGACGGCGTAGGGGCCGGTCCCCTCCTCCAGCTGGATCGTGGCGCCCCGCGCCTTGGCGGGCGGCCCCTGGGCATCGACCATCTGGCGGGCGAGGGATCCGAGATCGACCACGGCCGTGGGCGCGACGTGCTCGCGCAGCTCGATCCGCGACAGCGACAGCAGATCGTCGATCAGCCGTGTCATGCGCAGGGCCTGGACGCGCATGATCTCCAGGAAGCGCTCCCGGGCCTGCGCGTCGTCGCGGGCCGGCCCCTGCAGGGTCTCGATGAAGCCGATCAGGGTGGCGAGCGGCGTGCGCAGCTCGTGGCTCGCGTTGGCGACGAAATCGACCCGCATCGCCTCCAGGCGCCGGGCCGCCGTGAGGTCGCGCAGGAACAGCAGCGCGCTGACGCCGGAGCCGTCGGGCATCGGCAGGGCGCCGATCTGGACGTCGAAGGTGCGCTCCAGCGGCACCCGGGTCGACAGCGCGACGCGGCGCGGGAGGCCGGAACTGAGCACCGCCTCAATCCCGTCGAGGACCTCCGGATCGCGGAGCGCGAAGGACAGGGGCCGGGCCTGGTGCAGGGCCGGCAGGAGCGCGCGGGCGGCGGGATTCGCCTCCACAACCAGGGTCCGCCGGTCCACCAGGATCACCGGATCCGGCACGTGGGCGAGCAACGCCTCGGCGACACCATGGCGTTGCGCGGTGGCGGCCGGACGCGGCACCGGGGCCTCGCGGCCGCGCCCGCCGAGCCAGCCGCCCAGGCAGACGGCGCCGAGCCCGATCAGGATCAGCGGCAGATCGAGCCGACCGGCCAGGGCGGTGGCGAGCCCCAGTAGGCCTGCCACGATCGCGGCGCCGGTCCAGGCGGGAGAGCTGCGCAGGCGGGCGGACATGGCAGGCGCGTCCGGCGGATCAGCGGGGCTCGGTCTCGTCATGCCATGCCCGGCCGGACGGCCCCGCCGTCCCCTCCGGCGGGCCGGGATCGCGCGCGCCGCCCGCACGTTTCACGATCTCGTAGAGGCCGAGCATCGCCAGGGCGGTGACGAAGGGTACGACGTAGTAGCAGCCCCGGAACAGGAGCAGCGAGGTCAGCACCTCGTTGCGCGGCAGGCTCGACAGGGCGAGCAGCACCGTCGCCTCGAACACGCCGATGCCGCCCGGGGCGTTCGACGCGATGCCCAGCATGGCGGCGAGCACGTAGATCGCCAGGAAGGTCGTGAAGCCGAGCGTCGTCTCCTGCGGCAGCAGGACGTAGAGCACGGCCGCCGCCGCGCAGACATCGCCGATCCCGACGATCATCTGCCCGATCGAGACCGAGGCCCCGGGCAGTTCCAGGCGCCACTGCTTCACGGTGATGCTGCGCTTCTTGGCCGAGACCCAGGCGAGGTAACCGAGCACCAGGGCGAGCGCCGCGAGTCCGACGCCCTGGTTGATCCGGATCGACGTGAAGGCGAGCCCGGCGAGCTGGCCCGCCTCGATGATCAGGCTGAGGCCCAGCACCACGCCCATGCCGAGCCAGAAGGTGAAGCCGGCGATGACGGTGAGCGCCGCGATCTTGGGGGTGGACAGGCCCTGCCGGGCGTAGATCCAGTAGCGGATCGTGCCGGCGGTGAGCAGCGGAAAGCCCAGGGTGAAGCTCACCGCGTAGCTGGTGAACGAGGCGAGCGCGGTGATCCGGTAGGGCACCTTGATCTTGAGCTGGCGCAGGGCCAGCGCGTCGTAGCCGGTAAGGAACAGGTAGCTGACGCCGACGAACAGGAAGGCGAGGCCGAGCTGCTCGGCCGTGGCCGCCGCGATCGCCGAGCGGACCTCCGCCCAGCTCACGCTCTGGACGAGCTTCCACAGCACGCCGAGGGAGACGGCGACCAGCACGATGCTGGCGGCGGTGCCGATCCAGGCGAAGCGGTTGCGCCGGCCCTTCCGCTTCGCGCTCTCGGCCGCGTCGTGCTGGACCGGCTCAGCCGGTTCAGCCGGCTTCCGGTGCTGTCCCTGAAAATTCATGCCGTTCGGCGTCCGCCCTTCCGGCTGCGCGGCCCGGCCGAAGGCCGTCAGCCCGTGCCGGAATCTCCCGGACCGCGGCCCGTCGCCCCGCATGTAGGCCGAACAGGCGCCCAAGGCCAGGGAAGGTCCGGCCGTGACCGGCCTTCTATCCTCAGCCGGCCGCGTCGGCGAGGATCGCGGCCGCCTCTGCAAGGCCGCGCCGGATCCGGGCCGGCACCTCCGGCGCGGTGCAGACATAGGTCGGGCTCGGGTGCGGGATCCGGATCACCGGCAGGCCGGGACGGAGCGCCGCGAGCGCCGGTGCTGCCTCACCGGCGAAGCGGCCGGCGAGCACCGCCACCGCGAGGCGTGGCAGCAGGTCGAGGAGGGGCGCGAGATAGGGCCCGGCGGCCGCGATTTCGGTCCGGCGGGGCGCCCGGTTGAGCGCGCCCGCCTGATGGATCAACCAGGGGACGGCGTTCCAGATCAGCGTGTCGGCCCGGGCAATGCCGGTTTCGGCCAGGAAGCGGAACAGGTTGGCGGCGGTGCCGTTCACGCTGTCGCGAGTGACGAATCCGGTGCGCAGCACGGCCGGCCCAGGCGTCTCCAAGAGGAGCAGCATCCGCGCGCCGACGCCGCCATCGAGGGGATCGGGTACCGGGACCGGCGCGCCGCGCTCCGCAGAGATCCGTTCGCCGAGTGCCCGGATCGGCGCGATATGCTCTGCCCCCATCATCGCGCGGCGGGACGCGAGCGCGTCCGGGTCGGCCAGGGATTTCGCCGCCTGCGGCTCAGCCGACATCGAGGCCGGGGATCGCCGCGCCGAGCCGGCCGGAGAGACGGAAGCGCTCGATGCCCTCCTCGTGGGCGAGCCGCGCATCGAGGCCGGCCACGCCGCCGAATTGGAAGCCGATCTGGCTGGCATAGGCCGCACAGGCCGTGCGCTTCCTGGCCTGGGCGTCCGGACCGAGACGCATTGCCGGCTCGGCAAGCGCCGTGAACAGCTCGGCCAGCGGAGCGTTCGGCACGGTGTCGCGCACCGTGTACGGGAAGTCGCGCCACCACAGGATCGGCTGCGCCGGATCGAGGCTCCGGAGCGCCCGGACCATCTGAACATGGTCGACATGGCCGCCGATCGCCTGCGGCGCGAGGAGGAGGTCAGGGCTTTCGACGCCAATCAGCTCCGCGATGGCCGGCGCGAGATCGGCCGCGATGCCGTCGTCGGGGCGGGTGTCGGAGAACAGGTCCGGCGCCGAGCCGTAGCCCCGATGCGGCGCTTCCAGGAACGGCAGGTGGACGGGCGGCGCGATACCGAGTTCGGCGGCGGCCCGGATGTCCTCATCCCGGCGCAGCGCCATGTAGTCGATCCCGGCATGCAGCCCCTTGTCGAGCTGGCAGGCCAGCGCGAAGCCGCTGGGCTCGGCGACGCTGCCGGTGAACAGGGTCGCCATCACGACGCGCCAGCCATCCGCGGCGAGGCTCGCCAGGAGGCCGCCGCAGGAAAAGGCGGCATCATCGAGATGGGGTGACAGGGCGAGGGCGGTCGGCACGGTTCGGGGCCTATCGGCTGGGGGATGTCCGACCGTCGCGCTCATCCCGAGGTGCCGGAGCGCAGCGGAAGCGCCTCAGGATGAGGGCGCGAATCGGATATCTATGGATCAGGCGCCTTCAGAGCAGATGCGGCTCGGCGCGGAACCGGCAGCTGGGATCGTAGGGCAGGTCCGTCGCGAAATCGGCAGCCGGCCTTTCGTGGCGCACGCGGGCGTAGACGTCCATGATCTGCCGCCCGACCGCGTGCCAGGAATAGACCCGCCGGCACTCCTCCAGCCCGGCCGTCGCGATGCGGCGGCGCAGACCCTCGTCCGTGATGATCCGGGTCAACGCGGCCGCCTGCGCCGGCACATCGCCGGGATCGACCAGCAATCCGTTCTCGCCGTCGCGCAAGCAGTCCGAGACGCCGACCGCGTGGCAGGAGACCGTGGCGAGGCCGGCCGCCAGCGCCTCAAGGATCGTGTTGGAGAACCCTTCCGCGTAGGTCGGCGAGACGAACACGTCGGCGCGGCGGTAGAGATCGGGCACGGAGCGGTATTCGGCATAGCCCGTGAAGGCGATCTCGCGCTCCGAGAAGGCCAGCTCGGCAGCGAGCGCCTGGGCCGGCCCGACGTCGGGCCCGATCCCCGAGATCGTGGCCGCGAAAGGCGTGCCCTGCGCGCGCAGGATCGCCAGGGCGTCGATGAAGTCGAGCACGCCTTTCCGGCGGTCGACCCGGCCGTGATAGAACAGCCGCACCGGGCCGGCATGGGGTGCCGGCAAGCCGTCGGGCGTCTGTTGCGCGAACCGGTCCGTGTCGACCGCGCCGGGCACGATGGTGAAGCGGGCGGGGTCCGATCCGAGCCGCCCGCAGACCTCGTCCACGAAGGAGGCGCCGCCGATCAGCAGCGCGTTGGCGTGGGCCAGGACCGCGCACATGGCGACCCGATGGGTCTCGCAGCAGGATCCGACCCAGTGGCCGTCGCCGCCCTGGATCGAGACGACGCTCGGAACCCCGAGCTTGCGCGCGGCGAGCAGCACCGCCCAACCGGTCGGGTATCCATATTGCGCGTGGAGGATGTCGAAGGGCTTTTCGGCGTGCTCCCGGCAGATCGCATCCACCATCGTGGCGATGTCGCGCTCGAAATCGCCGGAGGTCTGCTCGCCCAGCTGCTCCAGGCCGATCACCCGCACCCCCGGGACGGGCGGTGGGGGCCCGCCCCCGTAGACGCGAGTGCCGAAGGCGTCGCCGCGATACTGCGAGATCATCGTGACGTCGTGACCGGCATCGACCAGCTCGCGCAGCAGGTTCTGCGCATAGACGCTCATGCCCGATATGGCGGGGAAGTAGCGCCGGCTGAGGAAGAGGATTCTCATGCTGGCACGCGGTCCGAAGTGCGGGCCGGTCGAAACCCTCTCGCCCTTGCGGAGAGGGGAAGGGGTGGGCGCAGAGAAGGCAGCAGATCGCTCGATCCTGAGCCACCCCCACCTCCGGCTCCTCCCCACGACGGGGAGGAGAGACGGGCCGCCACTCTCATTGCCATTGCCGCCGTGTCTCCTGCCTGCCGGCCAGCACCGGGCCGGAGCGCCGGCAGCCGCGGAGATAGTCCAGCGCCTGCGGGATCATCACGTCGGCCCGGTGGCTCTCGCGGGACAGCTCGACGCAGATCAGCTTGCCGAAGCCGACCGCCTCCAGGGCCTCCAGCACGCCCGGCACGTCCATGTCGCCCTCGCCGAAGGGGAGATGGATGTGGCTGCCCCGCTTCATGTCCTCGATCGCCACGGTGCCGATCCGGTCGGCGAATTCCCGCACCGCCGCTTCCGGCTCGCGCTCGCCGGTGACGAGGCAGTGACCGGTGTCGAGGGCGAGCTTCAACCCGGGGATGTCGAGGGCCGCGTAGTCGTCGAGCGTCTCGATCAGCATGCCGGGCTCCGGCTCCAGGCAGGCCACGATCCCGGCCTCGGTGGCGAAACCCGCGACCTCGTGAAGGCCCTCGGCCAGCCAGCGCCGGGCCTCGCCGTGATCGACGCCGGGCTTCGGGACGCCGGCCCAGAACGAGACCGCCTCGGCGGAGAGCATGGCGCCGATCTCGATCGCCCGCTTGAGGAAGCCGACCCGCCGCGCCCGGCCCGCGGCGTCGGCCGTCACCAGCGTCGGCTCGTGCTTGGCGTTGGGGTCGAGGAGGAAGCGGGCGCCCGTCTCGATGACGCAGGTCAGCTCCAGCTTCTCGAGCAGGCTCGCCACCCGGCCGGCCTCGGCCGCCCAGGTCTCGGAGAACGGATCGAGGTGGTGGATGTCGAGGGTCAGGGCCACGCCGTCGTAGCCCGCCGCCTTGATCAGGTGGATCGCGTCGTCGAGGCGGTGGTTGGCCGCGCCGTTGGTGTTGTAGGCGAACCGGAGCGTCACGCCTCCCTCCCCTTCCGCTGGGCGAGCCGGAACGGCGCGTGGTGCGATTCGGGCTCGCGGTAGAGCGGATAGTGCCGCCCGACGATCGTCTCGGCCAGGGCCACGTCGAACAGCGGCTGGCCGCCGAACCGCTCCAGGGCCTCCGGCGTGAGCCGCACCGGGCGCAGGGTCTCGCTCTCGGTGCCGAAGCGGATCAGCGGATGGTCGCGGTCGAGGAGCTTCCTCGTGTTGCGCTCGCCGATCCGGTAATAACTCATGGTCTCGACCTCGAGCCCCGGCACGATCGCCTTCACCACGCCGACACTGCCACCGGGAGGCGTGCAATCGACGTAGAGCACGTCGAACCCGGCCTCCAGCAGCCGGTCGCAGGCGATCTTGCCCCGGGCATGGCCGTCGGCGGCCGGGGTCGAGGGCAGCTCCGCAAAGCGCTTGGTGCTGCGCTGGGAATAGACCGTGTCGGCGAGGACACCCCGGAGGTCGGCCGCCGGCATCTCGATCCATTCGAGCATCGCCTGGAGTGCGCGGCTCTCTTCCAGGTCGAGGCTCGGCAGCGCCTTCTGGATGAACGCGTCGATATAGCCCGGCGGCGTCACCGTGGCGGCCAGGTCGAGGGGGCCGTGCCCGAACGTCTTGCGCACCCGCGCGGCCTGGAATTCCAGGAGCGCTTTGCGGAGCGCCCGCTCCCGGTCCGGATCGCAGGCCTCGCCGCAGGCCGACAGCGCAATCGGCGCCGGCGTGCGCGCCGGATCCTCGTCGTAGCCGACGACGTAGAGGTTGGTCAGGCCGAACTGGTCGGTGGCGAATTTCGGCAGGGCGCGGATGCCCAGATCCTTCAGCCGGGTCAGCATCGCGGCGTTCTCCGGGCCGATGCCGTCGAGGTCGAGCATCACGCCCTGGTCGAGGGCCCGGAACAGCAGGCCGTTCCCGTCCCGCTGGAGCAGTTCCAGCACGCCGTGGCCCAGCGCGAAGGGTATGTCGGGCCCGGCGCCGAGGCCGTTGGTGATCAGGTTGGTGAAGGGCCGGTACCCCCCCGACAGCTCGAAATAATCGGTGGCGGCGACGTCGAGCGGCATCAGAACGATCTCGCCCGTTGCGTGCCGGACGCTGGGCGTCCATTCGAGCACCGTGTCCCGGCCGACCGGGGAGCCGGCCGGCAGGCAGAGGGTCAGCGGATCGGCGACCGACTTGGCGCCGTAGACGCGCGCGAGATCGGTGTAGCTCGCCCGCTCCTTGGCCCGGGGCAGGACCGCGAGCGAGGGCATCAGGTTCTCGGCGATCTCCGCGACCGCGCCGATCAGCGCCTCCTCGTCGGTGGCACCGTAGCCGATGCCCGACGGCATCGCGCCGACGAAGAACGGGTCGTCGAGGAAAAGGGCCACGAACCAGACCGGGATACCGGTGCGGTCGAGGGGCGCCAGCGGGAAGCCGACGACGCGCCCCTCCGGCAGGACGTCGAGATAGGCGCGCACAGGATCGGGCAGGGTCTCGGGCAGCCCCTCGATCGGCCGCTTGGCGCCGAAGCGGTAGGGGCGCGGCGCCTTGATCCGCTCGTGGCGAGCGCGGTCATCCTGGTCGTGGAAGGCGTCTGCGTTGCTCACGTCGTGTTCCCGTCTTCCTCGAACCGTGCGCCACGCCTCATCCCATCAATCCCCCTCATCCTGAGGTGCCGGAGCGCCGCGAAGGCCTCGAAGGAGGATCCCAGCCGGCCGTGCGATCCCTGAAGCCCTCCTTCGAGGCTCGCTGGCGCGGGCACCTCAGGATGAGGGCTGGGACGGGATGGATCGGTCGAGGCTCGGCGTTCGCTGATCCTGTCCAATGCTCGCTACCCCTGCCCGTAGGCGCGGGCGACGAGCCGCATCGTGTGAAGGTCTCGTGCCGCCGACCACGCCGCCCGCTCCTCGGGCCGACGCAGGGCCGAGCCGAAGGCCCGCACCTGCTCGGTGAAGGGCGAACTCTCTGGATCGAAGGCGAGCGGGTCCGGGCGACCGCTGGCGCCGTCGATGAACGCCAGCGCACCGCCGGCCGTCTGGCCCATCGTGTTCTCGGCCACCAGCATGCCCTTCGTGCCGACCACCTCCAGGCGGCGGCGGGGCAGCGCGTCGGGGCAATTGTAGGCGACGTGCAGGCTCGCCAGCGCGCCACCGGCGGTGCGGCCGATCAGAAGGGCGCCGTCATCGACGGCGTAATCCTGGGCCCGGGTCTGGGTCAGGGCCGCGATGGTGGTGATCGGCTCGCCGATCAGGAACTCCACGAGGTCGAGTCCGTGCGGCGCAAGGTCCATCAGCGCGCCGCCGCCAGCCTGGGCGGCGTCGATCCGCCAGTTCGGCTGGCCGGCCTCCGACCAGTCGCGCCCGAGCCAGCAGGCGTAGACGATCCGCACCGCCGTCACGATGCCGAGCCGCCCGGCCTCGACCTGGGCGCGGATCGCCCGGTGGGCCGGATGGTGCCGCTGGTCGAAGGCCGTGCCGTAGAAGATATTGTGGGACTCGACGGCGCGCACGATGGCCTCGGCGTCCACGAGCGTCGCCGCCATCGGCTTCTCGCAGAGCACCGCCTTGCCGGCGGCCGCCAGGGCCTCGACCGCGCCGCGGTGAAGGTGGTTCGGCGTCGCCACGTAGACCGCCTCGACGTCCGGCTCGGTGATCAGGCCAGCGAGGTCGGCATGGCCGCAGGCGCCCGCGCCTTCGGCGGCGGCGCGGCTGTCCGGGTTCGGATCGCAGACCGCGACCAACCGATGCCCGGCCGCGCGGATGCCGGGCTCCATGTAGTCGCGGGCGACCCAACCATAGCCGACGATCCCCCAGCCGACCCCGTCCATCACCAGCGCTCCGGCAGGTCGACGAATTCGCGCACGCGCACGCGCTGCGTCTCCGGCGCGTCGAGGCTGCCCTCGAAGGTCACGGTTTCGGGTCCGGGCGAGCGCATCGGGTAGGTGGCGCGGGGGGCGTATTCCGCCTCGTAGCGCTCCGACGGCCAGCGAACGCTGTATCCGTCGGCCTCGGGCACATAGAGCGGGTTGAGCCGCAGCACCGTTCCGGGTCTCGGCAGGGTCAGGCCGTCGACCACCGCACGGGGCGCCGGCCGCATGCCGGGACCGCACACCACCGAGAAGGCTTCGCAGGTCCGGAGGGCCCCGGGCTCCTGCGGGACCGGCGCCCGCGCCGCGACAAGCGCCCGGGTCAGCTCCGCGTCGTCGTAGACCAGGGCGTCGGGAAACAGCTCGGCGATCTCCTCGGCCGTCACCGCGCGACCGGCGGAGAAGCCGGGGCGGTCGCGGTTGTGGATGTGGCTCAGGGCCAGCCAGCCATCGTCGCCGGCATTCTGACGGAGGCAATCGAGAAGGCCGGCCTTGTCGTCGAGGAAGTAGAAGGCGTCGTTGCACGCGACGAGGTCGACGGGTGCCCCCGGGATCGGCCAATGCGGCGAGCCCGCATCGAAGCAGACGAGCTGCGCCTTCTCGGCGACGACCCAGTGGCGCGCGACCCAGAGCTTGGCGAAGACCACGTCCGCGCCGGCGACCTTGCAGCCGCGCCGCTGCAGCTCCCGCAGGTAATGGCCGATGCCGCAGGCGAATTCGAAGACGCAGATGGGCTCGTTCCAGTGCGCCTCCAGCAGCGACAGCCCGGCCAAGTAGGTCGGGTCGCTCCAGCGGTGCAGGAAATAGTCGCCGACCCGGCCCCAGCCGAGGCGTTCGACCGCGTCGCGCAGCGTCGCCGTGCGCCGGTCCTTGATCAGCCGGATGATCCCGGCGGGATCGGCGGGCGGCCCGTTCCACCACTCGTCCTGATCGACCAAGAGGGCGGCGAGCGCCTCGTCGGGCTCACCCGCGTCGAGATGGGCCAGCACCCGCTCGATCAGGGCCTCGCGGCCGACGCGCAGGTACGGGATGCCGTCGATCACGGGCCAGCGCGCGCCGGTCACCGCATCGCGCAGGGCATGCGGGCCGTCGGCCTTCAGCGGGTGGCCGGTATCCGGCGATGTGAGTTCGAACGGGATCATGGCTCTCGGGACCGCCCGGGCAGATGGTCGGATGGATCCGGCGATCAAGGGATGCGCATGTCGGCGAGGACACGGTCGTGGAAACCCTTCACCGGGCCGGCATGGACCAGCTCCCACTCGTCGAGCACCATCCCCATCGTGGTCGAGGCTCCGCGCAGGTGCTGGGCGATCTGCAAGACCCGATCGATACCATCCGCTGCGTGGAAGGCGCGGCCTTCCGCGGTTGCATCGTCCGGCAGGACCGCGCGGGCGCGCTCGACCTGACCACGCAGGGGCTCTGAGAGCTCGGCCAGCGCCCAGGCGGTGGTTGTGGCCATGATCGGCCCGAGATGGTCGCCGAGCAGCATCTCGCCGGCAAACCCCGCATCCGGCATCGCGGCGTTGTGGAAGTGGTGCGCCATCGCGGCCAGGAACACGGTGCCCGGGTCGGCCCGGTAGAACGGGCTGAGGCAGACGCCGTAGGCGGCCACGATCAGGCAATGCTCGGCGTGGTTCTCGGGCGGCTCCAGCAGGATGCGGGCGCGGCCTGGACAGGTGACGCCCGCCCGCGGCTGCTGCGCCAGGGCGCCGACGAAACCCGGCAGCGGTCCGGGCTTGCCCGCCGGACGTGGCGCGAGCCGCGCGCGCAGGCGATCACGGAGATCCGGATCGAGGTCTCCGGTGACGGCATCGAAGCCCGCCACCAGCACCGCGGAGGCCGCCGCCTCCGACAGGCCCGCGGCCGTGAGGAACGCCGCGTCGAGGTCGCAGAGGCGAGTCGCCGCGAGGGTGGTGGCCGTGATGTCGAGGGCGACATCCTCCGGCGGGGTCCCGCCGGTGAGGAGGCCCCAGCCCTGCGCGAACAGGCGCTCGGCGATCGACCCCTGGCGGCCCGACGAGCGGACGCGCTTGAGGTCGTTCATCTCGACCAGGAGGTCGCGCAGCGCCTCCGGCGCGGCGGCGCCGGAGAGGGGCGGTCGGGTCTCGCTTGGCATCGTCTCGTTCCGAAAATCCGCCCCGTGTTGCGACGAGGCCTAGTGCACGCCCAGCCAGTCGTGGAGCATCTTCTCCTGCTTGCCGAAGGCGTGCTCCGGACCGTGGCCGTTCTTGACCATCGGCGCCTTGAAGAAGGTCGAGAGCTGCTCCTGCACGCCGCCATCGCCGCGCTTGTTGGCGAGGTCGAGGACGCGGGCGATCTCGATGACCAGCGGCGCGGCCAGGATCGAGTCCTTGCAGAGGAAGTTCACCTTGATCTGCATCCGCTGGCCCATGAAGCCGGTGACGTCGATGTTGTCCCAGGCTTCCTTGTCGTCGCCGCGCGGCCGGTAATAGTGGATGTGCACGAGGTGGTCCTCGACCGGGTAGCCGAGGATCGAGTCGAGCACCGTGCCCTTGGTGTTGAGCTTCGACTGGAGCGAGTTCGGGTCGTTCAGGGCGAGGCCGTCGCGGTTGCCCAGGATGTTCGTCGAGAACCAGCCGTCGACGTGGAGCGCGCGGGCCTTGAAGGCCGGGGCCAGCACCGTCTTCATCATGGTCTGCCCGGTCTTGCCGTCCTTGCCGGCCACCGGGACGTTCAGCTCCTTGGCGAGGTCCAGGAGCGCCGGGACGTCCGCGGCCACGCTCGGGGTGAAGTTGGCGTAGGGGATGCCGCTCTTGATCGCCGCGTAGGCGTAGAGCATGGCGGGCGAGATCGCCTCGTCGCTCGAATCCAGACCCTTCTCGAAGGCGGCCGTCGAGTTCAGGGTCGGGTCGTTCAGGTCGGGCCAGCGCTCGGTGGAGGCGAGGTTCACCACGACCACGTCGTCGAGATTGCTCTCCTTCTGGAAGCGGCGGAGATCGTTGGCGATCACCGAGACCGCCTCGCGGTGGTCCTTGGCGACGATGCGGTTCTGGCCGTCGATGTTCTTGCAGAACTTGGCACTACCCACCGCCGGCCACGGGGTGATCCCCTTCAGGACCTGGGCGCCGTTCTCGATATCGTCCTTCGAGAGCACGCCGTGCCCGCTCGCGGCCGCGCCGAGATCGTCGCTGTTGAGGTCCCATCCGCCGAAGACGAGATCCTTGTAATCGACCATGCCCGCCACGGAGAGGCCGGCGAGCGGCAGCCCGTCGAGCCGGTTCGAGCCGGATTTGATCATCTCGATGCCGGCGATGGCAGTGGTGGCGACGGCGCCCCCCATGCCAACGAACGCGACACCGACGCGGCGACCGGACTGCATGCTCATCGGAAAACGATGTCCTTGTACGGACGCGGGTGGCGTCTTGGGACGGAAGATTCGACCCCACCGGGGCCGTTCCTAACTGGCTCGGCAGTGCCGTGTTCCAAGCCGAATGCGACAACATTGCCCTGCCGTCGCCCGGGGCGCGGCCGGATCGCGGCGTTAACGCGGCCCTAAAAGGCAGGGTTAACTCTTCCTTGACCGTGCCACGCTTGGATCACGGGGCCGTCCCATTCTGGTCACGGCCGGCGTCGATAGGGCCGCCGCTTCCGAAAAAACCCGGCCGTCAGAGCCGGGCGGACGCAAGGACCAATCTGAAGAGGACCAATGATGGGGGTTTTCCCGGAGCCGGCGCGTCGCGCCGACGACGTGAGCCGACTCGTGCCGCAGACCCTGAACGGCACCGGGCGTTTCGAGGATGAAGCCGTGGCGTGGCTGCCGCGGGCCGGCCGCGGGACAGGGCGCCGGTCACTTCGCCGCACCGGCCTGGGCCGGATCTCCGGGACGCTTGCGCTCGGGCTCGTCGCCGGGTTCGGCCTGCCGCAGGCGGCCTTCGCGCCGGCCTATTTCGCGCCTTCCGCCCAGGCCCATGACCGGGTCGATGCCAGTCCCCGCGCCGCTCAGGCGCTGGCGCGGCCGGATTCCCAGGCAAGCGCGTCCGCCGCTGCGCCGGATGCAGACGCCTGGAACGGCCTGCCCGTGCCGGAGCAGGAGCCCGCCACCACGGCCCTGATCCAGGACGACCTCGCGGCGCTGCCGCGGGTGACGCAGGAGCAGGGTCGGGACGCGGTCAAGTTCGGCGAGCGCAGCGTGCCGCGCAAGGTCGTCGACACAATCGTCAAGGCGTCCGACGAGGCCGGCGTCGACCCCGTCTACATGATGGCGCTGGCCGACAAGGAATCGAGCTTCGACACGGTTGCGAAGGCAGCGACCTCCTCGGCGCAGGGCCTGTTCCAGTTCGTCGCCCGCACGTGGCTGGAAATGATCCGCGATTACGGCGCCCGCTACGGGCTCGCCGAGGAGGCCGCAGCCGTGAAGGGCCGGGGCGCCGCGATGACCGTGACGGGCAGCATGCGCGCCCGGGTGCTCGGCCTGCGCAACGATCCGCGCGTGGCCGCCCTGATGGCGGCCGAGCTGGTCAAGCGCGACCGCGAGCGGATCGAGGCCCGGGTCGGGCGCGCGCTCACCACGACCGAGCTGTACCTCGCCCATTTTCTCGGCACCGCGAGCGCCGGGCGCTTCCTGTCGCTCTCCTCCGAGAAGCCCGACGAGGTCGCGGGACGCGAGTTCCGCACCGCGGCCCGAGCCAATCGGAGCCTGTTCACCGAGAAGGCGGGCGGCAAGCGCCGCAGCCTGACCGTGGCCGAGCTGCACGACCGGATCGACGGCATGATCGACCGGCGGCTGACCCGCTACCAGGGTGTCGCGGCGGTTGCCGAGGCGCTGGTCAAGGCGCCGGCCCAGAACGACGTCGCCGCCAGCGAGGAGACGGCTCCGGTGGCGGGCAACCGCCGCGTCGAGGTGACGGAGGCGCTGCCGCCGGACGGGGTGTGAGGACCTTGTCGGGCCGGCGGCTTTCCTGAGCGGATCGGAACACCGCTTCGGCGCGTCGGGGCTGTCCGATGGGCGGCTCGCCCTGCCTCGTCTCTCCGTGGCGTTTCCCAGGCGCCGCTCCGTCATCCGGGGCCGCACCGACGGAACCCGGGATCCGGAGAGGCCCAGGCGACAGATCCTTGCGCGGACGGCGGCCCTGGATTCCGGGCTCGCCTGCAGCGCCCCGGAAAGACGGAGCGGGTCGGGAGCGAGGCGTCGAGGTTCGGAGCCGGCCCTCGCCCGACCCACCGACGCGCGACCGTCGAGCGGCCTCGCAATGCGTGTTTTAAGTCGCCGTTAACCATACCAAGACCAATCCTTTCGGCGAACGACTTCTCTTTGAGACGCTTCGCGCCGATGCCCCGCTTCTTCATCGACCTTCACGACGGTTCACAGCCGATCCACGATGAGGTCGGCTTCGACCTCCCGGACCTGCCTGCGGCCAGGGCCAAAGTCACCCGGATCATGTCGGCGATCGCCCGCGACATGCTGCCGGATGTCGAGCGCCAGGATTACGTCGCCTGCGTCCGCGACGGAGTCGGCAAGATCGTCTACCGGGCACGCCTCTCCCTCGCTGCCGAGATGGTCGACTGAGCCGGGGCGGCCTCGCATGGGCCTGAGGCTCACCGCCGCTCCACCGGCGTGCTTGACCGGCCCCCGGTTCGGGCCATCTCGGATCCATGAAACGGCGCAGCCTGCTCACGGTCGCGAGTGCGGCCACGGTCATGACGCTCGGCGGTGTCGGCTATGCCGCGCATCGGCGCGGCAAGAACCCCTATTATCGCGGCCCGACCTCCGACCATTTCGACGGGCTGCGGTTCTTCCTGCCGGAGCAGGCGACCGACAAGTCGCTGCCGGACGTGTTGCGCTGGCAGGCCAAGCGGCAGCGCGAGCCCTGGCCGAAGAGCTTCCCCAGCCCCTTTCCGGTCGACCGGCCGCCCGAGCGCGTCGCGGGCCTGCGGGTCGTGCTGATCGGCCACGCGAGCTATCTCGTGCAGGTCGCCGGCCGCAACATCCTGATTGATCCGGTCTTCGCCAAGCGCGCGAGCCCGGTCCGCTTTGCCGGTCCGAAGCGCGTCAATCCGCCCGGGATCGCCTTCGCCGACCTGCCGCCCATCGATGCGGTTCTGGTCACCCACAACCACTACGACCATCTGGACGGGCCGAGCCTCGCTCGGATCTGGCAGGCGCACCAGCCGCTGATCGTGGCGCCGCTGGGCAACGACACGATCCTGCGCGGCTACGACGATACGATGCATGTCGAGATTCGCGACTGGGGGCAGTCGGTCGATCTCGGCGACGGCCTGCAGGTCCACCTGACACCCGCGAACCACTGGTCGGCCCGGGGCGTCAACGACCGGCGGATGGCCCTGTGGTGCGCCTTCGTGATCACCTCGTCCCGCGGCGTGCACTATCATGTCGGCGATACCGGCTTCGGCGACGGCACGCTGTTTTCCGAAATCCGAGCCCGCTTCGGGCCACCGCGTCTCGCGACGCTGCCGATCGGCGCCTACGAGCCGCGCTGGTTCATGCAGGCGCAGCACGTCAACCCGGCCGAGGCGGTGAAGGCTTTTACATTGCTCGGCGCCGAGCAGGCACTCGGCCATCACTGGGGCACGTTCCAGCTCACCGACGAGGGCATCGAGCGGCCCGCGGAGGCGCTGGCGGTCGCCCTCGGCGGCGCCGGCATCCCGCTCGAGCGGTTCCTTCCCCTGAGACCCGGACAGATCTGGGAGGTCTGACTGCTCTCGGCGAGGCATTGGGCATGATGCGTGCATCATTCTGCATGCAGCATGGGGACACGGCCCGGACAGCGCCGCCGCGCGCCTGAAGGCGGGTGCCGCTCCATGCGGCGCCCGCCTTCAGCCGAGAGACACGATGGACCCGATCAAGCCGACACGCCGATCCCTGATGGCCGGGGGCGTCGCCCTCGCCGCGTTCGGGGCGGCGGGCCGGGCCGGCGCGCAGGGCGCGGCCCCCGGCAGCCTGACCTACGGCATCTCCATGACCGACCTGCCGCTCACCACCGGCCAGCCGGATCGGGGCGCCGGCGGCTACCAGTTCACCGGACTGACCCTTTACGACCCCCTGGTCGCCTGGGAACTCGACGTCGCGGACCGGCCGGGCAAGATGGTACCCGGACTCGCCACCGCCTGGGAGGCCGATCCGGCCGATCCCAAGGTCTGGACTTTCCACCTGCGGGAGGGGGTGACCTTCCACGACGGTTCGGCCTTCGATGCCGACGCGGTGATCTGGAACTTCGACAAGGTACTGAACAAGGAGGCGCCGCATTTCGACCAGCGGCAGGCGGCCCAGGTCCGTCCGCGCCTGCCCGGGGTCGCGAGCTATCGGAAGCTCGACGCCAAGACCGTCCAGGTGGTCACGAAGGCCCCCGACAGCCTGTTCCCCTACCAGATGCTCTGGTTCCTGATCTCCTCTCCGGCGCAGTACGAGAAGGTCGGCCGGGACTGGGCGAAATTCGCCTTCGAACCCTCGGGGACCGGGCCGTTCCGGATGGGCCAGCTGGTGCCGCGGGTGCGCCTCGAATTGCTGCCGAATGTCGGCTACTGGAATCCGAAGCGGGTTCCGAAGCTCGCGAAGCTGACCCTCACCTGCGTGCCCGAGGATCTCGCCCGGGTAAACGCGCTCCTGTCCGGCAGCGTCGACCTGATCGAGGCGCCCGCGCCCGACGCCGTCCCGCGCCTGAAGGCCGCCGGGATGCGGGTGGTGGGCAACGACACGCCCCATGTCTGGAACTACCACTTGTCGATGCTGGAGGGCTCGCCCTGGCGCGACCTGCGCCTGCGCAAGGCCGCCAATCTCGCCATCGACCGCGCGGGTGTCGTCGAGCTGATGGGCGGCCTCGCCCAGCCCGCCGTCGGGCAGGTGCAGGAATCGAGCCCGTGGTTCGGCAAACCGGGCTTCAAGATCACGACCGACGTCGATCAGGCGCGCAAGCTCGTCGAGGAGGCCGGGTATTCGGTCAAGAACCCGGTGAAGGCCACGGTCCTGATCCCGACCGGGGGGACGGGCCAGATGCTGTCGCTGCCGATCAATGAGTTCGTCCAGCAGAGCTGGGCGGAGGTCGGGATCCAGGTCACGTTCAAGACCGTCGAACTGGAGGTGGCCTACACCGCATGGCGCCAGGGCGCCGCGGATCCGAGCCTCAAGGGGGTCAGCGTGGGCAACATCGCCTACGTCACGTCGGACCCGTTCTACGCGATCCTGCGCTTCTACGATTCGAAGCAGATCGCTCCGAACGGCGTGAACTGGAGCCACTACCGCAACCCCGAGGTCGACGCCCTGTGCGACAAGGTGAAGGCGAGCCTGGACATCGATGAGCAGAACAGGCTGCTGGCGCGCATCCATGAGATCGTCGTCGACGATGCCGTACAGGTTTGGGTGGTCCACGACACCAATCCGCACGCACTGTCTTCGCGGGTGAAAAATTACGTCCAGGCGCAGCACTGGTTTCAGGACCTCGCGACGCTCGCCTGATCCGGGCAGACCTGTCTCCGGATCGGGAAGGGCGCGAGACGGCACGCGCATCGCCCCTCGGCAACTATGCGCCTTCTTGGGGGCCGGCTCATACCGGCCCCCTTTTTCTATGGCGCGCCCCGGGAGACGACCGGATCCGCCCACAGGGTCCGATTTCGCACTTGCAGCACGGTGAGTCGGAGACTAGGAAGATCGGGCATCATTTTTCGGGAGAGTTTGGCAATGACCCTTCGTTTCTTCAGTGGCTTCGCGGCGGTGACGCTCGCGGTGTGCGGCCTTTCTGCTCCGGCCGCGCTGGCCAAGCCGGTGAGCGGAGCGAGCGCCGTCAAGATGATCGACACCGACAATGACGGCACCGTCGATCTGAAGGAAGTGGAAGCCGTGGCTTCGGCGACCTTCGACCGCCTCGAGAAGGATGCGGACGGCACCCTCGACGCCCGTGAGCTGAAGGGCCGCCTCAGCAAGGCTGGCGTGAAGCAGGCCGATCCCGACAGCGACGGCACCCTCGACAAGAAGGAATACCTCGCGGCGGTCGGAGAGCGCTTCAAGCTGGCCGATCCGGACAGCGACGGCACCCTCGACGCCAAGGAGCTGAACTCCAAGGCCGGCAAGGCCCTTCTCGCCCTCATCAAGTAAATCGGACTGGACGTTCCTGAGGAACGTCGATGAGCAGGGCCCCCGCGGAGCCGACGCGGGGGCCCTGCTGCGTTCAAGCCGGGCCTTGCCGTCGACCGGCGCCTCGCGGCCCTGTGCACCAGCCCGGACACGAGATTGGCACCCTCGGCGACGCTGCCGCCGACGCGAGGCGAGTCAGCGTCCCGGCTCCGCACCCCGCGCGGTGCGGTCGAGGAAAGCCCGCAGGTAGCTGCCGACGGCCTCGGCACGCTCCACGGCCAGCAGATGCGCGGCGCGGGGCAGGACGACGAGTTCGGCCTGGACGATGCCGCCGCATATCTCCTCGGCCATGGCCGGCGGCGTCGAGGGGTCGTCGCGGCCCGCGATCACCAGGGTCGGCGTGGTGATTGCGGAGAGCGCCGGCCGGAGATCCATGCGCCCGATCGCCCCGCAACACACGGCGTAGCCGGCCGGATCGCAGGCCAAAAAGCGTTCGCGGACCGACTGGACCGCGGCCGGGTCGCGCCGCACGAAATCCGGCGTGAACCAGCGGCCGAGCGTCGCCTCCACGACGGAGGCCGTTCCGTGGGCGCGAACGGTCGCAGCCCGTTCGTCCCAGCTCTGCGTGCTCGGCATGTAGGCGGCCGTCGCCATCAGGGTGGCGCTGAGCGCCCGTTCGGGATCGGCACTCGCCAGCGCCTGCACGGTCATCCCGCCGAGCGACAATCCGACCAGATGGGCACGGTCGATCCCGAGGGTGTCGAGCAGGCCCGCAAGGTCCTGGGCGAGATCCGCCACCGCTACGGGCCGGTCGCGGGTGTCAGACCCGCCATGGCCTCGCGTGTCGTAGCGCAGCGTCCGGAACCGTCCTGCGAGCGCCGGTATCAGCGCGTCCCACATCTCCAGGGTCGCACCCAGCGAGTTCGAGAAGGCGACCACGGGGGCGTCGTCGGGTCCTTCGAGGAGGTAGCGAAATCCGATCCCCGCGACTGTGATCTGAGGCATGCAGCGGTCTCCGGTTTGGCGTGTTCGAGAATGTCATGCCGGGAGGTCGCGACCATCGCTGGCCGGCACGTCGAAAGGCTCGGTGATGCCTGGGCCGTCGCGGTCTCCCGGACGGCTTCGGCTCTCAGGCGCGGCCCAGGCATATCAGGTCCCAACCGCGCTCGTGCAGGTCGTCCGGTACGGTCTCTGCGGCATGATCCATGGCGGACGCCGCCCCGTCGGATTCGCTTCGGCGCGGATCCCGTTGCCGCGCGTGATCCGGCACGCGGTGCCGTCTTCAACATGGGTCAATGCGCCAATGGGCGAAATGCCCGACGAGAGCGGCTGCAAGGCAGGAGGAGATGAGCGATGCACGAGCCTTCGATGGGCGACGCCGCGATCCGTCCGGCGGAATTCTGGGACACGGTGGCCGGGCTGGTGACCGCCAAGGTCGAGCCGGTGATCGGCCGGGGTGACAAGCAGCGGGGCCCGGTAATCGACTACTTGCGCGACCTGGAAGCCCTGGCGCGGCGACAATGCGGCAACCGGGACACGGTCCAGATCATCGCCTCCGGCCGGCGGCTTCTCGGGGACCGCAGCGAGGTCAAGCCGTCGGACGGTCCCTCAATCCGAGCCTGAGATCGCCCTTCCGGAAGTGGGGCGCACCGTTGCTCGACGGTCCGCTGCCGGATCCGTCCCCGCGAACGCGGCCAAGCCATGCAGTGGCTCTCCGTGACGGACTTCGCGCGGCCCTGAGTTGCTTCGCTGCGCTCGCGAGGACGAGGATGCGTCCGGTATCCGGCAGCCATCCGTCAGCGCTGGACGCCTGTCCGCGACCGGACCAGGATGATCGCCCCCGCCACCGCCCAGGCCGCACAGGTCGGCGCTACCCATTGCTGCAGGTTCGGCAGCGACCACCCGTACAGGAACTCGGCGCCGAGATGCGCCTGAACGGCATCCCAGCCGGCATGCTTGATGTCGTGTTCCCGCTGCCCGGCCTCGCGACCGTAATAGTAGGTCGAGACCACCAGCGCGGCGATGCCTTCCGGGCGCGGGCTGCGCAGCAGGATCAGCGCGGCAGCCATCCCGGCGGTCTCGAGGATCGCCGTCAGGGCGTGGCTCATTGCCGGGTTCGCGACCATGAAGGCGACGAGCGTTGCGAGCATGGGCCGCGCTTACATCAAACCGGACACGGCGTCTGCGACGGCCTGCATCCAGGAGCGGCAAGGCGCCGTTGATGGAGTGAAACCGGAGCATCGGAGCCACGCCATGTCGGACGTCTACCAACTCGGCCGCTTCGTCGCCGCGCAGGAGGGCGTCTACGAGCGGGCGCTGGCGGAACTGCGGGCCGGTGCGAAGCGCAGCCACTGGATGTGGTTCGTCTTTCCGCAGGTCGCCGGGCTCGGCGCGAGCCCGATGGCGCAACGCTACGCCATCGGTTCCCTGGAAGAGGCCGAAGCCTATCTGGCGCATCCGGTGCTGGGCGAGCGCCTGCGCGCCTGCACGGCGGCCGTGAACGCGGTTGCCGGGCGCTCGGCCCACGCGATCTTCGGCTCGCCGGACGATCTGAAATTCCGCTCCAGCATGACGCTGTTCGCCCGTGCCGCCCCCGGGGAGCCGCTCTTCGCCGACGCGCTGGCGCGCTACTTCGACGGCGCCCCCGACCCGCGTACGCTGGCGAAGCTCGGGGAAGGCTAGCGCCTCACCGGCCCCACAGGCCGACGCGCTCGGCGCGGGCCTGCTCCTCCGCGCCCAGGAGGTCCGGCGGCGCGTCCTCCGAGGCCCGCGCGCCGCCGGCCGCCAGGATCAGCCCGGCGAGGTCGTCGCCCTCGATGCGGCAGCGGGCCGTGGCCCCATCGGAGAGTCCGGTGCAAACCACCTCGCGGCGGCGCAGGTAGCTGGCGAGCTGGCGGGCGAGGTGGCCGCGCTCGCCGACGACGCCGAGGAGGCGCACGACCCGCCCGCGCAGGTTGAGGGTGCCGGTGTCGATCACCTCCGGCACGCCGCGGACCTCGCCGCCCGCGACCGGCTCGGCCGCGGGGGCAGGCGCGGGCGCCCGCGCCGGCTCGGCCGGCTCCGCCGAGGGCCGGAGCTTGCCCTTCGCGAGCTTCTCCGTGGCCCGCTGGATGAAGTCGTGGAAGATTCCGGCCGGCATCTCGCCGCCGAACATGCGGTTCATCGAGCTGTCGTCGTCGTTCCCGACCCAGATCCCGACCACGAGGTCGGGGGTCATGCCGACGAACCATGCGTCGCGGAAATCCTGGCTCGTGCCGGTCTTGCCGCCGATGATCTGGCCCGGCACCCGCGCGGCACGGCCGGTGCCGGATTCCACCACCGCCTGCAGCGAGTCGAGCATCATGGTGCGCGGCTCCTGCGCCAGCATCGCGCCCGGGGCCGGGTCGGTTCGGACGTAGAGCGGCTGCGGCGCCGCCCCGCGGATCGCCTGGATGTCGTAGGCCTGGAGCGGCGTGCGCCCGGACAGGACCGAGCCGTAGGCGCGGGCCATCTCCAGGAGGCTCACGGCGCCCGAGCCGAGGACGAGGCTCGGCACGTTGGGCAGGTCCGACTGGATCCCGAGCTTGCGCGCGGTGGCGATCACCGCCGGGATGCCGACATCCTGCCCGAGCTGGGCCGCCACGGTGTTGATCGAGAGCGCGAAGGCGGTCCGCAGGGGCACGGGCCCGCGATAGCGCCCGTCGTCGTTCTCCGGGTCCCAATCGCCGATCTGGACCGGGCGGTCGACCATCACGGATTCCGGCGTGTAGCCCTTCTCGTAGGCCGTCAGGTAGACGAGGAGCTTGAACAGGGAGCCGGGCTGGCGCTTGGCCTGGACGGCGCGGTTGAACTGGCTGTCCTCGTAGTCGCGGCCGCCGACCATGGCGAGGATCGCGCCCTCCTTCGACAGCACCACCATGGCGGCCTGGCCGACCTTGCGGCGGGCACCGTCCTTGTCGAGGCGGCGGGCGACGACGCCCTCGGCGAGGCTCTGCAGGTCGAGGTTGAGGGTCGAGCGCACCGTCATGTCGCCGTCGGTGCCGGCGAGGCGCTTCACGTCGCCCGCGATCATGTCGAGGAAGTAGTTGGTGCCGGGCGGCGCCTCGGGTGGCGACTTCAGGGTCACGCTCTGCTTGCGCGCGGCGTCGGCTTCGGCTTGCGTGATCGCGCCGGTCTCGACCATGGCCTGTAGCACCACGTCGGCGCGCTCCTTGGCACCGCCGAGGTTGCGCGTCGGGGCGAGCTGCGAGGGCGCCCGCACCAGCCCGGCCAGCATCGCCGATTCCGGCAGATTCAGGGCCTTGGCGGGCTTGCCGAAATAGCGCCGCGCCGCCGCGTCAGCTCCGTAGGCGCCGGCGCCGAAATAGGCGGAGTCGAGGTAGCCGAGCAGGATCGCGTCCTTGCTCATCATCGACTCGACCCGCAGCGCCAGAAAGGCCTCCTGCACCTTGCGCCAGAGCGATTTCTCCTGGTTGAGGGAGATCAGCCGGACATATTGCTGGGTGATCGTCGAGCCACCCTCGCGCACGCCGCCGCCGCGGAGATTACGCCACACGGCCCGGGCAAGGCCGCGCAGGTCGATGCCCCAGTGGCTGTAGAAGCGCCGGTCCTCGATCGCCACGATCGCTTGGGCGAGGTGCGGCGGCAGGTCGGCGGCCGTGAGCTTCTGGCCGCGGAAGCTGCCGCGGGTGGCGAAGACCCGGCCGTCATCGGCCTCCACGGTGATCGCCCGCTGGCCGGTCTCCACCACGGCGCCGCCGAGCGGCGGCAGGGTCACGAAGGCCGCGAACAGGTACACGGCCAGCGCCAGGACCGGCAGCAGGACCAGCCCGGCCGCGGCGAGCCAGGCCGGGTGCCGGCGGCCCAAGATCGGCCGCATCCGCCGGCTCAGGCCCCGTTCCTCCGGCTGCGGAATGGCCGTGTCGGCGGGACGATCCATCCGGGCGGTGCGAGCCCGCGCCGCCCAGCGCGCGGACAAGGCCCGGCCACGACGCGCAAGGCCGCGGCCGGCCGCGGCGATCAGCGTCCGGAGATGGCGGAACAGGTCGCGCGCTGCGCGCCCGGCCTCGCGGGCGGCGAGGCGCGGATCTGGGGCCTCAGGGGCGGAATCCGGCTTCGGCGGTCTCGGCCCGTCGGCGGGGGCGCGCTCCGGCGCGTCGGGCGTCATCGTGATGCGGATTCCGAGACCGGCCGATCCGGTCGACCGAGCCTTCTAAGCCGCATCGGCTCCCATGTCCCGCGCATGCGCGAACGGAGGCCGGGCGGCCCGTCGATCGCGCCGCGACCGTGTGGATCGGGCCACGAGCCCGATCCGGCTTGCCGGTCGGCTCAGCGGCCGAGCGGCGGCGTCGGCCCCGAGGCCGCCCCGTGCCGGCTGCGCAGCTGGAAAGCCAGGATCAGCAGCAGCACGCCGAAGGCGAAGGTGTAGGAGCCGATCCACCATGTCAGGACCAGGGCCGACATGCCCGGATTGATGAGCAGCGCGAGGCCGAACAGGATCGAGACGACCCCACCGAGGACCAGCCACCACCGCCCGTAA
The DNA here is from genome assembly GCF_008329595.1 of Methylobacterium sp. P1-11. Taxonomy (NCBI): domain Bacteria; kingdom Pseudomonadati; phylum Pseudomonadota; class Alphaproteobacteria; order Hyphomicrobiales; family Methylobacteriaceae; genus Methylobacterium; species Methylobacterium sp. P1-11. The sequence goes on from NZ_NPKS01000005.1 coordinate 112,615, forward strand.
TGGATGTGCAGGCGGAAGGCGGCCGCGATCATCAGGCCGCCCGTCACCAGCGCCCATGCGGCGAGCAGCATTACGAATGCCCAGACGGCCGCGGCCGGCACCAGCGCCGCGGCGACACCCACGATGATGTCGACGAGACCTTCGAGCAGCAGGAAGCCCCAGCGCTCATGGCGCTGCGCGGCCCGGACCGCGCCCACGATGGCGAAGACGCCGTCAACGAGCATGTAGGCGGCGAAGAACAGCACCAGGGAGAGCACGAAGGCGCCCGGGGCAACGAACGCGATCACGCCGAACAGGATCGCGATGACGCCGCGCAGAGCCACGAGCCACCAGTTGCGCGCGAGCGCCGCGCTCATCGCATCGAGGCGAGCGACGCCGACGAGGGGGATACCCGTGGGCGAGCTCGTCGGACCGGATCCGGAGCTGTGCGGCGTTGGGGATGGGCTGCTTGTCATGGCGAACTCCTGAAGCCTCTCGGCCGAAAACCGCGAAGGTTCCGGGCGCAGAACGTCGCAGTGCGGCATGCGTTCCTATACGGGCAGATCTGCGCAGGGAACCTTGAGACTGCGGCCGGCTTTTGCTGCCTGAGGCGGGCGATGCGACAAGCCCGGTCACCCCAGGGTGGCCGGCCCATCGGGCGACGACTTCCCATGTTTGACGATCAGCGGCACTCCTCCGAGGACGAGGCGCGCCTGCGGCCGGCCGAAAGCCGGGCGGCCGTGGGCGAACGCGATGTCCTGGATCTCGGCCGGACCTATCCGTCCGCGGCTGGCGAGACCGCGCGCAAGCCCGGTGCGGAGGACGCGGCAAACGAGCCCGAGGCGCAGGACGGCGCAACCGGCGACGAGGCGGAGGGATCCGACAATGCCGGTGACGGCGCACGGCGCCCGAACGTCCTGCGGCGCCACCCGCTCGCGTTCCTCCTCGGCGGCCTCGCGGTCGTCGCGCTGTGCGTCGCGGTGTTCTTCTACTGGCTGCTGTACATGCACCCCTACGAGAGCACCGACGACGCCTTCGTGGATGCACGCAGCATCTCGGTCCAGCCGAAGGTCGGCGGCTATCTCGTCGACGTGCCGGTGACCGACAACCAGCATGTCGAGGCCGGCCAGATCCTGTTCCAGATCTTCCAGCGCGATTATCAGATCGCCCTCGATCAGGCGAAGGCGCAGGTCGCGGCCGACGAGGCCGGTATCAAGAACATCGACGCGCAGATCCAGGCGCAATACGCCAACATCGACGTGTCCAAGGCGCAGGTCGCCACCGCCGAGGCGGCGCTGAAATTCGCCCAGGAGGATGCGGCTCGCTACAAGGACCTCGCCGAGCGCGGCTCCGGCTCGGTCCAGCAATCGCAATCGGCAACCTCGACGCTGCAGCAGCGGCAGGCCGCCGTGCAGAGCGCCAATGCCAGCGTGGTCGCGGCGCAGAAGCAGGTCGGCTCGCTTCAGGCCCAGAAGGCTTCGACCCAGGCACAGCTCGGCCGTGACCGGGCGCAGGTCGAGCAAGCCGAGCTGAATCTCGGCTACACGACCCTTCGCGCCGTGCAGCCCGGGCGCATCGTGCGACTCACCGGCGGCGTCGGCCAGCTCGCCCAGGCCGGCCAGAGCCTGGCGATGTTCGTGCCCGACGACATCTGGGTGACGGCGAACTTCAAGGAGACGCAGATCTCCGACATGCGGCCGGACCAGCCGGTCGATCTCGAGATCGACGCCTATCCGGGCCGCAGGATCCACGGCACGGTGGCCTCCGTGCAGCCGGGTTCGGGTACGGCCTTCAGCCTCCTGCCGGCGCAGAACGCCACCGGCAACTACGTGAAGGTGACCCAGCGCATCCCGGTAAAGATCGTCGTCAAGGACTGGCCGACGGACGTGTCGATCGGCCCGGGCATGTCGATTGTCCCGACCGTCACGGTGCGGTGAGCGCCGTGGTCGGCCAAGCGAGCGCACCGGCGCCCGGCCGCAAGCCGCGGGGCGGAAAACCCGGCGCCGGCAAATCCGAGGCCGGCAAGGCACCGGGGGGCCACAATCCGTGGCTCATCGCCGGCGTGGTGGCGCTGGCGACCTTCATGGAGGTGCTCGACACCACCATCGCCAACGTGGCCCTGCGCTACATCTCGGGCGGTCTGGCGGTCGGCCCCGACGAGGCGGCCTGGGTGGTGACGAGCTACCTCGTCGCCAACGCGATCACGCTGACGGCGTCGAGCTTCCTGGCCAAGCGCTACGGCCGCAAGGCGTTCTTCATGTGGTCGGTGGCCCTGTTCACCGTCTCGTCGATCCTGTGCGGCTTCGCCTGGAGCCTGGAATCCCTGCTGCTGTTCCGGGTGATGCAGGGGCTCGGCGGCGGCGGCATGGCGCCGCTCGCGCAGTCGATCCTGGCGGATTCCTTCCCGCCGGCGAAGCGCGGCCAGGCCTTCGCGCTCTACGGGGTCGCCATCGTGGTGGCGCCGGTGATCGGCCCGACGCTCGGCGGCTGGCTCTCCGACAACGCCTCCTGGCACTGGTGCTTCCTGATCAACGGGCCGGTGGGCGTCATCGCCCTCGGGCTGATGTACTGGCTGATCGAGGACAGCGCGGCGGCCAAGAGGGATCGCCGCGCCCTGGTCCGCAAGGGCATCCGGTTCGACATCGTCGGCTTCGTGCTGGTCGCCCTGTTCCTCGGCTCGCTGGAGGTGATCCTCGACGAGGGCCAGCGGAAGGACTGGTTCGGCACCTCGACGCTGATGAACGTCTCCGGCGTGCTGATGGTCGTCTCGTTCATCGCCATGATCCCCTGGCTGCTGAACAAGGAGAATCCGGCCGTCGACCTCCGCCTCATCGGTAACCGTCAGTTCGGCTCGTGCTTTTTGGTAATGATGTTCACTGGGGCTATCCTGATCGCCACCACGCAGTTCATCCCGCAGATCACGCAGGAATATTACGGCTACACCGCCACCCTGTCGGGCCTCGTCCTCGGCCCCGGCGGCATCGTCACAGTGGTGATGATGTTCTTCACCGGTCGGATCTCGTCCTATGTTCAGCCGAAATGGCTGATCGCCACCGGCATGACCATCGTGGCGCTGGGCATGTACGACCTGACGCGGATCGACGGCAGCACGACCTTCGCGTTCTTCGCATGGTCGCGGGTCTATATCGGCATCGGCCTGCCGATGGTGTTCCTGTCGATCACCTCGGCCTCATACGAGGGGATCCGAAAGGACCAGACCGATCAGGCCTCGGCGCTGATCAACGTCGCCCGCAACGTCGGCGGCTCGATGGGCGTCTCGCTCGCCCAGAACATCCTGGCCTACCGGAGCCAGTTCCATCAGAGCCGCCTTGTGGAAAGCGTCAACCCGGCCTCGCCGGCCTACCAGGAGACCATGCGGCAGGCGACGCAGTACTTCTCCGAGCACGGCTACGCCGGCGTGGAGGCCCAGAGCCAGGCGACGGCGTGGATCGGGAGCGTGCTCAGCACGCAGGTGGCCTACTGGGCCTATATCGACGTGTTCTGGGTGCTCGGTCTCGTCGCCGCCTGCGCGGTCCCGCTGGCCCTGAGCCTGAAGAGCGTCAAGCTCGGCGGCGGTGCGCCGGCCGGGGGGCATTGAGGGGCGGTAATCGCGGCCGGGGCGCCGCAGGCGACCCCGGGATGACGGGGAGACGCCACCTGTCGCCAGACCGCGGTGGAGGCGGCGATGCGCCTCTCCCGCGGCCGCCCGCGGCCCCTAGCCCGGATCGTCGGCGGGCTTCTCGCCCGGCGCCGCGAACAAGTCCTCCGGCGCGGCCACGGTGACGCGGCGCTGCGCGATGTCGAGGACCGGCACGAAGGCCTTCGTGAAGGGCAGGAGCGCCGTGGCGCCGCCGTTCGGCGGGCGCAGTTCCAGGAGATCGCCGCCGCCGTAATTCGGCACGGCCACGATCGTTCCGACGACCGTTCCTGCCTCGTCCACCGCCGTCGCGCCGATCAGGTCGGCGGCGTAGACCTCGTCGTCGTCCTCGGGCGCCACCAAGCGGTCGCGGTGCACGAACAGGGCGACGCGGTTGAGCGCCTCCGCTTCGCTGCGGCCCGAGACGCCCCTTACCCGGGCGATCAGCATGTCGGGGGACGAACCGGGGGCGAGACGCACGTCGGCGAGCGTCAGCGTCCGGCCGTCTGCCGTCTGAAGGGAACCGTAGCCGGCGATCGCCTGCGGATCGCCGGTGTAGGATTTGAGCCGGACCTCGCCGTTGAGGCCGTGCGCCCGCCCGAACTCGCCCAGCAGGACGAGGTTCGGATCGGGCGGAACGGCCAGCGGCGCCGGCTTGAGGGCCGGCGCCTTGGGCGAGGTCGCCGCATCGGGGGCGATCTTGCCGATCGCCGAGCTCGTGCGGCCCCGGCGGCCGCCGTCGCGGGAGGTGGGCCCTGCGGGGCGGCGCGCCATGACCGGAGCGCCTTACGCGGCAGCGTCCTCGGCGGGGGCGGCGGCCTTCTCGGCGCGCTTGGCGGCGCGCTCCTTGGCCTTCTCGCCCGGCTCGGCCTTCTGCGGGTTGTTGCGGGTCGGGCGCTTGGCGAGGCCCGCCTGGTCGAGGAAGCGCAGGACGCGGTCGGTCGGCTGCGCGCCCTTGGCGAGCCAGCTCTGGATCTTCTCGTTGTCGAGCACGATGCGAGCCGGATCGTCCTTGGCCTTCATCGGGTCGTAGGCGCCGACCTTGTCGATGAAGCGGCCGTCGCGCGGGGCGCGGGCGTCGGCGACGACGATGCGGTAATAGGGGCGCTTCTTGGCGCCGCCGCGGGTGAGACGGATCTTGAGGGCCATGGTCTGACTACTTTCGCTGTTGCTCGATCTGGGACTCGTGGTCCGCCTTGATCGACTGGTGGTGCCGAATGACTTCCTTGACCACGAAGGCCAGAAACTTCTCGGCGAAGTCGGGGTCGAGCTTGGCCTCGACCGCGAGCTTGCGGAGCCGGGCGACCTGACGGGCCTCCCGGTCCGGATCGGAAGGGGGGATCCCCTTTCGGGCCTTGAGCTCGCCGACGCGCTGCGTGCAGCGGAACCGCTCGGCGAGGAGATGGATCAGCGCCGCATCGAAATTGTCGATGCTGTCCCGCAGGCGCGCAAGTTCGGGATCGACGGCCTGCGCCGCGAGCACGTTCATTTCTTCTTCCCCGGCATGAACCCGCCGAGACCCGGCAGCTTCGGGCCGCCGAGGCCGGGAAGACCCGGGAGTTTCGGCATCCCGCCGCCCCCGCCCAGGCCCGGCGGCATCGGCGGCAGCTTGCCACCGAACTGCTTCTCGAGCTGGGCGATCTGCTCCGGCGTCGGCTCCGGCATGCCGGGCGGCAGGCCGGGCATGCCGCCCATACCACCCATCCCGCCGCCGCCCAGGCCGAACATCGAGCCGAGCGCCTGCCCGATCCCGCGCTTGCCCTGGCCCATCGCCTTCATCATGTCGGCCATGGTCCGGTGCATCTTCAGGAGCTTGTTGATCTCCGAGACGTCGACCCCTGAGCCCGCCGCGACGCGCTTCTTGCGGCTGTTCTTGAGGAGGTCGGGGTTCTTGCGCTCCTGCGGGGTCATCGATGAGATGATCGCCCGCTGGCGCTTGAACATCTTCTCGTCGAGGTTGGCGCCCTCGACCTGCTTCTTGATCGCGCCCATGCCGGGCAGCATGCCCATCAGGCCGCCGATGCCGCCCATCTTCTCCATCTGGGCGAGCTGCATGGACAAGTCCTCGAGATCGAACTTGCCCTTGCGCATCTTCTCCGCGGTGCGGAGCGCCTGCTCGTGGTCAATGGTCTCGGCGGCTTTCTCGACCAGCGAGACGATGTCGCCCATGCCGAGGATGCGGTTGGCGACGCGGGCCGGGTGGAACTCCTCCAGCGCGTCGACCTTCTCGCCGACGCCGACGAGCTTGATCGGCTTGCCGGTGACGGCGCGCATCGACAAAGCCGCGCCACCGCGGGAATCGCCGTCCATCCGGGTCAGCACGATGCCGGTGACGCCGAGCCGCTCGTCGAAGGCGCGGGCGGTATTGACTGCGTCCTGGCCGGTGAGCGCGTCGGCGACCAGCAGCACCTCGTGGGGCTTCGTCGCGGCCTTCACCTCGGCGGCCTCGGCCATCAGGCCCTCGTCCACCGTGGTGCGGCCGGCGGTGTCGAGCATCACCACGTCGAAGCCGCCGAGGCGGGCAGCGTCCATGGCGCGCTTGGCGATCTGCACCGCCGACTGGCCGGCGACGATCGGCAGGGACTCGACGCCGACCTGCTTGGCCAGGACCGCGAGCTGCTCCATGGCGGCCGGGCGGCGTGTGTCGAGAGAGGCGAGCAGCACCTTGCGCTTCTCGCGGTCGGAGAGTCGCCGGGCGATCTTGGCGGTGGTGGTGGTCTTACCCGAACCCTGCAGGCCGACCATCAGGATCGGCACCGGTGCGGGGGCGTTGAGATCGACGGTTTCGGCGTCGGTGCCGAGCATCGCCACGAGCTCGTCGTTGACGATCTTCACGACCATCTGGCCGGGGGTGACCGACTTGAGCACGACGGCGCCGACGGCCTTTTCCTTCACCTTGTCGGTGAAGCCGCGCACCACTTCGAGGGCGACGTCGGCCTCCAGCAGCGCGCGGCGCACCTCGCGCATGGCGGCGGTGACGTCGGCTTCCGTCAGGGCGCCCCGCCGGGTGAGCCCCGAGAGGATGCCGGAGAGGCGGTCGGACAGGCCTTCGAACATGCTCTGGACCCGCGGTTACTGTTCGAGGCCGGCGCGCTCGACGCGGCGCGCCTGGAGGGCGGCCTCGAAGCTGCGCAGGGCGCCCGCAAACTTGTCCCGGCAATCCGGGTTGCAGAAGCCGACCACGGCGCCGTTGTAGAGCGTCAGCGAGTCGGCCGAGATCGGCTTGCCCGACCACGGGCAGGTCTCGTTGATCGCGTCCTCGATCTTCAACGCTTCTTGATCTCGCGTCATGCGGGTGCCTCGGCCGGCGGATCCCGTCGCGGCGGATCGGCCCAACATCCATCGCGCCCGAGGGCGCGGACGCGCTGTCGGGCGTTGACCTCCGGTCTCACGGGACCGGTCGGCTTGGCATCGGTCGATCTGCAACGGATCGGGAGGGCGGGGCGTAGCCGCACGCGGCCGGAAAGTCAATTTTTACGCCTCTTCCGAGCTAACCCGGTGGGCTCCGACGCCCGATCGCGCAGGCCGAACCGCGTTAACCTTTACCGATCGTTAAGCATGTTGGGCTTGTCTTCGGGCCATATTCGCTCAGGACGCCCGCCGATGTCGGAACCCGCCCGCTCTCTCTCGCCGACCGAGTCCGGCAGCTTTCCCGCGACCGGTCCGCTCCGCGACTGGCTGACCGCGATGAAGGCCCAAGCGCCGATGGAGACGCGCAGCGACGTACGGTCGGTGGAGGCGCAGCCGGAGCCGAAGCGGGCTCGCGGCGGCGAGGCAGCCTGGTCGCCCCGCGTCGTGCCGGGCCCTGAGGTGCCGCGGGCGACGGCGGAGGATCCCGATATCGCCGAGCTGATGGCCGAGAACCTGATGCTTAAGGCCAAGCTCCGCATGGAGGCGGAGCGTCAGGACGAATTGCAGGCCATTCTGGCCGACGAGATCCGGACCCTGCGCGAACATATCCGCGACGAGATCGGCTCGCTGGAGGATCTGCGGACCGAGCAGGAAGAGGTCCGCAGCGAGCGCGAAGAGTTCCGCAGCGAGCGGGAGCGCTTCCGGATCGAGCGCGAGGAGCTGCGCGCCGAGCGCGACCGGGCCATGGCGGAACGCGACGCGCTGCGGTCGGAGCGCCTGACCCTGGCAGGCGAGCGCGATAGCCTGCGCGAGGAGCGCGACCTGTGGCGCGCCCGAACCGAGGCGCTGGCCCAGCCGCTGTTCCAGGCTCAGCGGCGTTGACGGCGCGACCTGCCTCATCCCTGAAAAGCCGAAGGGCCACCCGAGAGGGTGGCCCTTCCATTGCCGAACCGTGATGTCCGGCGGAACTGTCCCGAGATCGGGTCTCTGACGCGCCTTAGAGTGACGCGCCGGAGGCGACGGTCCAGGTCCGATGAGCCGAGACACACGGCTGATGACAATGAGACACTGGATCACCTCCTTTCGTTGGTTGCAGGTGAGGCGAAGGTAGGTGGCCGGGCTCGGCTTGTGAAGCCCCTCGCCTGCGCCCCTTTGTCCACCCCGGCCCAATCCCTTGCCGGCGCTTCCCCGCCCCTGCGGCCGGGCGTATGACGGGTGCTCCGAGGTCAGCCCGAACCGCCTTGAACGCGCCCTTCGCCAATCCGTCCCGCCCTGCCGACGAGGCCGCGCTCGATCCCGACGCGATGCGCCAGCCGCTCGGCCAAGCGTGGTATTGCGTCGGCCAATCCCGCAGCCTCGGTAAGGCGGGCAGCCGGACCGGCCTGCGGGCCGTTGAGTTGAACGGCGAGCAGATCGTGCTCGGCCGCGCCCCCGACGGCACGCCCTTCGCGCTGCGCGACCGCTGCCCCCATCGCGGCATGGCCCTGTCGAAGGGGCGCTTCGACGGCGGCACCCTGATGTGCCCGTTCCACGGTTGGCGCTTCGGCACCGACGGGCGTTGCCGCGACGTCCCGACCCTGTCGGAGCACGACGCCGCCGATTTCTCGCGCATCCAGGTCCAGCGCTTCCCCATCCGCGAGAGCGCTGGCTTCCTCTGGGTGAACCCGCATCTCGGCCCCGCCGCGGGGTCGGTGCCGGAGGTGCCGACGCTGGATTTCGAGCCGGCCGGGTCGCTCGTCGTCGAACTCGTGGTCGAGGCCTCCTTCGATCTGACGACGCTGAGCCTCGTCGATCCCGGGCACGTGGCCTTCGTCCACGATACGTGGTGGTTCCGACCCTCGAAGCAGCTCCGCGAGAAGGTGAAGACCTTCCAGCCGGTGCCCCATGGCTTCGTGATGACGAGCCACGCCACGACGACGAGTTCGCCGGTCTACCGCCTGCTCGGCGGCATCCCGGAGGTCGAGATCGAGTTCCGCCTGCCCGGGGTGCGGCTGGAGCGCATTCGCGCGGGGGAGAAGCGCGTAGCGAATTACACCTTCGCGACGCCGCTGACGCCGGACCGGACCCTGCTTACCAACGCCCTCTACTGGAGCATGCCGGCCCTGAACCTGCTCAAGCCGGTGGCGCGCCCGCTGATGCGGCAGTTCCTGACCCAGGACCAGCAGGTGCTCCAGCACGCGCAGGACGGGCTCGACCGCAAGCCCACTATGGTGCTGTTCGGCCAGGGCGACCTGCCCTCGCAATGGTACTTCCGGCTGAAGCGCGAGGCCCTGGAATCGGACCGCGACGGGCGCCCGTTCGTCAACCCGCTGGAGCGCCGCGAGCTGCGCTGGCGCTCCTGATGCGACGCTACCGCGCCGTCGCGTCGTCGCGGCAGGGACGGATCGATTCCGGCCTCGGGCGGGCGTCCGGCGCGGGCGCCGCAAACACCGCCAGGTAGGCCCCGTCCGCGAGCGGCTGGAAGCCGGTCTCCCGGTAGCCCGCGGCGGCGAGCTCGCAGCGCAGGAGCGCCGGCGGCGTGCCGTGCCGCGACGGGATGGCGTTGGCATCCACGATCCCGACCCGACCACCCGGGCGCATCGCGGCGGCCAGGTTGTGGAGCAGGCCGAAGGGCTGGGTGATCTCGTGGTACATGTGGACGAGGATCGCCGCGTCGGCCGAGGCCGGGGGCAGGCGCGGGTCGTGCGGCTCGCCGCGCACGACCGTGACATTCCCGAGCGGCCGCACCCGCGTCTCCAGGGCCGCCAGGTAGGACGGCGTCACGTCCTCGGCGAGCACGCGGCCCCGCGGCCCGACCCGGGGGCTCAGCCGCACCGCGTAGTAGCCGCTGCCGGCGCCGATATCCGCCACCGTCTCGCCGGGGGCGATGCCCATCCCTTTGGCGACCTGCTCGAACTCGCCGGCTTTGTCGCGCTCGGCCTCCGAGGACCAGCGCGGCGCGACGATCTCGGCCACGGGCCGGTCGGGCCTGGGGAAGGCGCTGGCGGGCGCGCCCGGAGGCGCCAGAGGCTCGGCGGCGAGGGCCGGGCCGAGCACGGCGACGGAGAGGAGACCGAGGGAGCGGATCATGGCCGTCAACACGCCGGGCGCCCCGGCGGTGCCGAGCCCGTTGACCGTGCCGCACCCCGCGCGCCATCAAGCGCCATGACGCGCGCGGACACGCCCTGGCGGGCCACGATCCTCACCCTCTACCCGGAGATGTTCCCGGGCCCGCTGGGTGTCTCCCTGTCGGGCGATGCCCTGGCGCGGGGCGACTGGACTCTGGAGGCCCGCAACATCCGCGAGCACGGGCTCGGCCGCCACCGCTCGGTGGACGACACGCCGGCCGGCGGCGGGGCCGGGATGGTGCTGCGCTGCGACGTGCTCGGCGCCGCCATCGACGCCGCAACCGGGGCGGAGGATCCGCGCCCGCGCCTTCTGATGTCGCCGCGCGGCCGGCCGCTCACCCAGGCCCGCGTCCGCGACCTCGCCGTGGGACCGGGCGCGCTGATCGTCTGCGGCCGCTTCGAGGGCGTCGACGAGCGCGTGATCGCCGGGCGCGGCCTGGAGGAGGTCTCGATCGGCGACTACGTGCTGTCCGGCGGCGAGATCGCCGCGCTGGTGGTGCTGGACGCCTGCGTGCGGCTCCTGCCCGGCGTGATGGGCAAGATGGAATCCGGCATCGAGGAAAGCTTCGAGGGCGGGCTCCTCGAGTACCCGCACTATACGCGCCCCCGCGAGTGGGAGGGCCGCGCGATCCCGGACGTCCTCTCCGGCGGCAACCACGCCGCCATCGCCCGCTGGCGGCGGGCGGAGGCGGAGCGGATCACCGCCGAGCGGCGCCCGGATCTGCGCGACGGGGGCGGCTCCGGTCAGGCCGGCTCGAGGTCGATCACCGGGCCGTCGCGGTCGTAATCCAGCGGGTCGAGCTGCAGCGGCTGCGGCACGAGCCGCGGCGTCCGGCTCGCCAGCAGGAGGCGGGGTATTAAGGCCCCAATAACCAAGAGTAGAACGGACCAGACCGCCAATATCGCGGCGCTGTGGAAAGACATCGGCGCACCTCAAACGCTACGCGGCACCTCATTAAGGCTAACGGCCCCAGCTTAATCGACTGTTCCCCGCCGCCCGCGGCACTGTCCCGGCCAGGGGCAGCGCCGCGAAGACTGCTGGCGGGACAGGCGCTTGCAAGCCGGCCGGTTTCGGCGCATGCGCGAGCCGGGACGCGCCTCCCCGCGGGAGAGCGTCCCTCTGCAAGGATGGATCCGCCATGACCAGCCGCCCCACGCAGCGCCCGCGCGTGCCCCACTTCTCCTCCGGCCCCTGCGCCAAGCGCCCCGGCTGGAACCCGGCCGCCCTGGCCGACGCCGCCCTCGGCCGGTCGCACCGCTCTTCCGTCGGCAAGGCCAAGCTCGGCCGAGCGATCGACCTGACCCGCGCGGTCCTGCAGGTGCCCGCCGACTATCGGATCGGCATCGTGCCGGCCTCCGACACCGGCGCCGTCGAGATGGCGATGTGGACGCTGCTCGGGCCGAAGCCCGTCGAGGTCGCCGCCTGGGAGGCGTTCGGCAAGGAGTGGGTCACGGATGCGCTGAAGCAGCTGAAGATCGCGCCCCGCATCCACCAGACCCCCTACGGGATCCTGCCGGACCTCGCGGCGATCGACACGAAGCGCAGCGACGTGGTCTTCACCTGGAACGGCACCGCGGCCGGCGTGAAGGTGCCGGACGGCGACTGGATCGCGGCCGACCGCGAGGGCCTGACGATCTGCGACGCCACCTCGGCGGCCTTCGCTCAAGCCCTGCCCTGGGACAAGCTCGATGTCGTGACCTTCTCCTGGCAGAAGGTGATGGGCGGCGAGGCCGCGCACGGCATGCTGATCCTCTCGCCCCGCGCCGTGGCACGGCTCGAGAGCCACACGCCGTCCTGGCCGTTGCCGAAGGTCTTCCGCCTCACCAAGGACGGGAAACTGATTGAGGGCATCTTCAAGGGCGACACGATCAACACGCCCTCGATGTTGGCCGTCGAGGACTATCTCGACACCCTGGGCTGGGCCGAGCGGATCGGCGGGCTGACGGCGCTTCACGCCCGGGCCGACGCCAATGCCGGGGCGATCTACGACTGGGTCGCGCGCACGCCCTGGATCGCACCGCTGGCCGCCGATCCCGCCACGTACTCGAACACGGGCGTCTGCCTCGTGATCGCCGATCCGGACGTGCTCGCCCGCGGCGACGCGGCGGTCTCGGCCTTCGCGGCGGGGATCGTCGAGCGCCTCGACCGCGAGGGCGTCGCCCTCGACATCGGCGCCTACCGCGACGCGCCGGCGGGTCTGCGGATCTGGTGCGGCGCCACCGTTGAGACCGCCGATCTCGAGGCCCTGACGCCCTGGCTCGACTGGGCCTTCGCGGAGGAGAAGGCGGCGCTGACGCGGGCGGCGTAGAAGCTCTGGGGTCGATGCCCGGTCGCAGTCCCGCATCGCCTTTGCGAGCGGAGCGAAGCAATCCAGGCTTTCGCACCGTTTCCAACCGTAACGCTGCCCTGGGTCGCTTCGCTGCGCTCGCGAGGACGGCCTAACGTAAAAAACCCCGGCCCTTTCGGAGCCGGGGTTTTCTTGTGCGTGGACGCGGCCCCGTGGGGCCGCGCCGTCCGTCTCAGTAGTTGTAGGCCCGCTCGCCGTGATCGGCGATGTCGAGACCCTCGCGCTCCTCCTCCTGCGTGACACGCAGGCCGATCGTCACGTCGACGAGCTTGTAGAGGATCGCCGAGCCGATGCCCGACCACAGGAGCGTCAGGCCGACCGCCTCGGCCTGGATGATGAGCTGGCTCATCATGTCGTAGGCACCGACCGCCAGCTCGCCCGGCTTCGAGGTGTAGTCGGGGATGCCGACGCCGCCGAGGTTCGGGTCAACCAGGATGCCGGTCGCCAGCGCACCCAGGATGCCGCCGATGCAGTGAACGCCGAAGACGTCCAGCGAGTCGTCGTAGCCGAGCGCGTTCTTCACGGTGGAGCACATCACGAAGCAGACCACGCCGGCGACGAGGCCGAGCACGATCGACCCCATCGGGCCGGCGAAGCCGGAGGCCGGGGTGACGGCGACGAGGCCGGCGACCGCGCCCGACAGCATGCCGAGCAGCGACGGCTTGCCCTTGAGGGCCCACTCGGCGAACAGCCACGCCACCGCGGCGCCGCAGGTCGCCACGAAGGTGTTGAGCATGGCGAGCGCGGCGGTGCCGTTGGACTCGAGGTTCGAGCCGGCGTTGAAGCCGAACCAGCCGACCCACAGCAGCGAGGCGCCGATCATGGTCATGGTCAGCGAGTGCGGGGCGAGCAGGTCGCGGCCGTAACCGATGCGCTTGCCCATGATCAGGCAGCCGACGAAGCCGGCGATGCCCGCGTTGATGTGGACCACGGTACCGCCGGCGAAGTCGAGGGCGCCCTTCTGGAAGAGGAAGCCGGCATCCTTGTTGACCGCGTCGAGGGCCGCCTGGGCGGTCGCCTTCGAGGCGTCGTCGGTGGCGGCGGCCAGCGCCTTGGCGGCGTTGCCGACGGCGTCCGGGCCGGCCCAGTACCAGACCATGTGGGCCATCGGGAAATAGATGACCGTGACCCAGAGGATCGTGAACACCACCAGCGCGGAGAACTTCATCCGCTCGGCAAAGGCGCCGACGATCAGCGCGGGCGTGATCATGGCGAACGTCATCTGGAAGCACAGATAGGCGTATTCCGGTATCACGACCCCGTTCGAGAAGGTGGCCACCGTCGAATTCGCGTCGATGCCCTTCAGGAACGCCTTCGAGAAGCCGCCGACGAAGTCATTCAGGCCGCCGCCGTTGGTGAAGGCGAGGCTGTAGCCGTAGAACACCCAGAGCAGGCCGACGATCGACACGATCGCGAAGACCTGGGTGAGCACCGACAGCATGTTCTTGGTGCGCACGAGGCCGCCGTAGAACAGGGCCAGGCCCGGGACGCTCATCATCAGCACCAGGGCCGACGAGATCATCATCCAGGCCGTATCGCCCTTGTTGGGGATCGGCGAGGGTGGCGGCGAGGCGGCTTCCGGGGTCGGCGTCTGTGCGAGGGATGGCTCGATCAGGAGCGCGGCGATTGCCGCACCTCCCAAGCCGAGCATGAGGGCATGACGAAGTTTCATGGGCACGTGGCTCCCGGTCTTAGATCCGTGTTGTGTCAGGCGGTCTGGAAATCGGCGGGCCCGGGAGCTCCGGGCCGCGGATCAGAGGGCGTCGGCGTCGGTCTCGCCGGTCCGGATGCGCACCGCCTTTTCCAGCGGCATCACGAAGATCTTCCCGTCGCCGATCTGGCCGGTACGGGCGGCCCCGGCGATGGCGTCGATCACGCTGGATGTCAGGTCGGAGGCGACGGCGACCTCGATCTTCAGCTTGGGCAGGAAGCTGACCGCGTATTCCGCGCCGCGGTAGATCTCGGTATGGCCCTTCTGGCGGCCATAGCCCTTCACCTCTGTCACCGTCAGGCCGTGAACGCCGATTCCGGTGAGCGCGTCGCGCACCTCCTCGAGCTTGAACGGCTTGATGATGGCCATCACGATTTTCATGGGCGACGCCCCCTTCGAAGTCCTTGGGAACCGTTGCCGTCACCCGACATGCAGAACGGCCCGGACCGTCCGCACGCTCGGGATGGCCCGCGGTCGAAAGCCGCTATTCAAGGACTATGCCAGCCAAGGGCAACAAGGAACGTTTTCGTGCCTCGTCGTTCTGCCTACGGATTAGCCGATAGCGAGCAGATCCAGGGCAACCCCTCGGGCCAAGCCGCTCAATGGTAAGGCAATCTGCTCAAATCCGTGCACAGCACCCTGTTGCAACTGCGCAACACACGCATGAGATTGTCGTTTAATCCCGCGTGGGACGGATCAATCCCTCCTGCGCGACCGAGCCCACGAGGTTGCCGGCCCGATCGAAAATCTGGCCCCGTGCGAAACCGCGCGCGCCGCCGGCAACCGGACTGTCCTGCGCGTAGAGAAGCCAGTCGTCGATTCTGACGGGTCGGTGGAACCAGAGTGCGTGGTCGAGGCTCGCCGCCTGAATTGTCGGATCGAACACGGAGCGCGCGTGCGGGATCAGCGAGACGTCGAGCAGGGTCATGTCGGAGGCGTAGGCCAAGACCGCCCGATGGAGCGCCGGATCGTCCGGCAGCGTCGAAGCCGCACGCAACCAGACATTGAAGTTCGGCGCGGGTGCCCGACCGCCCGCGCCAGCGGGCAGGTAGCGATTCAGGTCGACCGGCCGCAGCGCGATCGGACGCTCCCGGCCGAAATACGCGGCGATCGCCTCCGGCATGCCGGTGCCGCCGGCCGCCGCCAGGGCCTTGCCGTCGAGGAGCCCCTCCGGTCCGGCCACCGTCGGCATCGGGGGCTGGTGGGTCAACCCCTCTTCGACGACCTGATAGGAGACCGTCGTGGCGAAGATCGCGCGCCCGTGCTGGATCGCCTTGACCCGGCGGGTCGTGAAGCTCCGGCCGTCCCGGATGCGCTCGACCTCGTAGACGATGGGCGTGCGGGGATCGCCCGGCAGCATGAAGTAGGCGTGCAGCGAATGCGCCGGGCGGTCGTCCGGCACCGTCCGGGTCGCGGCGACCAGCGCCTGCGCGACCACCTGCCCGCCGAAGACCCGCCTCCAGCCCGTCTTCGGGTTCTGGCCCCGGAACAGGTCGACCTCCAGTCGCTCGAGATCGAGGATGGCGATCAGCTCGGCGACGGCATCCGTCATCGCGTCGGTGTTGGCGTCGGTCATGGCCCGCGGGGTTTCCGTTCGTTGCCCGCATGCGACATAGGCTTTTCGAACGTACCAATCCACGCGCCCCGCACGCGGGAGCCAAGGAGATCCGCCACGATGACGGTCGAGACGCCCCGACCCGGCAGCCGCCGCCTCCTGATCGCCGGCGGCGGCCTGCCCAGCCTCGCCCTCGCCCTCGCCCTGAAGCAGGCCCACGGGCCGGCGCTGGCCGTGACGGTGATCGATCCGGGCGGCGCGGATCCCGCGCGGCATCGCGGTCGCGCCTACGCCCTCGCGGCGGGCGGCCGGCGGATGCTGGACCGACTCGCTCTGTGGGACCGCATCACCGACGCGGCCGAGCCGATCACCGAGATGGTGATCAGCGACAGCCGTCTTGCCGACCCGGTGCGGCCGGTCTTCCTGACCTTCGGCCGCGAGGCGGACGAGGAGCGCGGTGACGGCGCGCCCTTCGCCCACATGATCGAGGCCGAACCGCTGGCCGTGGCCCTGGCCGAGGCCTGCCGGGCGGCCGGGGTGGTGATCGAGGCCGCGGGGGTGGTGCGCGCTCTTCCGGAGGGTTCCACGATCCGGGCGACGCTGACGACCGGCGAGTCCCTGCGGGGCGATCTGCTGGTGGCCGCCGACGGAGCGCGATCGCGGCTGCGCGAGGCGGCGCGGATCGGCTGGGTCGGCTGGTCCTACCCGCAGGTCGGCATCGTGGCGACGATCGGCCATGCCCGACCGCACGGGGGCCGCGCCTTCGAGCATTTCCTGCCCGCGGGCCCCTTTGCGATCCTGCCGCTACGGGACGGCGGATCTCTGGGGCACCGTTCCTCCATCGTCTGGACCGAGCGGTCGGATGATGCCGAAGCCCTACTCTCCGGCGAGCCCGACGAGGTGCTGGCCGAGATCGAGCGCCGGTTCACCCTGGATCTCGGCACGCTCGTCCTCGAGCACGGTCCAAGCCGGCATCCCCTCGCCTTCGGCATCGCCCGGGCCTTCCGCGCCGAGCGCCTCGCCCTGCTGGGCGACGCTGCCCACGTGATCCATCCGATCGCCGGCCAGGGCCTCAATCTCGGGCTCGCGGATGCCGCGGCGCTGGCCGAGGCCGTGACCGGTGCGCTGCGTCTCGGCCTCGATCCCGGCGGTCCCGACGTGCTGCGCGCTTATGAACGCGCCCGGCGCTTCGACAGCTTCGCCATGGCGGCAACGACCGACGGGCTGAATCGCCTGTTCTCGAACGACGCCCTGCCGCTGCGGCTCGCCCGTGACCTCGGCCTCGGGATCGTGGACCGGCTGCCGGGGCTCAAGCGCTTCTTCATCGGCGAGGCCGCGGCCGCGCGTGGATCGCGACCGCGGCTGATGCGGGGCGAAGCACTCTGAGGAGACCTCGTCCCGCCGGGTGCGGTCTTCAGGCCTGGTCCGGAGCTGGGCTGGGCTCGGTGACCCGTGGGCGCACCGCGTTCCGGAATCGGATCGGCCCGAGCGCCAGAACCGCCCAGATCGCCGGGACGACAGCGATCAACCCGTCGCCGACACCGTAGGCGGCCTTACGGACGGACCGGATCGGCCTGCGCAAGAAGAACGCCGCGATCATGTGCAGCGGCAGACCGACGGCGGCCAACAGCACCAGAAAAATCCACCTGTCCCATCCCGGCAGCTGCGGGGACAGGACGAGAAAAGCGCCGCTTACGATGTAGAGTTCGAAACTCGCCCGGCCTACGTATGCTGCCATCGCACGCGGCATCCCGCGCAGGTGGCCGACCACCATCAGCATGAACCAGCATCCCGCCACCGCCGCGACCGCGAACAGCGTCGGGTCACCGTATAGACCGGTTGCGACATGGACTAAGTTGCTCGGCGCGCACAGCAGGAGAACGGCAAGGCTGCAGAAGCCGAGCAAGACGGACACGTCGAAGACGCGTCGTCCGAACCGCCGCCCCGCGACATAGAATGGCAGAGCACCGACCAGCGAGTAGATCTGCCAGAACCTGAATGCTTGCTCGCTGCAGAGCCAGGAGACGGCAAGGGAGCCAGCCAGAACAAGCCAATATCCGTAGGGCCGGGCCGCCGCGAGCGCCGCCGCGTAGATCACCCGCACCAGCCCTAGGACGATCAGGAACCAGAGCACGGCCAAGCCGAGCCCGTCGCCGCGCAGATGGTTCAGCAGCGCGGCCTCCAGCGACAGCGTGCCATTGAGAAGCTGGGGCATGAGCCCAATGGCGCTGAACGCCAGCGCTGTCAGCAGGAGCTTCAGGGCAGAGAGGCCCGACGCCCCGAAATCCTCGTACCCCTTGATGTTATCGGTCACGCCGCAGAGCAAGAAGAAGAACGGCATGTGGAAGGCGTAGATGACGCGCCAGACATCGAAGGCCGGACCTTGAGAGATCCAGGACTGATCGAGAAAGAGCGGCTGCAGGAGGTGTCCATAGACCACCAGCAGCATGGCGAGACCGCGCGCGGCATCGAGTTCTCTGTCGCGGTGGTGGGCCATCAGATCGGCTCGCGTCGTCGAAGATCTGATGATGCCCCGCCAAGCTTTAGCAAGCCGTATCACCAGATTGCCAAATCGAACCTGAAATCGGCTTTCGATCATCGTCACGCTGAGGGATGCATCGGAAAGCCGCGCGCGTAGCTCAGCCGGTAACGAGCGCGCGGGCCCGGCGCACCCAGCGCAGAGACGCTTCGATCAGGGTGGGGCTGCGATGCTTGAGGATCGCGGATTTCAGCAGCGTCCGGGGCACCTCCCAGAGTTGGACGGACCCGACCGGGAAATGCGCCACGTCGCCCGGTGTCAGGTGATGGCGCCGGCCATCCGCCTCTGTGATGAAGACCTCGCCATCGAGGATGGTGATGATCTCGTCGGCGTGGTGGGTCCAGCGGAACGTGCTCGCCGTGGTGCGCCACAGGTAGACCTGCGCGCTCCCGTCATGGGTCTGCGAGACCTCCGCGACCTCGGTGACCGGATCGCCCGAAACCACCCAGTTCGCCGGGATCGGCGCAAGGCTGTAGGCGGCCCCGCCGGGCCGGATCGCCGTGCTCGCGACAGGACGACCCTGCTCGTGCAGCCGGATTTCCGCGTAGAGGCCCACTATGGCCAGACCGACGAGAAGGGCAGCGGCGAAGGAAAACTTCTTCACGCTCAGCTCCGCACCTCGGCGCACAGGGCCCGGTCCGGCGAAGACGACACGGGCCGCGCCTCGGCCTCAGGGCGTAGCGGCTCGGGCCATCCTGTTCCAGCAGGTCGCTCAGATCTTCGCGTATTGTCCTTAATCCGGCCCGCGGCGGCCGCTCAGGCCGCGTCCGCCCGGCGCTCCGTGATCCAGCGCGTCGCGTCGGCCCGCGGGGCGACGACATCGGTGTCGATGCGCAGCTGCGGGCTGTAGGCCGGATCCTCCGCGATGACGTCGCCCCAGCGGCGCAGGAAGCGCGCGATCTGCGAGCCCGGCGCGAAGCTGGTCTGCCGCGAGGCGCTCTCGTGATGCGCCATCTCGGCGAAGGGCGTGTAGACGATACGGTAGCCGAGCTGCCGCATTTTCAGGCACAGGTCGACGTCGTTGAAGTCGAGGGCGAAGCCCTCGTCGAAGCCGTTGACCGCCTCCAGCACCGCTTTGCGGGTGGCGAAGAGCGCCCCGGTCACGGCCGAGCAGTCCCGCTGCGTCAGGGCCCAGTCGCCGTAGGTCGGCTCGGCCGCGTCTCGGTTGTACCAGGGATGGGCGAAGACGTCGAAGATGCCGCCGGTCATGCCGGCATGCTGGATCTTGCCCGTGGGGAACAGCAGCCGGCCGCCGGCGCCGCCGACGCCGCGGTCCAGCGCGAAGGTCAGGAGCGCCTCGATCCAGCCGGGCCGGCGCACGACGAGGTCGTCGTTCATCAGGATGACCAGGTCGGTCTCGGCCGCGCGCCAGAGCGTGTTCATCTTGGCCGCGTAGTTGAACCGCTCGCCCGGGGCCCGGGTCGTCAGCAGGCGGGTCACGGTGAAGCGGTCGGAGCGCCCGCGATAGATCGCGTCGTCCGCCACGTCGTCGCCGATCAGCACGCGGATCCTGTCGGCCGGGTAGGTGCTGCGGCCGAGACTGTCGAGCAGGTTGATCACGTGGGGCTTGGCGCCCTCGACGGCGCGGCCCTGATCGTCCTTCGGGCGGCTCTGATTGGTCGGCACGACCAGGGTCACGGCCGGCCGCGCGTCGAAGGTCCGGCGGATCTCCAGCGTGTCCGCGGTCAGCCCGGGGGCGGCGCGCAACGGCATGCCGGACGTCTCGAACCAGCGATCGAGGGCGTGGGCGCGCGCCGTGCGCGTCGCCTTCGCGCGCTCCAGCGGCGAGGCGATCAGGGTCTGGGGGATCCGGTCGATGCCGATCCCCGCGGAGATCGCGCCGAGCAGGAACCGGAACCAGGCGGCGCTGCCGTGGCGCAGGCCGAAGTCGGGGCTCAGACCGGCCAGGGCCGAGATGCGGACGAGGAGCGGGAAGCCGATGTAGTCGTCGGCCATGAGGAGGGCCGGGTTGAACGCCGGCTTGCAGTGGACGCTGCGGACCTGCCCGGCGCCGTCCACCACGGCGTCGTCGCCGTAGAAGATGCCGATATCGGGCCGCTCCGCCAGCGCGCGCGTCAGGTGCGCCACGAGGTCGGGGCGCAGCTCGGAGGCCGCGGGGGCGACGAAGATCGCCCGGCAGGCGGGGAGCTGACCGGCCGCGACCTGGCCGAGCCGGCGCTCGTCGACGGGGCGGAACTGGGCGTCCAGGGGCAGCGGCAGGATCGCGTCCGGCCACGGGAGCGTGCCCCACGAGGTCGACGGGGCCGGAACCGGCTTCTTCTTCAACACGGGTCGCGTCTCCGGGACGTCAGGAACGTTCGGCCGCCAGCAGACGGGTCAGGCTCGCCTCCATGGCGGAGGCCACCGCGCCGATGGACAGCCGCTCGCGGATCCGGGCTCTTGCGGCGGCGCCGATCCGGGCCGCGTCGCCGCCGGTCACCGCCCGGGCCGCGTCGTTGAGGGCCCGGGTCAGGTCCGCCTCGTCCACCTGGCCCCACTCGGCGCCGCGGAGATAAGGGCCGTAGGTCTGGTCGAGCGCCGTGACCTCCGCCTTCACGGGGAAGCCGCAGGCGGCGTCGAGGAAGTCGCGGCAGCCGCCGTAATCGGTGGCGACCACGACCTTGCCCATCTCCATCGCCTCGGCGATCGTCAGGCCGAAGCCCTCCGAGGAGTGCGACGAGGCGTAGACCGCGCAGAGATCGAACAGCGCGCCGAGCTCGTTCTGGGAGAGCGGCTGGTCGATCACCACCACGTCGCCCGACGTGCCCACGAGGTCGAGGAGCTTCTTGCCTTCCTCCGGCAGGTCGAAGACGTGCTTGGTCTTGAGCACGAGCTGCCAGCCCGCCTGCCCGAGCCCGGCCGCCCGGAAGGCGCGGATCAGCGCGTGCGGGTTCTTGCGGGCGAGGTAGCTGGAGCCGTCGAAGGCGTAGAGGATCACCCGCTTGGACGGGTCGATCGCGAAGGCCTTGCGCAGGTTCGCCTTGGCGGCGGCGCTCACCGGCTCGCCGGCCTCGTTCTCGACCACGTAGGGCACCACGTCGACCGGGATGTCGGTGATCTGCCGGAAGATCGCCGCGCAGAACTCCGTGGGTGCCCAGATCGCGTCGAGACCGTCGACGGTGGGCAGCCAGCCGCCGGGCACGTGGGAGGTCTCCCAGACGAACAGCCCGATCTTCAGCCGCGCCTCCGCGGCGATCGCCCGTTGCCGGTCGCTCATCAGCGAGTGCCAGCTGTCGCCGTTGAAGTGCACCAGGGCGACGTCGGCGGGCCCCGAAAAGGTCCGGGCCTGCCACGCGGGCGCCACCCGGGCGTGGACGTGGAACGGCCGCTCCATCGGGTGGACATTCAGCGCGAAGGGCGTGCGGTGCAGGGCGCGGGCGTAGCTGCGGGCCGCCACGCCGAGGCCGTTGGCGTAGTTCATCGGCGAGACGTAGGCGACGCGCAGCGGCCGCTCCGGCGCCTGGGGCCTGCGCAGGTCCGCCCAGACCCGCGCCCCCGGATACGTGTAGGTCACGTCGAGCCGGTCGAGGTCGAAGCCGCGCTCGGCGATCGCCTCCCGCACCGCCGCCCCGCCGATCGCGGCGTGCTCGCCCAGCAGCGAGCGCTTCACGAACGGGAAGCCCTGGCTGAGCATGTTCTCCCAGTCGAACAGGGTGCGGTTGTTGCGCGGGTCGTTGACCAGCGACATGTGCTTGTTCTGGGCCGAGAACAGGCTGCGCATGCCAAGCCCGGCCGCGCGCATCCGCTGCGAGAAGGTGAGCTCGTACTCGGTGATGACCGAGTTCTTGTCCGGCCAGTTCGCCACCGACAGAAGGAAGTGGCTGAACGCGTAGGACGACAGGCAGCGCCGCTTCAGGGCCAGGAAGAAGCTCTGGAGGTGGTGGCTGTAGTAGAAATTGTCGGCGAGCCCGATCACCGCCTCCGGGAAGGCGTCGATCTTCGCGAGCAGGCCGGCGAAGTCGTCGCGGTCGAGGGGCCCGACGAGACTGTCGTTGGCGAGATAGAGCGTCTCGGAATCGAGGAGGTCCGTGTCCTCCAGGAGGACATGCGCCCAGGCGGCGAAGTCGAAGCCGCTGTTCTCGCGCAGGTAGACCGAAGCGCAGAGACCCAGGATCGCCTGCGGCACGGCGTTCTTGTGCTGGTCGGCGGCGATGATCAGGACGAGGTCGGTCCCGTTCTCCGCGAAGGCCCGCAGGTAGGGCTCGACATGGCCGCGGATCCGCCCCTCGGGACAGTGGGTGATGAACAGGGCCGTGCGGCCGTGCCGGCGGGGTTCGCGCTTCAGGCAGGAGAGGCGCGCGTCGGAGGCTTCCGGCACCGCGGCCCCGGGGACGCGGCGGGTCAAGCGGCCCGCTTCCAGGCCGGTCGTGACGTAGTCGATCAGCGGGTTGAGGCCCAGCGCGGCGACCTTCGGGTAGCGGGCGCGGTACCAGGGCGCGTCGAAGCGCGGCGACGGGCTCGTCGTGCGGCCCCCGTCGGCGAGGAAATGCGCCAGCGGGTTCTGCCCGGCCGCGTCGTCGAGCAAGTAGGTCTCGGTGTACCAGCGCGTGTCGAACCAGGGTCCCGGATCGAGGCCCTCGGCGGCGCCGTGCTCCAGGTAGTGGACCAGCGGGTTGAGGCTGTCGGCCCGCACCGCGGCGGCCTGGGCCGCATACCAGTCGGGATCGAACAGCGGGTGCGGCGCGGTGCGGCGGTAGCCGCCGGCCATCACGTAGTGCTCCAGGGGCTCGAGCCCGCTGGTCTCGGCCTCGGGGCAGCGATCCCGGTAGAACGCGGCGTCGAACAGGCCCGACCGGCGGATCAGGTCGACGTGCCGCGACAGGCCGGCGAACTCCTCGGGGTTGCGCAGGTATCCCTGCTTCCGTCCTGTCTCGAAGAAGTGGCTGAGGGCGTTGCCGCCGGCCGCGCGGGCATCCGGGTAGCGCGACAGGTACCAGGCCGTATCGAACAGCGGTGACGGGTCGGTGTCACCCCGCGACAGGAAATCGGAGAACGCCCGGGCGCGGTTCTCGACACCGCCGAGGTAGCGCGTCGCGTACCAGTCCGGGTCGAACAGCGGGTTGGGACGGATGCCCGCCGCGGCGCCGTGGTCGAGGTAGTGGAGCAGCGGGTTGGTGCCCTCGGCCCGGAGGCCCGGGACGGAATCGAGGTACAGGTCGCCGTGGAACAGCGGGTGCGGCCAGCGCCCCTCGCGCCCGCCATGGACCGCGTAGTGCACCGCCGGATCGATCCCCTCGCCGACCACGTCGGGGTAGCGCCTTGCGTACCAGGCCGGATCGAACAGGCCGGATTCCTTGACGGCGCGGACGAGGTCCGCCTGACGGGGCTCGCTGCGGCGGCGGCCCTTGAGGCGCCGGGTCAGCGGGCGCGCGAGGGATTGCGCCGCGCCGGCGAGGCCGGCCTTCTCCGACGATCCGACGACGAACACATCTCGAAGGCGCATGGTCAGGTCCGGATACGCGGGAAGCCCGCAAAGCTGCCCACGCCGCGATCCGCGAGAGACATCAGAGGGTTCGGCCGGTCCGGCGGTCGCGGGTGAGGATCGCCCCGGCTTGGGCGCCTTCCTAAAGGTCCGGGTCGCCGACGCCAAGAGCGGGGCGGAATCGGCGATCGCCCCGAGACGCGGAGGTCTCTTCTACCGGCGTGCGAAGCGCGGGTTCCCGCTCCCGTGCGGGAGAGGGACAGGGTGAGGGATGCGCGGCGGCATGAGAGGGCGCGACGTGAACGCGCGTCGGTGGTCGCCTGAGGCCTGGGACGTCTCGTCCTTCACTACAACCCTCTCCCGCTCGGGAGGGGAGCCCGTCGCGCTCTGCCGGAGTGTCGGCGTCCGACATATCGCGGTCGGGCTCGGCCTCGGCGAGGGCGTCGGACGTCGCAAACACGGCCGCGAACGAGCGTGCGGCGATCCCGACCTTGCCAGCCCGGCACCTGAAGCCCCACACTTGCGGGATTAGCCGGCGGGTCCCGCGGGACCCGGGCAGGAGATGGATATCGGCATGACGCAGGGGATCAGCCCGGCCACCGCCCTGGACGACGGCATCGTGGCGACGGCGGAGAGCTGCCTCGCCGCGGTCGGCGCGGCCCGCGAGGCGATCCACGGGGTGATCTTCGGCCAGGAGAAGGTCGTCGATCTCGCACTCGTGACCATCCTGGCCGGTGGCCACGGCCTGCTGGTCGGCCTGCCGGGACTCGCCAAGACCAAGCTGGTCGAGACGCTCGGCACGGTGCTCGGCCTCGACGCGCGGCGCGTGCAGTTCACACCGGACCTGATGCCCTCCGACATCCTCGGCACCGAGATCCTGGAGGAGGACGCCGAGCGCCGCCGGGCCTTCCGGTTCGTACAGGGACCGGTCTTCACGCAGCTCCTGATGGCCGACGAGATCAACCGGGCGAGCCCGCGCACGCAGTCGGCCCTGCTCCAGGCCATGCAGGAGGGCCACGTCTCGGTGGCTGGCGCCCGCCACGACTTGCCCCGGCCATTCCACGTTCTGGCGACCCAGAACCCGATCGAGCAGGAGGGCACCTACCCGCTGCCCGAGGCGCAGCTCGACCGATTCCTCCTGGAGATCGACGTCGGCTACCCCGACCGCGCCGCCGAGCGGCGGATCCTGATCGAGACCACCGGCGTGGACGAGGCGCGGCCGCGGGCCGTGATGTCCACCGAGCAGCTGCTCACCGCCCAGCGCCTCGTGCGCCGACTGCCGGTGGGCGAGGCCGTGGTGGAGGCGATCCTGGACCTCGTCCGCGCCGCCCGACCGGACAGCGGCGACGCGATCGTGAAGGACAAGCTGCTCTGGGGTCCCGGCCCCCGCGCCAGCCAAGCGCTGACGCTCGCCGCCCGCGCCCGCGCGCTGATCGAAGGTCGGGTCGCCCCCTCGGTGGCTGACGTGAAGGCGCTCGCCGAGCCGGTGCTCAAGCACCGGATGGCGCTGAGTTACACCGCCCGCGCCGACGGCGAGACCATCGAGGGCCTGATCGCCAAGCTCGCGGAGAAGCTCTGACTTTGGTCGCGACGAACGCCCTCGACGCCGGCAGGCGCACCCCCGGCCGGCGCGAGAGCGAGGGCGCGACCGCCCTCTCCGACAAGATGCCCCGCCTCGTCCTGGAGGCGCGCCGCGTGTCGAGCCTGCTGGCCCACGGCCTCCACGGCCGCCGCCGCGCCGGGCCGGGCGAGAGCTTCTGGCAGTTCCGACCCTTCGTCACCGGCGAGGCAGCCGCCCGCGTCGACTGGCGCCGCTCGGCCCGGGACGACCGGCTCTACGTCCGCGAGCGCGAATGGGAAGCGGCCCACAATATCTGGCTGTGGATCGACCGCTCGGCCTCGATGGGTTTCGTGTCCGACCTCGCCTCAGCCTCCAAGATCGAGCGGGCGCTCGTCCTCGGGCTCGCCCTCGCGGATGCCTTCGTCGAGGGCGGCGAGCGGGTGGGCCTGCTCGGCCTGACCCGCGCGAGCGCGTCGCGGGGCATCGTCGAGCGTTTGGCCCAGGCGCTCGTGGCCGACCATGCGGGCCTGACCCAGGACCTGCCGCCCCGGGCCAGCCCCGCCCGCTTCGACGAGGTGGTGCTGATCGGCGACTTCCTCACCGAGCCCGACCGGATCGCCGCCGCGGTGCAGAGCCTCGCCGGCCGCGGCAGCCGCGGCCATCTCCTTATGGTGGCGGACCCGATCGAGGAGACCTTCCCGTTCACCGGTCAGGCCGTCCTGCACGACCTCGAGCGCGGCCTCAGCCTCGATATCGGCGACGCCGACGCCTGGGGCGCGCGCTACCGCGCCCGGATCGCCGAGCACCGGGCCGCCCTCGCGTCCATCGCCCGCGGTCAGGGCTGGACGCTGACGATCCACCGCACCGACCGGCCGGCGAGCGAGGCGGCCCTGCGGCTCGCCACGCTGATCGCCGCCCGCGGCGCGGAGTGAGGCCGCCATGCTGGGTCTGACCTTCGCGGCACCGCTGGCGCTCGCCGCCCTGATCGGCCTGCCCGCCCTGTGGTTCCTGCTGCGGGTGACCCCGCCGCGCCCGCGCCGGATCAACTTCCCGCCGCTCAAGCTCGTCGCCGACCTGATCCCGCAGCGGCAGACCCCGGCGCGCACGCCGCCCTGGCTGCTGATCCTCCGGCTCCTGATCGCCGCCGCGCTCATCCTCGCGGTGGCCGGGCCGGTCTGGAACGCCGGGGGTGTCGGGGCCGGCGGTGGCCGCAGCGCGCTCCTCGTGCTCCTCGACAACGGCTTCCCGGCCGGCCACGACTGGCGCGACCGGCTGCGCGTCGCCACCGACGCGGTGGAGGGCGCCGCCCGGGACGGACGCCCGGTGGCGGTGATCGGCCTCGCCGATGCCCCTGCTTCCTTCGAGGCGAAGACGCCGGCCGCCGCCCTGGAGCGCCTGCGCGCCCTCGTGCCGCGCCCGATCCTCCCCACCCGCGACGCGCATCTCGCGACGATCGAGGCCTTCCTCGACAAGAACCGGGGCGCCGGCCTCGTCTGGATCAGCGACGGCGTCGCCGGCGCGAACGACACGCGCTTCGCCAAGGGACTCGCCGGCCTGGTGGGTGACATGGGCGCGGCCCTCACGGTGCTGCGGGCCGACAGGCCGCCGGCCCTCGCCCTCACCGCGACCGAGAATGCCGGCAAGCTCGTGACGCACGCCCTGCGGGCGGCGCCGAACGGGCGCGACGCCGGGGTGATCCGGGCGCTCGACCAGAAGGGCCTGCCGCTGGCCGAGCGCGACTTCGCCTTCGCGGCCGACGCCACCGAGGCGGACGCGACCTTCGAGATGCCCGTGGAGCTGCGCAACAGCATCAGCCGGCTGGAGATCGCGGGCGAGCGCTCGGCCGGCGCCGTGGTGCTGCAGGACGAGCGCGGCAAGCGGCGCCGGGTCGGCCTCGTCTTCGGCGGTACCCTCGACCAGGCGCAGCCTCTCCTGGCGCCGACCTACTACCTGTCGCGGGCGCTCCAGCCCTTCGCGGACGTGCAGGAGCCGCGGGGCGCCAAGGGCACGGCGGACTCGATCAACCAGCTCCTCGACAATCAGGTCTCGGTCCTCGTGCTGGCCGATGTCGGGGCGCTCGACGAGAAGACCACCGCCCGGGTCGAGAGCTTCGTGAAGGAGGGCGGGATGCTGCTGCGCTTCGCCGGCCCGCGGCTCGCCGCCGGCAACGATCCGCTTGTGCCGGTGCGGCTGCGCCGGGGCGGCCGGACGCTCGGCGGCACGCTCTCCTGGGACAGCCCCAAGACCCTGGCGCCCTTCCCTCCCGAGAGCCCCTTCGCAGGCCTGACGCCACCGCCCGATATCGGCGTGCGCCGCCAGATCCTGGCCGAGCCGGACGGCGACCTGCCGAACCGGACCTGGGCGTCCCTCCAGGACGGCACGCCGATCGTCACCGCGCAGAAGCGTGGCCAGGGCACGATCGTGCTGTTCCACGTCACTGCCGACACGACGTGGTCGAACCTGCCGCTGTCCGGGTTGTTCATCGACATGCTCCGGCGCGTCGTGGCGCTGGCCGGCGCCTCGGCGCCGGTGCAGGGGGATGCCGCGCGGGCCGCTACACCGGTGCTCGCGCCGCGGGTGACGCTGGACGGGTTCGGCGCGCTGGGCTCGCCCCCTGCCTCGGCCACCGCGGTGTCGGCCGACTACGCCGACCGGGCGAACCTTGAGCATCCGCCGGGCTTCTACGGCCCGCCGGACGGAGGCATCAGTGTGAACGCCCTGAAACCGGATGACCGGCTGAAGCCCCTCGACATCGCTGCGCTCGACGGTGCCCGGTTCGGGTCGCTGGCGGGGGCCGAGACCCTGGACCTGCGGCCGAGCCTGTTCACCCTGGCGCTGCTGCTGCTGGCCCTCGACACCCTGGCGGGCCTGTGGCTCGGCGGCTTCCTGCGCCGCGGCGGTCTTGCGGCCCGCCTGCGCGGCCGGCCGGCCGTGCTGGCCCTCGCCGGCCTGGTCCTGCTCGCCGCCCTGCCGGCGCGCCCGGCCCGCGCGGAGGAGCCGCCGGCCAACCGGCCGAACGGCATCGAATCGGCGCTGGTCACGCGCCTCGCCTACGTGATCACGGGCGACGCCGCCGTCGACGAGGCGAGCCGCACCGGCCTCACCGGCCTGACCCAGATGCTGGCCGCGCGCACCGCGCTGGAGCCGGGCGAGCCCGCCGGGATCGATCCGGCGAAGGACGAGCTGGCCTTCTACCCACTGATCTACTGGCCAATCGCCCCGAACCGGCCGCAGCCCTCAGACGTCGCGATCCGCAAGATCGACGCGTTCATGCGCAACGGCGGCTCGGTCCTGTTCGACACCCGCGACGGCCTCACGGCGCGGCCCGGCGGCCCGCCCACCCCGGAAGGTGCGTATCTTCGGAAGATGCTGGCGACGCTCGAGGTGCCGGAGCTGGAGCCGGTGCCCCTCGACCACGTGCTCACGAAGGCGTTCTACCTCGTTGACAGCTTCCCGGGCCGCTACGCCACTGGCCAGACCTGGGTGGAGGCGCTCCCGCCCGCCGCCGAGGGCGCCGAGCGTCGCCCGGCCCGCGCGGGAGACGGGGTGAGCCCGATCATCATCACGGGCAACGACCTCGCTGCCGCCTGGGCGGTGGGCCGCCGGGGCGAGCCGCTCTACCCGGTCGTCGGCGGCGACCAGCGCCAGCGCGAGATGGCGTTCCGCGGCGGCGTCAACATCGTGATGTACACGCTGACCGGCAACTACAAGGCGGATCAGGTTCATGTGCCCGCGCTACTGGAGCGGCTGGGACAGTGATGGATTCGGACACTCGGCTCGAGGCCGCATCCTCTCCCATCTCTCCGCGCCTAGAGATCCGAAATGGGCGCGCAGCGATGCGGCGGCAGGACAGGGCGCGGGTCCCCTCTCCCGTGCGGGAGAGGGACAGGGTGAGGGACGAGAACGCTCCGGATGAGGCGCGTCTCGTCGGTGGGGCGCTGGCGTGCTCGGGACGGAAGCGTCTTATCTCTCACCACAGGCTCCCTTTCCCGCATGGGAGAGGGAGCCTGTGGTGCCTGCCCGAACCGCCATGTGAACCTGGCGGTGCATGGAATGAAGCGAGGCGTCGCCTCACGGATCCGGAGTGCTCTGCCCCATGCTGAGCCTCAGCTTTACCCCCCTCCTCCCGTGGCCGGCCGTCGCCGTCCTGGGCGTGGTCGTTGCCGCCCTGGCGGTGTTCGCCGTGCTGGCGCGCGGCCGGACCGCGCTGCTGCGGGTCCTCGTCCTCGCGCTGATACTGGCGGCGCTCACCAACCCGGCGCTGGTGCGCGAGGACCGGGAGCCCGTGAAGGACGTGGCGGCCATCGTGGTCGACCGGTCCGGGTCCCAGCAGCTCGGTGACCGGCCTCAGATGACCGACGCGGTCCGCGCCGAGTTGCAGCGCCGGTTCGGTGCGCTCACCGATATCGAGCCCCGCTTCATCGACGTGCCGGATTCCAAGGATGGCGATGACGGCACCAAGCTGTTCACGGCCCTGAGCCAGGCGCTCGCCGACGTGCCGCCGGAACGCCTCGCCGGGATCGTGATGCTCACCGACGGCGTGGTGCACGACGTCCCCGCCTCCCTGGCCCAGCTCGGCATCAAAGCGCCGCTCCACGTCCTCGTCACCGGCCACCCGGACGAGCGCGACCGGCAGATCAAGCTCTTGGAGGCACCGCGCTTCGGCATCGTCGGCAAGGATCTGACGATCCGCGCCGAGGTCATGGAGCGCGGCGGCACCGGCCACGCCGTCGTCACCGTGCGCCGCGACGGCGAGGAGATCGGCCGGCGGGACGTCGCCACCGACAAGCCGTTCGCCCTCAACCTGCGCATCGAGCACGGCGGCCCGAACGTAGTGGAGATCGAGGTCGAGCCCCTGCCGGGCGAGCTCACCACGGTCAACAACCGGGCGGTCCTGCCCATCGAGGGCATCCGCGAGAAGCTCCGGGTGCTGCTCGTCTCCGGCGAGCCGCACCAGGGCGAGCGGACGTGGCGCAACCTCCTCAAGTCGGACGCCAATGTCGACCTCGTCCACTTCACGATCCTGCGCCCGCCGGAGAAGCAGGACGGCACGCCGATCTCGGAACTCTCCCTGATCGCCTTCCCGACCCGCGAGCTGTTCGTCCAGAAGATCAAGGATTTCGACCTCATCATCTTCGACCGCTACGCCAACCAGAGCGTGCTGCCGCAAGCCTATTTCGACAATATCGTCCGCTACGTGCGCGAGGGCGGCGCCCTGCTGATCGCGGCGGGTCCGGAATTCGCCGGACCCGCGAGCCTCGCGCGCACGCGGCTGGCCGGCATCCTGCCCGGCGACCCCGACGGCCGGGTCGTCGAGAAGCCCTACAAGGCGACGCCGACGCAGATCGGCCAGCGGCATCCGGTGACCCGCGCCCTGCCGGGCTCGGACGCGAACCCGCCGGCCTGGGGCGACTGGCTGCGCATCATCGAGGCCCGGACCCGGCCCGGCATCCAGCCGATCCTGTCGGGCGCCGAGGGGCTGCCGCTGCTCGCCCTTTCGCGCGAGGACAAGGGTCGCGTCGCCCTGCTGCTGTCCGATCACGCCTGGCTCTGGGCGCGAGGCTACCAAGAGGGCGGCCCCTATCTCGACCTGCTCCGCCGCCTCGGCCACTGGCTTATGAAGGAGCCGGCGCTTGAGGAGGAGGCGCTGCGCGCCCAGACCACCGGGCGCGGCCGCGAGGTACGTGTCGAGCGCCAGACCATGGCGGACCAGGTCGAGCCGGTCACCGTGACGGGCCCGACCGGCAAGGTGACGACGCTGACGCTCAAGCCCAATGAGCCCGGCCTGTTCACCGCGACCTTCGACGCGGAGACTCTGGGCCTGCACACCCTGCGCTCGGGCAACCTCGTGGCCTTCGTCAGCGTCGGGCCAGCCAACCCGCGCGAACTGGCCGACGTGTTCAGCGGTACCGAAAGGCTGAAGGCCGTAGCCGACGGCTCGGGCGGGTCGGTGCGCCGGGTCGCCGGGACCGGCGGCGGGATCGACGTGCCGCGGCTGGCGCTGGTGCGTGGCGGTCGTCTGGCGGGCGGCGACTGGATCGGTTTCCGGCCGAGCGACAGCGCCAACATCCGCGGCGTCGAGGTCTACCCGCTGGCGCTGGGTCTCGCCGCGCTTGCGGCCCTGGCGGCGGCGGTGCTGGCCATGTGGCTGGTGGAGGGCCGACGCGGCCGAGCTGCGTGAATGTTTTCACGACACACGCTCCTCCTCTGCGCGGGAGGGAGAACCCGCGCCTCGCTCGGCACCGCAGCGCGTGTGCGAGCGCGCTCGACGGCCGGTGTACACCCGGCCTATGAGCCTCACTGAATACCCGCGCCCGGCGCGGGCCCGACGCAACGGAGACAGCCTGCCCGTGACAGCGCAGACCGTGACTGGACGCCTCCTCGCCGCGATGCTCCTCGTCGCCTGCTTCCAGGTCGCCCCGGCCGATGCGCAGGAACCGGTCGCGATGCCGTCGACGCCCGCGACCCTGCCGGCCGCCAACGGGGAGTGGACGCACGCGATCACGTTGATGGGCCAGCCGAAATACGGCCCCGCCTTCAAGCATTTCGACTATGCCGACCCGGCTGCCCCCAAGGGCGGCCTCGTGCGCTTCGGGGCGCAGGGCGGGTTCGACAATTTCAACATCGTCGTCGCCGGCCTGAAGGGCGACCTCGAGAACGGCATCCAGCAGATCTACGATCCGCTGATGACCGAGTCATCGGATGAGCCGTTCACCTCCTACGGCCTGCTGGCCGCGGCGGTGCGGATCGCCCCCGATCTCGGCTCGGTCTCGTACCGGCTGCGGGAGAACGCCCGCTGGCACGACGGCAAACCGATCACCCCTGAGGACGTGGTCTGGTCCTTCGACGTGCTGAAGGCCAACAGCCCATTCTACGCCGCCTACTATCAGACCGTCGCCAAGGCTGAGGTGACCGGGCCGCACGAGGTGACCTTCACCTTCACGGAAACCGGCAACCGCGAACTGCCGCAGGTGATCGGGCAGCTGCGCGTCCTGCCCAAACACTGGTGGACCGCCAAGGACGCCAACGGCAAGCCGCGCAGCGTCACCGAGACGACCCTTGAGCCGCCGCTGGGCTCGGGCCCCTATCGGCTCGCGAAGTTCGAGCCCGGTCGGACCACAACCTACACCCGCGTGCCCGATTACTGGGGCAAGGACCTGCCGGTGAACGCCGGCCGCTACAACTTCGACACCGAGCGCTACGAGTATTTCCGTGACGGCACCGTGCTGGTCGAGGCGCTGAAGGGTGACCTCTACGATTTCCGCGTCGAGAACGTCGCCCGCAATTGGGCGACCGCCTACGAGGATTTCCCGGCCGTGAAGGAGGGGCGGCTCATCAAGGAGGCGTTCCCCGAGCGTGGCATGGGCATCATGCAGGCCTTCGCGTTCAACACCCGCCGGGACAAGTTCAAGGACGCGCGCGTTCGCCGGGCCTTCAACCTCGCGCTGAACTACGAGGAGATGAACAGGGCTCTGTTCTACGGCCTGTACAAGCGGATCAACTCCTACTTCTTCGGCTCGGAGCTGGCCTCCTCGGGCCTGCCGGAGGGCGAAGAGAAGGCGATCCTCGAGAGCGTCAAGGACAAGGTCCCTCCCGCCGTCTTCACCACCCCCTACGCCAACCCGGACAATGACGGGCCGGAATCGGTGCGCAAGAACCTCCGCGAAGCCGTCGGCCTGCTGCGCGAGGCCGGCTACGAGCTGCGTGGCGGCAAGATGGTCAGCAAGGCCACCGGCGAGCCGCTGACCGTCGAGTTCCTGGAATTTCAGAATACCTTCGAGCGGGTGATCCTGCCGTTCGCGGCACAGCTGAAGCTGATCGGCATCGACGCGACCCTCCGCGTGATCGATCAGGCCCAGTACCAGAACCGGATCCGCAACTTCGACTTCGACGTCACCACGACATCGTGGGGTGAGTCGCTCTCGCCGGGTAACGAGCAGCGCGAGTACTGGGGCTCGGCGGCGGCCGATAAGCCCGGATCGCGCAACCTGATCGGGATCAAGGATCCCGGTATCGACGCCCTGATCGAGAAGGTGATCTTCGCCAAGGACCGGCACACCGTGATCGCGGCGACGCGGGCACTGGACCGGGTACTCCTCGCCCACGACTACGTCGTCCCGCAATGGTCCTCCGACCAGCAGCGCACGCTGCGCTGGAACCGGTTCAGCCACCCGGCGATCCTGCCGCTCTACGCCAGCTCTGGCTTCCCGACGACGTGGTGGTACGACGACAAGCTCGCCGCCAAGACCGGGGCACCCCGTTGACGGGCGCTCCCGGGATGCCCACACGCCGCGGGCTGGTCCTTGGGGCCGGCGCCCTCGCGGCGATGCCGCCATGGCGCCGCGCTCAGGCGGCCGACGCGGAGGCGCGCCACGGCCTGTCCAGCTTCGGCGAGCTGAAATACGGCCCCGACTTCGCGCATTTCGACTACGTGAACCCGATGGCGCCGCGCGGCGGGCGGCACTCGTCGCAGCTCGCCGCGACGATCGGCAACCAGTCGCTCAACACCTTCAACACGCTCAACATCTTCGTGCTGCGCGGCGACGGGGCCGCCGGCATGAACCTGACCTTCGACAGCCTGATGGTCCGGGCCCTCGACGAGCCGGACGCCCTCTACGGGCTGGTGGCGCGCGCCGTCACGGTCAGTCCGGACGGCCTGACCTACACCTTCGCGTTGCGCCCGCAGGCGCGGTTCCACGACGGCTCGCCGCTGAGGGCGCGGGACGCGGCCTTCAGCCTCAAGCTCCTGCGCGACAAGGGCCACCCCGAGATCGCCGAGGTCATCCGTCCTATGACCGACGCTCGGGCCGAGGGCGACGGGCGGCTCGTCGTGACCTTCGAGCCGGGCCGCGCCCGGGACCTGCCGCTGTTCGTCGCGCAGCTGCCAATCTTCTCGGCCGCCTATTACGCGGGTCGCGATTTCGAGGCCTCGACTCTGGAGGCGCCCCTGGGTTCCGGTCCCTACCGAGTCGGCGCAGTCGATCCGGGCCGGTCCATCGGCCTGGAACGCGTACCGGATTACTGGGCCGCCGAGCTGCCGGTGAACGTCGGCCAGAACAACTTCGACGCGATCCGCTACGAGTATTTCCGCGACCGCACCGTGGCGTTCGAGGCGTTCAAGAGCGGTGCCTTCACGTTCCGCGAGGAGTTCACCGCCCGCGTCTGGGCCACCGGATACGACTTCCCAGCAATGACCGAGGGCCGCGTGATCCGCGAGACGGTGCCGGACGCGCGGCCGAGCGGCACGCAGGGCTGGTGGATCAACACCCGCCGCGCGGCGTTCCGCGACCCGCGCGTCCGCGAGGCGATCGGCCTGTGCTTCGATTTCGAATGGTCGAACCGCAACCTGATGTACGGTGCCTACACGCGCACCGCCTCGTTCTTCGAGAATTCCGACCTCAAGGCGACCGGCAAGCCCTCGGCCGAGGAGCTTGCCCTGCTGGAGCCGTTCAAGGACCTGCCGCCCGAGGTGTTCGGCGAGGCCTGGGCGCCGCCGGTCTCCGACGGGTCCGGCCAGGACCGGGCGCTGCTGAAGCGCGCCGACGCGCTGCTGCGAGAGGCCGGCTGCACACGCCAGGGTGGCGGCCTGCTGCTGCCGGGCGGCCAGCCACTCACCCTTGAGTTCCTGGACGAGGATCCGGTCTTCCAGGCGGTCACGCAGCCCTTCATCCGCAACCTGGGGCTGCTCGGCATCAGGGCGAGCCTGCGCACGGTCGACCCGTCCCAGTACCAGGCGCGGCTGAAGGATTTCGACTTCGACGTCACGCCGCGCCGCTACAGCAGCGGGCTGACCCCGGGCGCGGAGTTGCGCGAGACCTACGGTTCCCGGTCCGCCGGGACCGCGGGCTCCAACAACCTCTCGGGGATCGCGAGCCCGGCGATCGACGCGCTGCTCACCGCCGTCGCCGACGCGAAGTCGCGGGCGGACCTGACCACCGCCTGCCGGGCCCTGGACCGGGTCCTGCGGGCCGGGCGCTACTGGGTACCGATGTGGTACGCCTCGACCCACCGCCTCGCCCTCTGGGACGTGTACGGCCGCCCGGCGACCCCGCCGGAATACGACCTGGGCGCCCCCGGGACGTGGTGGTTCGACGCCGACAAGGCCAAGCGGATCGGGCGGGACTGACTCCATGCTCGCCTACATCCTGCGCCGCATCGGCCTGATGATCCCGACCCTGTTCGGGATCATGCTGATCACCTTCACCATCGTGCAGTTCGCCCCCGGCGGACCGGTGGAACGGGTGCTGTCGCAGCTACAGGGCCAGCGCGACGGGGCCATGTCCCGCGTCACCGGCGGATCGGGCGACCTCGGCGGCGCCAGCCGGCCGTCGGGCGGCGGCGGCGGCGGCGGCGGCGACGCCAGTTCCCGCTATCGCGGCGCACAAGGGTTGAGCCCGGAATTCATCGCCAAGCTCGAGAAGCAGTTCGGCTTCGACAAGCCGGCGCCCGAGCGCTTCGCCAAGATGCTGTGGGACTACGTCCGGTTCGATTTCGGTCGCAGCTACTTCCGCGACGTCACGGTCATCCAGCTGATCAAGGAGCGGCTGCCGGTCTCGATCTCCCTCGGTCTTTGGATGACCCTGCTGTCCTACGCGATCTCGATCCCTCTGGGCATCCGCAAGGCCGTGGCGGACGGCACGCAGTTCGACCGCGCGACCTCCTTCGTAGTGATCATCGGCTACGCGATCCCGGGCTTCATGTTCGGGCTGATGCTCATCATCCTGTTCGCCGGCGGCTCGTTCTACCAGTGGTTCCCGCTGCGCGGCCTGACCAGCGAAGGGTGGGAGAGCTTCTCGCCCTGGCACAAGGTGACCGACTACGCGTGGCACATGGTGCTGCCCCTCACGGCCCTGGTGATCGGCGCCTTCGCCACCTCGACCCTGCTGACGAAGAACTCGTTCCTCGACGAGATCCGCAAGCAGTACGTGCTGACTGCGCGGATGAAGGGGCTCTCCGAGCGAAGCGTGCTTTACGGACACGTCTTCCGCAACGCCATGCTGATCGTGATCGCGGGCTTCCCCGGGGCCTTCATCTCGGCCTTCTTCACCGGCTCGCTGCTGATCGAGACGATCTTCTCCTTGGACGGCCTGGGCGAGCTGTCGTTCCGGGCGATCGTCGGGCGCGACTACCCGGTGGTCTTCGCCACGCTCTACATCTTCTCGCTGCTCGGGCTTGCGGTGAACCTGCTGTCCGATCTGATCTACGTCTGGATCGACCCACGGATCGATTTCTCCGCGCGGGCGACCTGAGGCGGCGGAGGGCCGATCGTCAGCCGTCCGGGAGGCTCACCGCATCGGCCGGCGTCAGCGGCTCGCCGCGCCCGGGTCCGGCCAGGCCCAGCAGTGCCGCAATCGCATCCCCGTCCGGTGAGCCGAGGAGATCGGCGAGGGTGTAGCGGTCGAGCACGGCGAGAAACGCCGCCAAGGCCTCGCCCAGCACGCGCCGGAGCCGGCACGGGGCCGTGATAGCGCAGGTTCCGACGCCGAAGCACTCGACCAGGGCCAGGTCGTCCTCGGTCTGACGCACCACCGCACCAACCACGATCTCCCTCGCCGGCTTCGCCAGCCGAAGGCCGCCACCCCGCCCACGGATCGTCCGGATCAGGCCAAGCCGGCCCAATTGATGAACCACCTTGTTCAGGTGGTTCTCCGAGATGCCATAGGCGCGGGCGATCCCGGCGATCGAACTCTGCTCGGGCTCGTGCAGGCCGACGTAGATCAGGGTGCGCAGAGCGTAGTCCGTGTAGCGGGTCAGACGCATCTCAACTCCAGAAGGCCATCCGTGGCGGCGGGCGATGCGAGGGGCGCCACCGGTCCGGCCCGTAAGCCCTGCGGAAGCAACGCACCACCATCGGAGCGGGGACTGCCGTATCGCCTATAAGATGTATTCGCCTTGCATCTTTTCGAGGGCGACCTATAAGGAGCATATTAGATACACCTTTAGAGTCGCGCCATGCCCGCTCCGCTGTCCCCTGCTACCGTCGCCCTCATCAAGGCCACCGTGCCGGCCCTGGAGACCCACGGCCTCACCATCACGAAGCGCATGTACGAGCGTCTCTTCGAGAATGCGGAGATGCGCGACCTCTTCAACCAGTCCCATCATGGTGAGACGGGCTCGCAGCCGAAGGCCCTGGCTCAGGCCGTGCTCGCCTATGCCCGCAACATCGACAATCTCGGTGTTTTGGCGGGCGCGGTGGAGCGCATCGCGCAGAAGCACGTCGCCCTGAACATTCTGCCGGAGCACTATCCCTACGTGGCCGACGCCCTGCTCGGCGCGATCGGGGACGTGCTCGGTGAGGCCGCAACGCCGGAGATCGCCACGGCCTGGGGCGAGGCCTATTGGTTCCTGGCGGAACTGCTGATTGGTCGGGAGGCTGCGATCTATCGCGACCATGCCGGCAAACCGGGCGGCTGGAACGGCTGGCGCGACTTCGTGGTCGACAGCGTGTCCCAGGAGAGCGAGACGATCCGCTCCTTCGTGCTTGTCCCCGCCGATGGAGGTCCGGTGCTGCGGCATCAGCCGGGGCAGTATCTCGGCTTCCTCCTGAACCTGCCGGGTCGCGGCGTGCTGAAGCGGAACTACTCCATTTCCTGTGCACCGAATGACCGGGCCTACCGCATCACCGTCAAGCGCGAGGCTGTGCCGGGCCAGCCGGCCGGGCTCGCCTCCAACTGGCTGCACGATCACGTCCGACCCGGCACGGTGCTGAAGGTCGCCGCGCCCGCAGGTGACTTCGCCCTCGACGCCCAGAGCGACGAGCCCGTGGTGCTGGTCAGCGGCGGCGTCGGGCTGACCCCGATGATCAGCATGCTGGAGACCATCGCGGCCGGCAGCCCGGATCGGCCGACCTGGTACGTCCACGGCGCCCTGTTCGGCCGTGTACACGCCCTGCGCGACCAGGCCCGGTCGCTCGCGACGCAGGCCCGGAACACTAAGGTCGCGACCTTCTACGCGGAGCCCGAAGCCGCGGACCGGCAAGGCGAAGATTATGACGTTCAGGGCCTGATCACGGCGGATTGGCTCGTGCAGCACACCCCGCATGACCGGGCGACCTACTATCTCTGCGGTCCCAAGCCGTTCCTGCGGGATCTCGTCACCGGGCTCGTGCGCCACGGCGTCCCGACCGAGCGGGTGAAGTTCGAGTTCTTCGGGCCTGCCGACGAACTCTTTGAGGAACCCCGACAGGCCGCGTAGGCGGCGGTCAGCCGGCCGCATCGCCCCAAGGCGGGCGGTCCGGACCGAGCACCCGCGCGACGGTTGTCCGCAGGGCCTGCGCGCTGCGATAGCCCACCGCCGTCGCAACCGCCCGCGGCGGCCGCCCCTCGGCCGTGAGGGCCAACGCGCGGATCACCCGGGCTCGGGCTCGCCAATCGCCGAAACTCAGGCCCGTCTCCGCGCGAAACCCGCGGGTCAGCGTACGCCGGCTCGCGCCGGCGCGGTCAGCCCAGGCGTCGAGATCAGCCTTCGAGGCCGGATCCTCGATCAGCGCGAGGCAGACTCGGCGCAGGCGCGAGTCGCGCGGGAGCGGCAGCGCGAGGGGCGTCGCGGGGGCCCGGCCGATCTCGTCGAGCACCAGCGCGGCGAGATGGCCGCCGCGCCCATCGACCGCGTAGAGCACCGGCTCCTCGGCGAGCGCCGTGAGCGCGGAGGCGAGGAGCCGCGAAACCGCGATCACCCGGCAGTTCGCCGGGAAAGATCGGGCCGAGGCCGGATCGAGATAGGCCGAGCACATCGAGACGGCGCCGTGGGTCGCGACAGCGTGCGGGAGGCGCGGCGGGATCCAGAGGGCGTGCCCTTCGGGAACGACCCAGGTGCCATCCTCCGCGAACGCCATCATCAGGCCGGCTGTGGCGTAGAGAAGTTGCGCGCGCTCGTGGAAGTGCCGGGGGAGTCGCATTCCGGCGGCGTAGGTCTTGGGCATCACCGCAACCGGGCGGGGCACGTCCTGATAGTCGGCTGCATCGGTCGATCGCCCCACAACGACGCGCGCCTCTGTCGACAATGGCCCATTCGCATACATATCCGGCCCAACACCGCCGTTGGGTCAGGCTATCATGGTGCCGTCCCGGAGGATACGCCGCGATGGATTCGGATACGCTGTCCCGCCGCACCCTGCGCTTCGTCAACGTCGCGCACGCCCTCGACCATTTCGTGCTGCTGATCTATCCGACG
This sequence comes from Methylobacterium sp. P1-11, assembly GCF_008329595.1. Lineage (NCBI taxonomy): Bacteria > Pseudomonadati > Pseudomonadota > Alphaproteobacteria > Hyphomicrobiales > Methylobacteriaceae > Methylobacterium > Methylobacterium sp. P1-11. Next base: position 151,997 of record NZ_NPKS01000005.1, read on the forward strand.
GCGGTCATCGCCATCGCGGCTCAGACCGGGCTCGGCTACGGCGAGCTGATCGGGCTCGCCACCGGCGCCTTCGTGGCCTTCGGGCTCTGCTCGCTGCCGATGGGCTCGCTCGCCGACCGGTTCGGGCGGCGCAACATGCTGGCGGTGTTCTTCTTCGGCTACGGTCTCTCCTGCCTCGGTGTTGCGAGCGCTTCGACGCCGCTCGGCTTCGCCCTCTGGCTCTGCGTGCTGGGGCTCGCCTCGGCGATTTATCACCCGGTCGGCTCGGCCATGCTGGTGACCCATGCCCGCCGGCTCGGGCGCGACCTCGGCATCAACGGCGTCTGGGGCAATTTCGGCGCGGCCGCAGCCTCCGGCCTCACGGCGCTGCTCGCCGCCACGATCAGCTGGCGGGCGGCCTTCGTGGTCCCGGGCCTCGTCTGCCTCGCCTGCGGAGCGGCCTTCGTGGCCCTGGTTCCGGGGGACGGCGACAGCGCGGGCAGGAAGGCCGGCGGCGCGGCTGTGATCCCGGTGACACGGCCCTGGGCGCTCATGGCGATGTTCGCGCTGTCGATCTTCGCGGGTGGCCTGACTTTCAACCTCACGACGATCAGCCTGCCCAAGGTCATCGACGAGGGTGTCGGACAGGCACTGCCGCTGGCGCTCACCGGCTCGCTCGCCACGGGCGTCTTCCTGTTCGGCGCGCTGATGCAGCTCGCCATGGGCCGCCTGATCGACCGCTACAGCCTGCCGTCCCTGTTCGTGGCGCTCTCGGTGCTGCAGCCGCTGGGGCTCGGGATCGCGGCGGTTTCGACCGGACTGCCGCTGCTGGCCGGGCTCGTCCTCGCCATGACGGCGATCTACGGGCAGGTGGTGATCAACGATGCGATGATCGCCCGCTACGTTCCGCCCGCCTATCGGGCTCGGGCCTACAGCGTGCGCTACTTCGTGGGCTTTACAGCGAGCGGCTTCGTGGTGCCGGCGATCGCCCTCCTGCACGATCGCGGCGGCTTCGCGCTGGTCCTCGGCGTCGCCTCCGCCTGCGGTGCGGTGATCTGGCTCTCGGCCCTCGGCTTCCTGAGGCTGACGCAGGGCGGTGAGCGGCCCGCGCTGGCGGCCGCCGAGTAGCGCGGCGGTTTGCGGGTCCGGCCCGACGCTGCTACGCGGCGGCCATCCGACCCGCGAGTATCCCGTGACCGACTTGTCCCTCGTCATCCGGCCCGAGCGGACGGAGGATGCCTCCGCCATCGAGCGGCTCCATGCCCGGGCCTTCGGACCCGGCCGCTTCGCCCGCACCGCCTACCGCCTCCGCGAGGGTGCGGCTGAGCGGATGGATCTCGGCATCACCGCTTCGGTCGGCAGCTTCCTGGTCGGGTCCGTTCGGATGGGTCCGGTACGGGCCGGAGCGACCCCCTTCGTGATGCTCGGCCCACTGGCAGTGGACCCGAGCTTCGAGGGAAGGGGCATCGGCGCCACCCTGACCCGCGCGGCGATCGAGGGCGCGCGGAAGGCGGGGGAAGGTCTGGTGATCCTGGTGGGCGATGCGCCCTATTACGGCCGGCTCGGATTCGCGCCGGTGCCGCCCGGGCGCTTGGTCCTGCCGGGACCCGTGGATCCGGCGCGCCTGTTGTGGCTGGAACTGGTCGACGGATTTCGCGACCGGGCCGTGGGCCTTGTGGAAGCGGTACGTGCGTAGCGACCGGGCATCCGGCCCCTGGGGACCGGATGCCCGTCACTCCGCCTCACCCGACCGGAAGGCCGGGGTCGAGGCGTTCGCTCACGATGTCAGCGGCGGGTGCCGGAACCGCTGGTTCCCGAGGTGCCGGTGGTGCCGGTTCCCGAACCGCCCGTGCGGGACGTCGAACCGGTCGTGTCCGATGTGCCGGACTTCATTTCGTGACCGGGCGCGTAGCCGGAGGCGCCTGGGCTGCCGGCCCGGCTTCCGTGGTCCTGCATCTCGTGACCGGGCGTCCGCGAGGCGGCTCCCTGCTCGGCCGCGAAGGCTGTGCCGCCGAGGGTGAGCGTGGCGAGAACGATGATGGGCAGGCGCGACATGTCGTTTCTCCTCCTGTTGGGCGCTCTCAATGCCGAACCTGCCCGGTTCGTTCCATGCTGAGCGGCTGGGCTCACGCCCGCCGCAGCGCCAGAGCAGCGATCAGCCCGGCAGCGAGCAGCGCCAGCGCCACCGGCATGGCCGAGGTCGCGGGCCACGCGGAGGCAGCGACCGTGAACAGGGCTCCGAAGGTCATCTGCGTAAAGCCGTAGAGACTGGAGGCCGATCCCGCCGCATGCGGATCGACGTTCATCAGCCCCGCCACCGCGTTCGGGCTCAGCAGACCGACCCCGACCGCGTAGGCGAAGAGCGGCACGATCAGGCTGACGACGCCGAGCATCCCGGTGCGGTCCACGACCAGCAGCGTCAGGGCCGCGGCGATGCACAGAAGATTGCCGCTGCGCGCCGCCTTGCGGATCGGCACCCGGGCGGCGAGTCGGCTCGCCAGGACGGCACCGCCGACCATGCCGAACACGACGATCAGGCAATCGAACCCCACCTCCTGCGAGGAGCGGCCGAGGCGGTCCACGAGGAGGAACGGAGCCACGGCCAGGAACGCGTAGAGGCTGGTGCCGCCGCAGGCCCCCGCCACCAGGTAGGCGCGGAAGACCGGGATCCGAACCAGCCGGAGGTAGCCGGACAGAACGGCGACGAAGCCCGGCAGCGCCACCTTGTGACGGTTGGTCTCGGGCAGGATGAAGATCACGAGCGCGCCCAGCACGGCCACGAGGCCGGCCAGCACCACGAATACCGCGCGCCATCCGAAGGCCTCGTTCACCACACCGCCGATCGCAGGCGCCAGGGCCGGTGTCAGCGTCATCGCGGTGGTGAGGATCGCGAGCTTGCGGGCCGCATCCTCGCGGGTCGAGACGTCGCGCACCATTGCCCGGCCGATTACCAGCGAGCCGCAGGCGCCGAGCGACTGCAGAACCCGGGCGACGAGCAGGACCCCGATATTCGGTGCGGGAATCGCGAGGAGCAGTCCGGCGAGGTAGAGGCCGAGCCCTGCGATCAGGATCGGCCGCCGCCCGTACCGATCCGACAGGGGGCCGTAGAGAAGCTGACCGCCCGCGAGACCGATCAGGTACACGGTGATCGTCAGTTGCGCGCCGGCGGCATTGGTGCCGAGGTCGACCGCCGCCGCCGCCAGTGCCGGCACGAAGATGTGCAGCGCCACCGTTCCGGTCATGGTCACGGCGACGAGCAGCGGCAGGGGAGCGCGACGCTCCTCGACATCGGGACTTCGGTCAGCCAAGGGGGCCTACGCGGTTTTCAGCTCGGCAGGATGCCGAGGCACGGCCGCCTCACAGCAAGGGCCGGGCCTGGAGCTATGCCGGCGAAACGCGCCTGACACGCGAGGGACAGGACTTTCCTGCCCGCACACGGCCTCGTGCCTCTACTCCTTTGGAAGCGGCTGCGGGGTCGGCAGGGGCGCATTCAGGTCCTTGGTCGGGCCGCCGACCTCGAGATCCTTCGCCCGTTCGACCGCCTCCGGATTGGCCTGCGCCGGCGGTTCCTTGGCCGCCGGGGAAGAGGGCGCGGTCGGCTCCGGGGGAATCAGGCTCGACGGCGCACCCTGCTGGTCGCTGTCATGGGCGTTGGCCGGCGGCGCAGGCGCGTTGCGGTCGCTTGATTCGCCGGTCACCCGCGGGCTGCCGGGCGACTTCGCCTCCACGGGCTTGGCTGTGTCGGGATCGGCGGGCTTGGCCGGGCTGTCCTTACCTTCGGAGGCCTTGCTGGCGGCCGGCTTGTCGGCGGACGGCTTGTCGGCAGGCACCTTTTCGGCAGGCTTGTCCTCCGCCTTGGCTGGCGCGGCAGCCGGCACCGCGTCGCTCTTCTCGACGGCGGGCAGCGGCTTGGGCTGATCGGCAAGCGTGCGCAGGTAGCCGATGACGTTGGCCCGATCCTGGGGCGAGGCGATGCCGGCGAAGGCCATCTTGGTGCCCTTCACGTAGCCCTTCGGATTGGTCAGGAACTCGTCGAGATCGGCATAGGTCCAGGTCCCGCCCTTCTCCTTCAGGGCCGCAGAATAGTCGAAGCCCGGATGCGAGCCCTTCGGCCGCTCCACCACGCCGTACAGGTCGGGGCCGACCTTGTTGGGGCCGCCCTTCTCGAAATTGTGGCAGGCGTGGCAAGCCTTGGTGCCGGCCTCGCCCTTCTCGACATTGGCACTGGCGAGGCGGACGGCGATCGGCTCGACCTTGGCCTCTGGCGCCGCGGCGGCAGCCTTGGGCTCCGGCTCGGGGAGATCGTAGCCGGCTTTGCCCGCGGGCTTCGGATGGTAGATCAACTCGGCGACGAAACCCGATCCGGCCGCGAACAGAAGGGCGCCGAGGACAGCACCCACAACCTTGTTCACCTCGAACGAGTTCATGCTCTTCTCGCAACTCGGCCGTGCCGAACGCGCGCCTGACACGGGCGAGCAGGCTCGGGCACCGGACATTGGAAGATTTCGAGGTTGCCTTAGCGGTTTCAGGCGGTTCCTGACAATGCCGCCAAGGCGCTCCGCGTCGCTCCAGCGCAGGATTGTTCCACCGAATTGCTCAGCTTGTCACCGCGTGGCACCTTTTCTCCACCGCGGTCCCGCCCGTCTGCCGGGGGACGACAACCGAGGGCGGGCCTGTTAAGCAGCCGGCCGCCTCCTGCCGCGGCTACCCGATCCGCGCATCCGGATCCGAATCTCGATGTCCGATCCCCTGGTCCTGATCCCGGCCCGCCTCGCCGCGACTCGCCTGCCGAACAAGCCGCTGGCCGACATCGCTGGCGAGGCCATGATCGTGCATGTCTGGCGCCGCGCCGTGGAGGCCGGCATCGGCCCCGTGGTGGTGGCGACCGACGCGGTGGAGATCGCTCGGACGGTCGAGGCCGCGGGCGGGCTCGCGGTAATGACCCGGACCGACCATCCGTCGGGCTCCGACCGGCTGGCCGAGGCGCTGGAGGTCGTTGATCCGGAGGGCCGCCACGACGTGGTGGTCAACGTTCAGGGCGACCTGCCGACCATCGATCCGGCGATCATCGGCGCCTCCATCGCGCCCCTCGCCGACCGCACCGTCGACATCGTGACACTCTGTGCGCCGATCACCGATCCGCACGAGGCCGACAACCCCAACGTGGTCAAGCTCGTCGGCCACACGATCGGCCCCGGTCGCCTGCGTGCGCTGTATTTCACCCGCGCCCGCGCCCCCTGGGGCGACGGGCCCCTCTGGCACCATATCGGCCTCTATGCCTACCGGCGCAGGGCGCTCAGCCGGTTCGTCGCGCTGCCGCCCGGCGAGCTGGAGGTGCGGGAGAAGCTGGAGCAGCTGCGCGCGCTCGAGGCCGGCATGCGCATCGATGCCGCCATCGTCGACGACCTGCCGCTCGGCGTCGACACCCCTGCCGACCTGGAACGGGCCCGCGCCCTGCTGCAGAGCCGGCGCCTGAACTGACCCGACGGACGAATCTGCGCCGCCATGACCAACCGCACCATCGCCTATCAGGGTGAGCCCGGGGCCAACTCGCACATCATCTGCGCGGAGGCGTATCCCGACTGGACGCCTCTCCCCTGCCCGACCTTCGAGGACGCCTTCGCGGCGGTGACCGAGGGGCGCGCCCAGCGGGCGATGATCCCGATCGAGAACTCGATTGCCGGCCGCGTCGCCGACATCCACCACCTGATCCCGATCTCGCCGCTGCACATCGTGGCCGAGCACTTCCTGCCGATCCACTTCCAGCTGATGGTGCTCCCGGGCACGCGGATCGAGTCGCTGCGGACCGTCCACAGCCACGTCCACGCCCTCGGCCAGTGCCGGCGGATCATTCGCCGGCTGGGCCTGAAGGCGGTGGTCGCCGGCGATACGGCCGGGGCAGCGCGCGAGATCGCCGAGATCGGCGATCCGACCCGGGCCGCGCTTGCGCCGGCGCTCGCCGCCGCGGTCTACGGCCTTGACATGCTGGAGCGCGACGTCGAGGACGAGGCGCACAACACCACCCGGTTCGTGGTGTTCTCCCCCGAGCCCGAGACCGTCGCCGCCGGGACCGGCCCATGCGTGACGAGCTTCGTGTTCCGGGTCCGCAACATCCCGGCTGCTCTCTACAAGGCGTTGGGCGGCTTCGCGACCAACGGCGTCAACATGTCGAAGCTCGAGAGCTACATGGTCGACGGCGAATTCACCGCTACGCAGTTCTACGCCGAGGTCGACGGCCATCCCGAGGATCCGGGCCTCAGCCGCGCATTGGACGAACTCGGCTTCTTCTCGCGCGAGTTGCGGGTGATCGGCACCTATCCCGCCCACCCGTTCCGCGAAGCGGCGCGGCCGGCAGCGGAGTGATTCCTCACTCTCGCCGCAGCACCCGGTCAACCGCCAGATCCGACCAGAAGCCCGGCCGGAAATCGCGCTTGAGCGCCTCGGGGTCATAGACGGTCTCGACCCAGGTCAGGAAGTCGAGCCCCTTTGCCTCGCCCTCGACGCGGTAGCGCGCGAAGAACGCGTCGAGGATCCCGGTCTTGGCGAAGCGGAGATGGCCGTAGCGGGCGGACAGCTGCCGGGCGGCCTCGGCCACCGGACGGCCCTCGTGCAGGATCAGGTAGAGGGCCGAGGCGAGACCGGCGCGGTCGGCACCGGACTTGCAGTGCATCACCGCCGGGTACTCGATGCTGGCGAAGAAGGCCTTGGCGCCGAGGATGGTGGCGCGGTCGGGTGCCTCCCGGGAGCGGAGCACGAACTCGACGAGCTTGAGTCCGTGGCGTTCGCAGGCCTCACGCTGCAGCGGCCAGGAGCCGTGCTCACGCCCGCCGCGCAGGGAGATGATCGTCCGAACGCCCTCGGCCCGAAAGCGGGCGAGCTGGTGTGGGCCAGGCTGGGCGGAGCGCCAGAGGCTGCCGGCGCCGACGCGGTGCCGGTTGAGATAGGCGAGGCGGAAGACGCCGTGGTCGATCAGCAGCATGTTGGCCCAGGCCAAGAGCCGATCGCCGGGGCCGGAGATCGGCCGCTCGAAGCGGGCGATCCGGGCCATGCGGCGCGCGTAGCGCGTCTCGGGCTTGAGGAAGCGGTTGAACAAGGCCGTGCTGCCGAGGAAACGAGCCCGGGCTCTATCAGCCGCTCGACACCCCGGCAATTCGCGAGCCGGTGGCCTTCCGACCGTCGAGCGCCGACATGCGGCGCCATTCTTGCCTTCACTCCGCCCGGATCGGCATCGAACCTGGGCGGACCGCGCGGGTTATCCGCCGGACGGACGATGGGAGGCCCGAAGCCCATGACCACGCGCACCACGAGCATCCGCCGGGCCCGCGAGGCCGATCTCGGCGGCTTGTCCAAGGTGTTCGATGCGTCGTGGCGCGAAGCCTATCGCGGCATCATCCCGGGCGTCGCTCTGGAGCGGCTGATCTCCACCCGGGACCGGGCCTGGTGGCTTGGCGCCCTGCGCCGCGGGCGGCCGCTCGCGGTGGTCGAGACGGGGGAACTCGTCGTCGGTTACGCGGCGTATGGACGGACGCGCAGCCGGGCACTCGGCGCCGAGGCCGAGATCGATGAACTCTACCTGTTGCCGGAATATCAGGGTGTCGGCCTTGGGCGGCGCCTGTTCCGGGCAGTGCGCAACGATCTGGCCGATCACGGCCTCGCGCGGCTCGGCGTGTGGAGCCTGGAGGACAACGCCCGCGCCGGCGCCTTCTACGCGGGGCTCGGCGGCGTCGCCGGCCCGCGGGTACTGGATCGCGTGGCCGGCGTGCCCCTGCCCAAGGTCGGCTTCCTGTTCGGCTAACGTTTTCCAGCGCTCGTTGCCGGACCGCACCAACGGCCGATTTGCTTTGCCAGGCCGCGCCTCTAAGAGATCCGGGAAGCGGACGAGACCGCCTTCCGGAAGCGATACGCCATGAAGATCGACGCCATCCCGCTCGGCAAGAAGCCACCGCACGACGTCAACGTGATCGTCGAAGTGCCCCTCGGCGGCGAGCCGATCAAGTACGAGATGGACAAGGAATCCGGCGCACTGGTCGTCGACCGGTTCCTCTATACGCCGATGTTCTACCCGGGCAATTACGGGTTCATTCCCCACACGCTGTCGGGCGACGGCGACCCCTGTGACGTGCTGGTGGCCAACACCCGCGCCGTCCTGCCGGGGGCGATCATCAGCGCGCGCCCCGTGGGTGTGATGGTGATGCAGGACGAGGGCGGCGAGGACGAGAAGATCATCGCGGTACCGTCGCGCCACCTGACCAAGCGCTACGACCGGGTCGAGAACTACACCGACTTGCCCGACATCACGATCCAGCAGATCCAGCACTTCTTTGAGCACTACAAGGATCTGGAGCCCGGCAAGTGGGTCAAGTTCGTCCGCTGGGGCGACAAGGAGGAGGCCCACCGCCTGATCGAGGAAGCGATCGAGCGCGGCAGGGCGAAGAAGTAGGCGGCCCGGCCGCTCCGGTATGGAAGTGGCCGCTCAAGATCAGCCGTCGATGCGGCGCAGCCCGGCCTTGTAGCGCCGGGCATTTTCCACATAGCGCAGGGCGGCTTGGCGGAGCCCTTCGACAGCGGCCCCGTCGAGGGTGCGCACGGCCTTGGCCGGCGCCCCGACGATCAGGCTGTGATCCGGGAATTCCTTGCCCTCGGTGACCAGCGCGTTGGCACCGATGAGGCAGCCGCGGCCGATCCTGGCCCCGTTCAGAACCGTCGCCCCCATGCCGACGAGGCTCCCGTCGCCGATGGTGCAGCCGTGCACGATCGCGCCGTGGCCGATCGTGACGTCGTTGCCGATGACGAGGGGAAAGCCTGGATCGACGTGCATGATCACGCCCTCCTGGACATTGGTGCGGTCGCCGATCCGGATCGGCTCATTGTCGCCCCGCAGGGCCGCCCCGAACCAGATCCCGACATCGAGACCGAGATGTACGCGGCCGACCACCTGCGCGTCGGGCGCGATCCAGATACGGGCGGGGTCGGCGAGGGCGGGGGTGTGATCGTCGAGGGCGTAGAGCGGCATGGCGGCCTTTCGTAGGATACGGGCTTGACGGCCGCGCGGCGCGACCGGGATCGCGTCAGATGGCGTGCATCGCCTGTCGCGGGAATGGTACGACGCGTCCAGGCTGCCAATGCTAGGCAGGCTCCGCAAGCGGTCGCAACCTGGATTGGAAACGAAGATGGCACGGCTCCCGATCCGGCTCGGTCTGACCGTCCTCCTGCTGACGCAGAGTGCGGGAGCCGCGGATTTTCGGGAGGTCGGGCCGCTCGGCCGTTTCCGGGCGACCTGCGAGGATCTGGGGACCTTCTGCTTCGCCGACGCCTGCGGCCGCGATCAGATCGCGGCGGCCCAGGGCTGCCGGGCGCGCTGTCCGAGTGCGACGATCATCAGTGTCGTCCCGACCGCCTGCCCATTGCTCGACGGCGGTCCCCTGTCAGTCCTCCGGCGCCGCGGCTGAGATCTTGTCGCGATTCGTCCTCGGGAAAAAATTCCGGCCGCTGCGGCAACGAAACGCGGAACGCGGCATTGACCATGCTCGAACAGGTGAAGAACGGAGACGCGGACAGATGCTCGCGAACGCGCGCGATGCCCGCCGGCGCACCATGCTGAAGAGCGATCTCCGTCCGCCTGAGGCAGGCCTGGATGCCGACCCCATCCTCTACGGCGTCGCTGCAGGTCTGGCGGATCTGTTTCCGCCAGTGATCCCGCGTGCGCAGTCTGCGCCCGAGCCGGGCCGCTCCTCCAGGGTCGGCCGATCGCGCGACACGACCGAGACGAGATGATCTTCGGCGCCCCGCTCCGCGCAATGCGCTTCTCAGGACGCTAGCCGAACGAGGAGAAGAAGCGTCGCCAGGATCGGCATGGCCGTGGCAAGCCACAGGGCACCGGGATGGAAACCCTCGGGACCCGAGAAGTGCAGGGTTCGCGTCACCACAGGACGCGAGGGATCCCCGCGTCCGATCCCGATCCCGACTGGCATCAATCGCCTCCTCGACACCCGAGGAGTGAACCCCGACGCCCCTCAAAGGCGTCTGAATCGGCGGCCGTCTTCGTACGGCGTGGTGAACCGGCCCTTAAAGGGCGCGGTCGAACTTCAGCTCACCGTTCGGGCTCTTGAGCACGAGTTGCGAACCGACCAGATCCCACACCGCCGAGGTGCGCAGGGCGATGAAGAAGGCCTGCTCGGCGGCTGCGAGGCCCTTGTCACAGCTCTTCTTGGTGAGCGCGAGCGGGCCCACGGCGATGTGCTGCTCCTTGAGCGGGAAGGCAGTCGCCGCGAACGTGTTGCAGCCGCCGTAGCCGCGGGCACGATACTGCTTGTCGATGATGAAGCTCGGCCGGTCCCCGCCCGTGAATGGCTTGCCGTTGAGGCTCACGGCGGTCCAGGTCGAGTCCAGCGGGAAGATCTTCTCGCTGGCCTTGGTCCCCGGCACATACTGAGGCTTCTTCTCTTCTTCACCGCCGGGCCGCCGGTTGCCCCGGCCGAAACCCGTCGGCGAGCCGCCCATCTGAGCCTGCGCTTGCGTTGCCGCGGATAGGTCCATGGCCAGCACGGCACAGGCCAGGCTCGCGATCAGCACCCCTCTCATCGTCCAGTCCCCATATCGCGCACACGGCGCAGGTCATCCCGGTCCGGAAGCGCCGCGCCGCCCGCGCGGACCGGCCTCGCGAGAGTCCGCCCCGAATCCTTGCGCCCTGGCGGATGCGACAAGATTTCAGCGCAATTATGGTCGCGATCCCACGGAGACCGCACGGAAACGATCCGGGACCGTGTTCGTTGTTGAATGTCGCGGGGCGGGAGGATGACCTTGGCAGGATCAGATGAGGGCGCGCAGAGCGGGACTCGGGCGCAGGCCATGAGCCCGGCGCAGTCGCGGGCGGCCCGCGGGCTGCTCGGCTGGTCGGAGGCCGAGCTCGCCGGGAAGGTCGGTCTGGACGAGCGGCTCGTGCGGGATTTCGAGGGCGGCTACAGCGATCCGCCGAGCGGGCAGATCGAGGCTCTGCGGAGCGCCCTCAGCGCGGCCGGCACGGTGTTCACCGATTCGCCGACGCCCGGCGTCCATCTCTCGGCGGGATCGAGCGTCGACGAGGGTACCCGCGCGGACGCCCTCACCACCGAGAACGACCGGTAACGCCTCCCGACTCGAACGCGCCGCTCATGGCTTGTTCAGGCGTCGGGCCCGATAGCCAGGGACGCCCGAACCCGCGCACCATCCCTGGAGCGTATCGTGACCGACCTCGTCAGCATCCTGTCGCGGAGCGACCGGTACACTGTTCCCGTCGGCGACCCGACCGGAGGCCGCTGATGCGCGCCGATGCCTTCCTGGAAGCCACCGAGGCGCTGCCCCTGGCGAGCCTCGACGCACTCCTGGGGAACCGGGGGCTCGTGGTCGTCGCGCCCCATCCCGACGACGAGAGCCTCGGATGCGGCGGGCTGATCGCCGCCGCCCGGGCATCCGGGCGGCCCGTGCACCTCGTCGTCATCAGCGACGGCTGCGGGTCGCACACGCATTCCCGCCTATACCCGCCGGAGAAGCTGCGCACCCTGCGCGAGGCGGAGACACAGCGGGCCGTGGCCGTCCTCGGCCTCGGGCCCGACGCCGTGACCTTCCTGCGCCTGCCCGACGCGCATGTCCCGAGCGAGGGCCCGGAGGCCGAGGCGGCCGCGTCCGCGGTGGCCCGGGCGGTCTCGGCGATCGGGGCCGGTGCGGTCTTCGTCACGTGGCGCCACGATCCCCATTGCGACCACAAGGCGGCCGCCGCGATCGTCGCCCTCGCCCGGCCGCAGATGCCGGGGGTGCGGGTCTACGAGTACCCGGTCTGGGGCTGGACCCTGCCGCCCGAGACCGACGTTGGGCCGAGCCCGGCCGGCCTGCGCCTCGACGTCTCGGCCTATCGCGAGACCAAGACGCGCGCCGTCGCCGCCCACGAATCGCAGACCACCGACCTGATCGCGGACGATCCCCAGGGCTTCCGGCTCGAGCCCGCCATGATCGACCGGCTCTGCGGCCCCTACGAACGCTTCGTCGCCGTCCCCGCATGACCCGGCGGACCCAGACCCTGCCGGAAGATTACTTCCTCGGCATCTACGCCAGCGACCCGGATCCCTGGCGCTTCACCACGTCGTCCTACGAGCGCGACAAGTACGCGGCGACGCTGGCGGCACTGCCACAGGCGCGCTACCGCGCCGCCTTCGAGCCGGCCTGCTCCATCGGCGTCTTCACCCGCGCCCTGTCCGAGCGCTGCGAGCGGTTGCTTGCCACCGACCTGGTCCAAGCGGCCGTGGAGGCAGCACGTTCGCGCTGCGCGGATCGCACCCATGTCGAGGTCCGGTCGGGGACCATGCCGGCGGACTGGCCGGCGGAACGATTCGATCTGATCGTCCTCTCCGAGTTTCTTTACTTCCTGGCGCCGGCGGATTTCGCCGAACTCGTTCGGCGGGCCGGCGCGACGATCGAGCCGGGGGGCGACATCGTGCTGGTGCACTGGCTGGGCGAGACCGATTATCCCCTCTCGGGTGACGGCGCCGCCGAGAGCTTCATCCGGCTCGCTGCCTCGTTCGCTCAAGTCCTCTATCAGTCGCGGACGGCCGATTACCGGATTGATGTCCTGCGCGCGAGACCTGCATCGTGAGCATCGCCGTCATCACCCTCAACAAGGGCCGGCGCGCGCATCTTACCCGCCTGCTCGAAGGTCTCGGCCGCGGCGCTCCCCCCGATCGCTGCATCGTCGTCGAGATCGGCGGCGACACGGCGCCATACCCTTCCCTGCCTTTCCCGGTGGAGCGCGTGCCGTTCCCGCATGCCGGCCTGCCGCTGGCGGCGGCGCGCAACGCCGGACGCCGGGCGGCTCAGGCCGATACGCTGATCTTCCTCGACGTGGATTGCATCCCCTCTGAGGGGCTCGTCGCCGGATTGTCGCGGGCGGTGGCCGCGCATGACGGCCTGATCTGCTGCGAGATCGGCTACCTGCCATCCGGGGCCGTTGCCGACGGTTGGGGCGCGGCGGATCTGGAGCGGCTCGGCCAGCCGCATCCGGTGCGGGCCTTTCCGCCGGCCGGTGAGGTGGCGCCGGCGCCGCAGCCCGGCCTGTTCTGGTCGCTCGCCTTCGCGGTGCGGGCTGAGACCTACGACCGGATCGGCGGCTTCGACGAGACCTTCTCGGGCTACGGCGCGGAGGATACCGACCTGGCGTTCCGAGCCGAGCGGGCCGGCGTGCCAATCCTGTTCCTCGGCGGCCCCCGGGCCTACCACCAGCATCATCCGGGCTACGACCCGCCGCTGCAGCATTTCCGCGACATCGTCGCCAATGCGGCCCGCTTCCGGGATCGGCACGGGATCTGGCCGATGGACGGCTGGCTCGACGGGTTCGCGCGGCTGGGGCTGATCGCGGCGGACCGGTCGAGCGGGATCGTGGTTTACCGCGATCCGACGCCGGACGAGGTGGCCGCGGCGCGGCTGCCGGACGATCGGCCGTTCTAGGGCCGTCGCCGCCGCCGCGCCGCAGAGTCGGTCCCTGCTTGCGAAGGGACAGGGCGAGGGGTGCGCCCTCTCCGGGGTTTTCTCCCACTCACCCAAACGGGCCCCGGTTTGTCCGAGGCCGGGCGATCCCGATCTCGGTGTCTTGGGAGCCTGTCGCGCCGAGGGCTGTCCTCAACCCTTCATGGCGTTCGCCTTCTCGATCAGCGCCTCGGCCATGCGGATTGAGGCGATGTCGATGAGACGACCATCCAGGGACACGGCGCCGCGGCCAGCCTTGGCGGCCTCCTCCATGGCCTCCAGGATGCGGCGCGCCTTGGTGACCTCGGCCTCGGAGGGGGTGAACACCTCGTTGGCGAGGTCGATCTGCGAGGGGTGGATCGCCCACTTGCCCTCGAAGCCAAGAGCGGCGCAGCGGCGGGCCGCCGAGCGGTAGCCGTCCGGATCCGAGAAGTCGCCGAACGGCCCGTCGATCGGGCGCAGGCCGTAGGCGCGGCAGGCCACCAGCATGCGGTTCTGGGCGAACAGCCACGGGTCCTGCCAGTGGGTCTGGCGATTGCCGGACTCGTCCTTGTCGGTGAGCACCGAGAAGTCGGGGTTCACGCCGCCGATGACGGTGGAGCGGGCGCGGGTCGAGGCGGCGTAGTCCGCGACGCCGAAGGACATCGCCTCCAAGCGCTTGGACGACTGGGCGATCGCCTCGACATTGGCCATGCCGAGGGCCGTCTCGATCAGCACCTCGAAGCCGATCTGCTTGTCGCGCTTCTTGGCCTGCTCGATCTGGGTGACCAGCACGTCGATGGCGTAGACGTCGGCCGGGACGCCGACCTTGGGGATCAGGATCATGTCGAGCCGCGGGCAGGCTTCGACGATGTCGACCACGTCGCGGTACATGTAGTGGGTATCGAGACCGTTGATGCGGATCATCATGGTCTTGTTGCCCCAATCCAGGTCGTTGAGCGCCTGGATGATGTTGGTGCGGGCTTTTTCCTTGTCGTCGGGGGCGACCGCGTCCTCGAGGTCGAGGAAGATGACGTCCGCCGCCGAGGAGGCCGACTTCTCCATGAAGGTCGGGTTCGAGCCCGGAACGGCGAGTTCGGACCGGTGCAGGCGCGGCTTGGCCTGCTGGATCAGGGTGAAGCTCATCTTGGGTTCTCTCTCTTGGTGACGGTTCTGATGCCGTTGCGGGATGCGATCCCGTTCATCGGCGGCAAATGGCGCGCGCAGTGGTCCCTGACAGGGCGCGGCTGCACGAATGGACCGGTTTCAACGGTGCCGGGTCGAAGCGCGGGTCCCCTCTCCCGTGCGGGAGAGGGAGCGCGTTCGCCCCTCCTCTATCCGGTCGCCCCGAAGCCGACCGCGATGCAGTTGATGGACAGAAGCAGGGCCGACTTCACCGCCTCGCGCCGGTCCTCGTCGGTCTCCGCGCGGTAGCGGGCGAGCAGCTCGACCTGCTCGCGGCTCACTTGGTTGATGGTCGGGAGCCGACCCTTGAGGCGATCCCGGAACAGAGGGAAGCGCTCGGCCAGCTCGGTGCCGCCGCTCACCCGCAGCACCATCTCGCGGGTGAGCGCGTACTCGGCCTCGATCATCGAGAAGATCCGGTCCCGGGTTGCCGCGTCCGGGACGAGGCCCGCATAGGCGCGGGCGATGTCGAGATCGACCATCATCAGCGTCTTCTCGACCTCGTCGAGGACGAGCCGCAGCACCCGGGATTCCTGGAAAAGGCGCTTGAGGGTCGCCTCGCCGTCCCGTCCGCGCACGTCGACAAAGCTCGCGAGCCCAGAGCCCACCCCGTACCAGCCGGTGATCACGTGCCGGTTCTGCGACCAGGCGAACACCCACGGAATCGCCCGCAGGTCCGACAGGGAGCGGGCGCCGAAGCGGCGGGCCGGGCGCGAGCCGATGTTCAGGAGCGCGATCTCGTCCAGCGGACTCGCAGCCTGGAAGTAATCGACGAGGCCGTCGGTCTGGAGCAGCTGGACGTAGGCCGCCCGTGAGGCTCCGGCCAAGGCCTCCAGAGCGTCGTCGTGGCCTGGACCGGCCCGCTCGCCATCGCCAGCCAGCGCGTGCTCGAACACCGAGGCCGCCAGCAGCTCCATCTGGTAGGCGGCGGTGCCGCGGTTGGCATATTTGAACGAGACGACCTCGCCCTGCTCGGTGATGCGGAAACGGCCGCGGATCGAACCCGGCGGCTGGGCCATGATGCCTCGATGAGTCGGCACACCGCCGCGGCTCACCGAGCCGCCGCGCCCGTGGAAGAACGCGATGCCGACGCCGAGTTCCTGGCCGAGGCGGGTCAGCTTGCTCTGCGCCTTGTAGAGTTCCCAGTTGGCGGCAACGAAACCGCCGTCCTTGTTGGAGTCGGAATAGCCGATCATCACCTCCTGCACGCCGCCCTGCCAGCGGGTTGAGCGGCGGACCACCGGCACGGCGAGCAGCGCCCGCATGATCGCCGGCGCGGCGCGCAGGTCGTCGATGGTCTCGAACAGCGGCACGATCGGCAGCGGGCAGATCTCCGTGCCGGCGGCGTCGAGGAACACCCCCGCCTCCTTGGCCAGCAGGTACGCGCCGAGCACGTCCTCCACCGAGCGGGTCATCGACAGCACGAAGGCGCCGAACGCCTCGCGGTCGAGGGCCTCGCGCATCTCCGCGACGAGGGCGAAGGTGGCGAGCGTCTCGCGCGCCGCGTCGGGCAGGTCCTCGAAGGAGCGCTCGGGATCGCGCGGCCGGGCGAGCTCCGTGTCGAGCCACTGGCGCCACGCGGCCGAGCCGAGGGCCGGCGGCTCGCCCTCGCCGTTGCGCTGGCGCCAGAGGGCGTGGAGCGTGTCGGTGGTCCGGGTGGTGTTCTCGCGCAGGTCGAGGCGCACCGTCGAGAAGCGGAAGATCTCGACCATGCGCCGGACCGGGCGGACGAGGTCCCGCGCCAGCGCCCCGCACTTGGCCTCGGTGAGGCCGCGCTCCAGGGTGCGCAGATCCTCGATCAGCCCGTCCGCGCTCGCGTAGTCGGGACCCGACGGGTGCTCGCCCTCGTTGCGGGCTATCGTCGCCTCGATCTTGCGCGAGACGCAGGAGAGATACTGGCGATAGGGTTCGCCCGGGTTGCGCCGAGTGATCGCGCGCGCTTGGCCGCTCTCGGCGAGCTGCCGGTCGAGTTCCGCGCGGAAGGCCTCAGGCAGCGGCAGCGAGCGCTCGGTAAGCGAGAGGGTCCGGCCCAGCTCGCGGACGCCGTCGCGGTAGCGGGTGAGCGAGGCGAGCGCGTTGCGGTGCAGGGTCTGCCGGGTGACCGCCGCCGTGACGTAGGGGTTGCCGTCCCGGTCGCCGCCGATCCACGAGCCGAACTGGAAGAACGGCGGCACCCTGAACTCCGTGCCCGGGTAGGTCTCGGCCAGCGCCTCGTGCAAAGTCTCCAGGGTCTCGGGCAGCATCTCGAACAGGGTCTCGTCGAAGAAGTGCAGCCCCCAGGCCACCTCCCGTTCGACCGTGGCCTTCTCCAGGTGCAGCTCGCCCGTCATCCAGACCAGCTCGATCTGGTCGCGCAGCTCGTTCATGAGCCCGTTGCGCTCACGGTCGGTCCAGCGCGGCATCTCCAGCTCGCGCAGCACGAGGTAGATGCGCCGGAACTTCTCCAGCACCGTCACCCGCTTGCCCTCGGTCGGGTGGGCGGTCAGCGTCGGGCGGATGCGCAGGTCGCTGAGCAGCGCCTGGATCTTCTCCGGGGGCACGCCCTGTCGGCGGGCATCCGAGAAGACTTTGGCGAAGGAGCCGCCGAGCGCAGCGCGTCCCTCCGTGCGCTCCACGTGCCGGCGGCGGCGCATCGCGGCGTTCTGCTCGGCGATAGAGATCAGCTGGAACCAGATGCCCTGAACCTGCAACGCGCGCGCCAGCATCTGCGGCGAGAAGCGCGAGATGTCGGCCGTGCCGTGCAGGACCGCCTCGAGATCGGGGTCGTGCCGGCGGGCGACGTCGAGCAGCGCCTGGAACAGGATGTCAAGCGCCTGCTCCGACGACGTGCCGACGATCACCGGCGGCGCGAAGGCCGTGGCATCGACGAGACCGGGGGTTGCGTGAAGGGTGCGGGTCATGGGGCCACCTCGTGGCGCATGTTACTTTTCAAGGATCGGCGCAAAGCGCCCTTCCCCTTCGTGGGGAGTGATACGCATCAGCCCGTGCCGGGCGCGGCGGGCCCCCTCTCCCGCGCGGGAGAGGGTTGGGGTGAGGGACGAAGCGCTTCAGGACGGAGCGCCGCATGGAAGCGCCAGTAGGGCACGCCTCCTCCGGATCATTCTCGCCCTCACCCTGTCCCTCTCCCGATCGAGAGAGGGGACCCACGCCGCATTCTACTAAGACCTTGCGGCTGACTCGACGGCGAGCGCGCGAGCCTCCGCGAGGGTTGGGGCGTCACGCTCTCGGATGCCGAGGCGCTACGCCGCCCGGGCCAGCACGTCGGCTACCGTTTGCCCGAACGAGCCCGGATCCGGCGCCACGGTCAGCCCGTAGGAGCGCATGATCTCGGCCTTCTCGGCAGCGCTGTCGCCGGCCGCCGAGATGATCGCGCCAGCATGGCCCATGCGGCGACCCTTCGGCGCGGTGAGCCCCGCCACGAAGCCGATCACCGGCTTCGACATGTTCTCGCGGATCCAGGCCGAGGCCTCGGCCTCCTGCGGGCCGCCGATCTCGCCGATCATCAGCACCGCGTCGGTGTCCGGGTCGGTCTCGAACAGGGCGAGGTGGTCGAGGAACGACGAGCCGTTGATCGGGTCGCCGCCGATGCCCACCGAGGTCGAGATCCCCAGCCCGAGCTCCTTGAGCTGCGAGGCGGCCTCGTAGCCGAGCGTGCCCGAGCGCGAGATGACCCCGACATTGCCCGGGAGGTAGATGTGCCCGGGCATGATGCCGAGCATCGCCTTGCCGGGCGAGATGATGCCGGCGCAGTTCGGGCCGACCACCATGGTCCGCTTCTCTTTCGGGTAGCGGTACAGGTAGCGCTTCACCCGCATCATGTCCTGGGCGGGAATGCCGTCCGTGATCGAGCAGACCAAGCGCAGCCCGGCATCGGCCGCCTCCATGATGGCGTCCGCCGCGAAGGGGGGCGCCACGAAGGTGATCGAGGTCGTGGCGCCGGTCGCCGCCACGGCCTCCTTGACGGTGTTGAACACCGGCAGGCCGAGATGGGTGCGCCCGCCCTTGCCCGGGGTGACGCCGCCGACGACGTTCGAGCCGTAGTCCAGCATCTCCTTGGCGTGGAAGGTGCCCTTGTCGCCCGTGATGCCCTGGACGATGATCGGGGTGGTCTCGTCGATGAGGATGCTCATGGCGCGGTCTCCCCCTCTCAGTGCTGCGTCTTGGCGGCGGCGCAGGCGTCGACCGCCTTCTTGGCCGCCTCCGCCAGGGTGTCGGCGGTGATCAGGTCGAGGCCGCTCTCGGCGAGGATCTTCTTGCCCGCCTCCACGTTCGTGCCGGCCAGCCGGACCACCAGCGGCACGTCGATCTTCACCTCGTGGGCGGCTTGGACGACGCCCTCGGCGACCCAGTCGCAGCGGTTGATGCCGGCGAAGATGTTGACGAGGATCGCCTTCACGTTCCGGTCGGAGAGCACCAGCCTGAAGGCCGTGGCCACCCGCTCAGGGGAAGCACCGCCGCCGACATCCAGAAAGTTCGCCGGCTCACCGCCCGCGTGCTTGATCATGTCCATGGTGGCCATGGCGAGGCCGGCGCCGTTGACGATGCAGCCGATCTCGCCCTCAAGGCCGATATAGCTGAGGTTGTGCTCCGCGGCCTGGGCCTCGCGGGGGTCGCCCTGGGACGGGTCGTGCATGTCGGCGATGCCCGGACGGCGGAACATCGCGTTGTCGTCGAAGCTCATCTTGGCGTCGAGCGCCAGCACCCGGTCGTCCTTGGTGACGACGAGCGGGTTGATCTCCAGCATGGTGCCGTCGCAGTCGCGGAACGCCCGGTAGGCGTTCATGATCGTCTTCACCGCGGCCGAGACCTGCTTGATGTTGAGCCCGAGCTGGAAGGCGATCTCCCGCGCCTGGAACTGCTGCAGGCCCACCGCCGGCTCGACGACCACCTGGATGAGGGAGTCGGGCTCCTTGGCGGCGATCTCCTCGATGTCCATGCCGCCGCGCTGGCTGGCGATGACCCGGACGCGCTCGGCCTTCCGGTCCAGCACGTAGCCGAGGTAGAGTTCGCGCTCGAACGGGTCGGCGGTCTCGACGTAGACCCGCTGCACCGGCTTGCCCTCGGGGCCGGTCTGGTGCGTGACGAGGCGCTTGCCCAGCAGGTCCTTCGC
Organism: Methylobacterium sp. P1-11; assembly: GCF_008329595.1. Taxonomy (NCBI): domain Bacteria; kingdom Pseudomonadati; phylum Pseudomonadota; class Alphaproteobacteria; order Hyphomicrobiales; family Methylobacteriaceae; genus Methylobacterium; species Methylobacterium sp. P1-11. The sequence continues at coordinate 171,741 of NZ_NPKS01000005.1, forward strand.
GGCGTCGCGGACCTCGTTGTAGGTCCGGCACAGCTTGATGCCGCCGGCCTTGCCGCGGGCGCCGGCGTGGATCTGTGCCTTCACGGCCCAGAACGAGCCGCCGAGCTCGGTCGCCGCGTAGACCGCCTGGTCCGGACTGAACGCGATGGCCCCTTTCGGGACGGCCACGCCGAAGCTCGCAAGAAGCTCCTTGGCCTGATACTCGTGGACGTCCATTCGGCGCCTCCTCCGCGGTTCGTTGCCGCCGTTGACGCCCTTCACTTTAGTTGAGTCGAAAGATTACGCCCGTCAAATTTTTTAAGGCGCTGATTGACCGAGACTTTTTCGCGACCGCAGCACGGATCGTCGTCTATATATTGCAATGCAACATACAGAAAAACAACGAGGCCGGGGCATGATGCACCCGGCCTCGACTGTCGATGCTTTGCCGGCACCCGGATCGGGCGCCGTGCGCGTCAGTTCACCTTGGCCTTCACGACCGCGTAGACCTTCTCGCTAAGCGTGCCGGCTTCCGAGAGCAGATCTTCCAGCTCCTTCAGCCGCTCGTCGGCGAAATCGCGGTCCTCGAGTCCCTTGGCGTTGACGTAGACGTTGAGGGCCGCGCTGCGCAGGCCGGCATAGGCGGAGAGCACCGCCACACCGGCGTCCGACACGACGTTGAGGTTGCCCTTGTCGGCGGTGATCGCCGCGAGGTCGATCACGGCGCGGCAGGCCCGGCAACAGGCGAGCGGCACGTCGCAGGCCGTCTTCAGCGCCGCCTGGATCTTCTCCGAGCGCGTCGCCTTCTCGTCGTCGGTGGTCTTCGGCAGTCCGTAGGCGCCCATCACGGCATCAAAAGCCTGCACGTCCTCGCCGATCATGCCGGTCAGCGCGACCCGCAGGCCCTCGGACTTGGCGAGCACGTCCTTCAGCTCGGCCTCGACCTCGACGTACTTCTTCTTGCCGATGGTGAGGTTGCAGACCATCGACACCAGGGCCGCGCCCATGGCACCGGAGATCGCCGCCGCGCCGCCGCCCCCGGGGGTCGGGGCAGCGCTCGCCAGCTCCGTCAGGAACGTCTCGATGCTGTCGGTCTCGGGGCGATGCGTCTCGGTCACCGGCGCCTCCTCAGGCCATCGTCTTGGCGAGGGCGTAGATCTCCTCGGCGTCGAGCACCTTGTCGGTGCTCTCGAAAAGCTGGCCGACGCACGCCCTGTGCAGCTTGAGCTTCAGGCCGCCGATGCCGAGGGCTCCGAAGGCCTGCTTGCCGTTGCGCTCCTTGCCCTTGTCCATCACGTCGATGCCGCCGATGCCGGTCGGGGGCTGGGCGTTGTAGTCGGCGACGAATTCGATGGACGATTCCTGCGCCCAGGCGGCCTCGGGCAGCAACTCGACGCCGATGGCGCCGGCCGTGAACACAAGGTTCGTGCCCTTCACCAGGGCGACGCGGGAGGCCTCGTCGGGGGTCGCGGCGGCCTTCACGTTGACCTTGAAGCGCTTGTTGATCTGGTCCGCGGCGGCCTGGGTCTTGTCCAGGGCACGGCCCGCGATGGTGACCTCGGCGCCCTCGCCCGCGAGGAGCGCGGCCGAGCGCATGCCGACCGGGCCGGTGCCGGCCAGCACGACGGCCTTCTTGCCCTGGAGCGAGCCCGCGGCCTTGGCCACAAGGGCGACGCCGGCGGCGGCCGTGGTGTTGGAGCCGTTGGAATCGAGCATGACCGAGACGCGGAACGGGCCGAAGAAGCGCTTCTTGACCGCGGTGAACAGCTCTTCGCCCGCCGCCATGCTGCCGCCGCCGACGAAGATCGCCGTCGACTTCTTCTCGGAGCCGCCGCGGGTGTAGATCGTGCCGTCCACGAGCGCACCGACATTGTCGGGGTTAACGCCGCCGTAGCCGGTGATGTGGTCGGCGCCGCCGTCGTAGCCAACGACCGTGTCGAACACGTTCGGCACGGCATCGGTGTCGAACAGGAACAGCAGCTTCTTCGTCATTTCCTACCTCGGCCCTGGGTGGGCATCATCCAAGTGAACACTCCACCCCGTCGTTCCGGGTCCGCGAAGCGGAGCCCGGAATCCAGACGCTCAGGTGGTTCTCGGCCGACATCGTCGGCGGCACCGGGGTCCGGGCTCGCCAGCGGCGCCCCGGAGTGAAGGCGCGCGATACGCGCCGCCTCAGCTCTCGACCACGTTCTGCGGCTTGCCCGCCACGAACGCCTCGACGTTGTCGACGAGCTGGTCGGCCAGGATCTGCATCGCCTCCTTGCTCGCCCAGGCGACGTGCGGCGTCACGATCAGGTTCGGCAGGTCGGCCTCGCACAGGATGTTGCCGTCCTTCGGCGGCTCCTGGGCCACCACGTCGAAGCCGGCGCCCGCGATGGTGCCGTCCTTGAGCGCTTCGAGAAGGGCCGCCTCGTCCACGAGCCCGCCCCGGGCCGTGTTGATGAGGATGGCGCTCTTCTTCATCTTCTTGAGTTCGGCGGCGCCGATCATCCCCTTCGTGTCGGGGGTCAGCGGGACGTGCAGCGTGATCACGTCGGACTGCGTGAGGATCGTCTCGAAGTCGACCAGCCCGTCCTGCGGGAACACGTCGTAGGCCAGCACCTTCATGCCGAGAGCCTCGGCGCGCTTGGCAATCGACTTGCCGAGCGCCCCGTAGCCGACGATGCCGAGTGTCGAGCCGGCGATGTCGTAGATCGGATAGTCGAAGTAGCAGAACTGCTTGGACTTCGCCCAGTCGCCGCGCCGCACCGAGTTGGCGTAGGGCACGATCGCCCGGCGCAGGGCGAACATCAGACCGACCACGTGCTCCGGCACGGTGTTGAACGCGTAGTTGCGGATGTTGACGACGGTGACCCCTTGCGCCTTCGCCTGGGCCTTGTCGACCACGTCGGTGCCGGTGGCGGCGACCGCGATCAGCTTCAGGTCGGGGAGCTGCTTCAGCGTCTCGGCCCTCATCGGGACCTTGTTGATCAGCGCGATCTCCGCCCCCTGGAGGCGGGAGACGATCTCTTCCAGCGTCCAGGTCGATTCGTGCTCGACGTATTCGTGCGGGAAGTTGAACGGTCGGACCCTGGCATCGAGGGATTCACGATCCAGGAACACGATCTTCTTGGTCATAGAACCCCTCTCGGACGACGGGCGGTTTCCTCAATAGTCTTGGTCTTACTTGCGCGTCGGGGCGGGCCCGGCAACCCGGCCCCGCCCCGATCGCGTGCGCAGATTACGCCTTATGCAGCGGATTCTCGCGCAGGTAGCTGGAGGCGGCGGCGACGCCCGAGCCCGGTGTGACCTTGATGCCGCAATCGAGCATGGCCATCTCGGCGCCCGCGATGGCGCCCAGCAGCGACAGCTCGTTCAGGTCGCCCAGGTGACCGATGCGGAACACCTTGCCGGCGACTTTCGACAGGCCGGCCCCGAGCGAGAGGTTGTAGCGCTCGTAGGCGTGGGTGATCACCTTGGCGGCGTCGGCGCCCTCCGGCACCACGATCGCCGTGACCGTGTCGGAGTTCCACTTCGGCTCCTTGGCGCAGGGCTTGAGGCCCCAGGCCGCAACGGCCTGGCGGGTCGCCTCGCCGAGCACGTGATGGCGGTGGTAGACGTTCTCCAGACCCTCCTCCTTCACGATCGCCAGGGCCTCGCGCAGGCCGTAGAGCAGCGGCAGGACGGGGGTGTAGGGGAAGTAGCCGGTGGCGTTGGCGGCCAGCTGGTCCTTCCAGGCGAAGTAGGCGTGGCCGAGCCGGTCGTTGCGGCCGGTGCCGCCCTCGGCGATCTTGAGCGCCTTCGGGCTGATGCAGATCAGGCCGAGGCCGGCCGGCAGCATGAAGCCCTTCTGCGAGCCCGCGATGGCGCAATCGACCTTCCAGTCGTCCATGTAGAACGGCAGCGAGCCGATCGACGAGATGCCGTCCACGAACAGCAGCGCCGGGTGGCCGGCGGCGTCGATCGCCTTGCGCACCGCGCCGATGTCGCTGGTGACGCCGGTGGCGGTTTCGTTGTGGACGACCATCACGGCCTTGATGGCGTGATCCTTGTCGGCCCGCAGCGCCTCCTCGATCTTCTGCGGATCGGCGCCGGCGCCCCACTCCTCGTCCTGGACGATCACGTCGAGGCCGAGGCGCTGGGCCATGTCGACCCAGAGGTGGCTGAACTGGCCGTAGCGGGCGGTGAGCACCTTGTCGCCGCGGCAGAGGGTGTTGGACAGGGCCGACTCCCAGATGCCGGTGCCCGAGGACGGGAACAGGATCACCGTCCCGTTGGTCGAGCCGAACACCATCTTGGAGTCCTGCAGGAGCGGCTTCACCAGTTCGGGGAAGCTCGGCGAGCGGTGATCCTCCGACGGCACGTGCATGGCGCGCAGGACACGCTCCGGGATGTTGGTGGGGCCCGGGATGAAGAGGTGGTTGCGACCGGGGCGCCGGGTTGCGGCCATGATGTTTCCTCCGAATAGTCCGTTGTGGGCGAGCGTGAACCCGCGCCGGGTTGTTCAAGCATCGTCAGGGAGTCGGTCCGGCGCCGTCGAAAGCGGCTCGCGCCGCACCCCCTCGAACGCCATCCTCTGCCGTGATTGGGGGGCCTCCGCGGAGCGGCAGGCGGCCTCACGCCGCTCGCGTCGCGGCACGCCCCCGCGCGCCGGTCGCCTCCGAAATGCCGTCCCGTCCAACGGCCTCAGGGCCGTCCTCGCCGCCTTCCTGTCAAGGTCCGGCCGAGCTCGTGCCGAGCCGCCGGTTCCTGGTATTATGAGGCGGCGGGCCTGGAAAGGAAAACCGGAAAAACTTCCGGAACTTGGCAAAAAAATTTTTTGTGCGACGCAACGAAGTCGAGCCGCGGTTGAGAGGCTTTGCGGCACCGCACACCGAAGTCTTCCCGCATGCTCACGGCCCCGCGTCATCAAACTGAGATGCGATCGCGCTCTGGATCCCGGCACCGTACAGCCGCCGGGAGAGAGTGCCGTGGCCGAGGTTGAGGAGATGCCGGTCCGGGTTCGGACGTTGTTCCTGTCCGACCTGCATCTCGGCACGCGCGGCTGCCAGGCCGGCCTGCTGCTGTCGTTCCTAAAGGATTACGACGCCGATACGATCTACCTCGTCGGCGACATCGTGGATGGCTGGCAGCTCCGCTCCGGATGGTACTGGCCGCAGGAGCACAACGACGTCGTGCAGAAGCTCCTGCGCAAGGTCCGCAAGGGGACGCGCATCGTCTACCTGCCGGGCAATCACGACGAGTTCCTGCGCGACTATGTCGGCACCAGTTTCGGCGGGATCGAGCTGGCCGAGACCGCGATCCACCAGGCGGCGGACGGCCGCCGCTACCTCGTGATCCACGGCGACCAATTTGACATGGTGGTGCGCCACTCGCGCTGGCTCGCCCATCTCGGCGACGGTGCCTATACGCTGGCTCTGTCCCTCAACACCGTGATCAACAAGGCGCGGCGCCGCCTCGGCCTGTCCTACTGGTCGCTATCCGCCTGGGCGAAGCTGCGCGTGAAGAACGCCGTGAGCTTCATCGGCCGTTTCGAGACGATCCTCGCCGAGGAGGCGCGCCGGCAGGGCGCCGACGGGGTGATCTGCGGCCACATCCACCACGCGGCCGACCGGCCGATCGGCGACCTGCGCTACCTCAATACCGGCGACTGGGTGGAATCCTGCACCGGCCTCGTGGAGCATTACGACGGCCGCATCGAGGTTCTGCACTATCCGAGCCTCCTTCGGGCGCGGGAAGCCGAGGCCGTGCCGCAGCCCCTGCCGGGCCGGCGCGCGGTGGCGTGAGGTCACCGCCCGTGAAACTCCTCATCGCCAGCGACGCGTGGCATCCTCAGGTCAACGGCGTCGTGCGCTCCCTGGAGCAGATGGTCCGCCGCGCGCCAGAGCACGGCTTCGCGACGGCCTTGCTCTCCGTAACGGATTTCCGTTCGCTGCCGCTCCCGGGCTATCCGGAGATCCGCCTCGCTTATGCGGGGCGCGAGCGGGTGGCGGCGCGTTGGAAGGCGGAGCGGCCGAGCCACGTGCATATCGCCACCGAGGGGCCGGTCGGGCTCGCCGCCCGGCGACACTGCCTCGCCCACGACCTCCCCTTCACGACGAGCTACCACACGCGCTTTCCGGAATATCTCGCGGCCCGGGCGCCCGTGCCGGAAGCGTGGTCCTATGCGTATCTGCGCCGGTTCCACGGCGCCGCCCGAGGCACCATGGTCAGCACCGCCTCGCTTCAGGGCGAGTTGGCGGCGCGCGGTTTTGGCCGGCTAATGCGCTGGACCCGGGGCGTTGACACGGAGCGGTTCCGGCCAGCCGAGCCGGGGACGCGAGTACCGGCGGAACTCGCCGGCCTGCCCGGGCCGCTGTTCCTCTATGTCGGGCGGCTGGCGGTGGAAAAGAACGTCGCGGCCTTCCTGAGCCTTGATCTGCCCGGCACGAAGGTGGTGGTCGGCGACGGGCCGGACCGCGCGCGCCTGCAGGCGCTCGCGCCGGAGGCCCGCTTCCTCGGCACCCGCACCGGCGGGTGCCTTGCGGCAATCTACGCCGCCTGTGACGTCTTCGTCTTCCCGAGCCTTACCGACACGTTCGGCATCGTGCTCCTGGAGGCCCTGGCCAGCGGCCTTCCGGTGGCGGCCTTCCCGGTGCCGGGCCCGAACGACGTCGTCGGCGGCACGCGGGTCGGCGTGCTCGATCCGGATCTGCGGGTTGCCGCGCTGGCGGCGCTGCGGCTGTCGCGCACCGAGTGCCGGGCCGAGGCCCTGCGGTGCGGCTGGGACGTGAGTGCCCGGCAGTTCTTCGGCAACATCATCGAGGCGCATGGCGGCGCGCGGGGTACGCGTGACGCCGCCTGACGCGTGACGGCGTCCCCGTGGAATGGCAGGACGGATCCATGCCGCCCGCGAAGTTGCCCCCCACGCCCGCCCCCAAGCCGATGGACGCCCGTTCGCCATTCGATCCGGCCCGGGCTGCCGCGTATCCGACGGTGATCGGCTGCGACGAGGTCGGGCGCGGCGCGCTCTGCGGTCCTGTGGTGGTGGCCGCGGTCTGGTTTGATCCGGCGGCGATCCCGGCCGATCTGCTCGCCGCCCTCGACGACAGCAAGCGCCTCCCGGAGCCGGCCCGGAACCGGCTGGCGCCCTTGATCCGTGCCCATGCCCGGGTCGCGGTGGCGGCGGGCTCCCGTGCCCTGATTGATCGGATCAACATCCGTGGTGCGACCCTCGACGCGATGGCGCGGGCAGTCGCCCGGCTCGGTCTCGACGCGCCCGTGCTGGTCGACGGGCGCGACGCCCTGCCCGGCCTCCCGGGCCGCGCCGTGGTGGGCGGCGACCGCGTGGTTCCGCAGATCGCCGCCGCCTCGATCGTCGCCAAGGTGTTCCGCGACCGGATGATGCGGCGCCTGGCCGGACGCCATCCCGGCTACGGCTGGGAGCGCAATGTCGGCTACGGCACGGCCGTCCACCGCGCCGGCCTGACGCAGCTCGGCCGCAGCCCGCATCACCGGCTCAGCTTCACCCGGGCCTTCGACGAGCCTGGCCGGATGGGTCACGCGGCCCAGACGCCGCTCAGACAGCGCTCGAGGTCGGCGGTCAGCGACTCCGACTGACGCACCAGCGCTGTCGCGCCCAAGAGCCGGTGATCGGCTGCCGGGCGGCTGACGAGCCGATCGACTTCGCCGGCTCCGTCAAGGCTTGCGGAAGAGCCGGCTTGATCGCGTCAGAACAGTGCCAGCTGCGTCCCCGGCTTGCGGAAAGCGTCGCGATTCAACGCGATCCTCCCGAAGGCGAAACCGAGCCGTGTGCCGGCGAGCCGAACCCGCTGGCCGATCATCGCCGCGTAGGCCCCCTCTCCACGGAAACGGTGGCCGAAACGCGGGTCGTTCTCGTGGCCACCCCGAGCCTCGCGCAGGAGTGCAAAGGTCCGATTGCTGCGCTCGGGGTAATGCTCGGCGAACCAGTCCGCCATGAGGTCGGCGACCTCACCGGGAAGCCGGAGAAGCGCGTGCCCGATACGGCTTGCGCCGTTCTCGCGTGCCCGGCCGAGAATCGCCTCGATCTCATGGTCGGTCAGGCCGGGAATGATCGGCGAGACGTTGACCATGACAGGCACCCCTGCCGCGCTCAGTGCCCGCATCGCCGCGAGCCGCTTCTCCGGCCGGGGCGCCCGCGGATCGAGGCGGCGCGCGAGGTCCGGATCCAGCGTCGGCAACGAGACCGCGGCTAGCACCAGGTTCTCCGCCGCCATCTCAGTCAGGATATCGAGGTCGCGCAGCATGAGGTCGGACTTGGTGGTGATGCTGACGGGATGGCGGGCCTCCCGCAGCACCTCCAGCACCGCGCGGGTGAGCCGGTGCTCGCGCTCGACCGGCTGATAGGGATCCGTGGCTGTGCCGAGGGCGATCGTCTCGGGTCGGTAGCCCGGCGCGGCGATCTCGCGGGCAAGCAGCCGCGCGGCGTCCGGCTTGGTGAAGATCCGCGACTCGAAGTCGAGCCCCGGCGACAGGCCGAGCCAGGCATGGGTGGGGCGCGCGTAGCAGTAGATGCAGCCGTGCTCGCAGCCCCGATAGGGATTGATCGATCGGTCGAATGGAATGTCGGGCGAGCTGTTGCGGGCGATGATCCGGGCGGACCGCTCCGGGGTGACCTGCGTGCGCAGCGGCGCCGGAGCGTCCGCCATCCAAGTCTCGTCGTGGAACGCCTCGCGTCGGGACGGCTCATACCGGCTTGTGGGATTGGCCGTGGCCCCGCGGCCGCGCCGCGAGTCCTGAGGCGCCGCGCTCGCGCCGAGTCGCGGTAAGGTTCGGGATGGGAACCCGTCACGCCTATGTCCCATGACGATTCTCCCATTCAGGCCCGCCTCAGGACATATAGCGAACACTCTGAGGTCGAATGCCTCTTTTCCAGGCAAACTCAGCTTTGCCGCCTTTCCGAATAGCGGCGCATTCGCCCAGAGGCGGAAGGGCGGTTTACGGCGCCGCAGAATCGTCTATGCGCGCGCTCATGCTCTCCGCCGTGACCTATCTGGCCGACCCGGCCGATCCGGACGCGATCGATCGCTTGGCCGACACGCTGAGCGTGCTCGTCTCCGGCGTGGCCGGCGGCCTCGTCGGCGATGCGGTGATCGTCTCGGGCCGCGCGAGTGAGGCCGTGGCGGCCGTCGCGGAAGCCACGGGCGCCACGCTGGTGCTGCACCGGAGTGGGAATCCCTACGCCGTCGGCGCTGCCGCGGCCCGGCGGGATTGGGTTCTGTGCCTGGAAGCCGGGGACGTTCCGGCCGAGGGCTGGATCCGCACCCTGGACCGCTTCGTCGGAACTGCGCGGCCTGAGACGACGCTCGGCCGCCTGCACCGTCCGGCCGGGAGCTGGCTCAGTCGCCTCGTCAGGCGCATGGAACGCGTCGTCGGCGCCCGACAGGCCAGGGCCGGAGATGTCGTACGGCGCGAAGCCCTGCGCGCCGGGGGTGTATTGACGACGCGCCTCAAGGTCAGACCGTTGATTGCGCGGATTGAACGCGCCTGACTGGAAGAATCTTTCACCGTCGCGCGTTGTTGTCGGTCAATCCGCCTCTAGAACTCCTCAAGCGCGGCAGGAATTTTGCTACCTCAGCAGGCGTGGACACGGGCCGACCCACCCCGGCCTTGAAGGATGGTGCCATGGATTCGTCGGGCCTGATGGGCCGCAAACCGCTCGACGACATCGTCGAGAGCGGTGAGGGCGAACAGCAGCTCTCGAAGTCGCTGGGCGCCCTCTCGATCACCGCCATGGGCATTGGCGCCATCATCGGCGCCGGCATCTTCGTTCTCACCGGCACCGCCGCGGCCCAGTATGCCGGGCCGGGAATCATGCTGTCCTTCGTGCTGGGCGGCATCGCCTGCGCCTTCGTCGGCCTGTGCTATTCCGAGATGGCCGCGCTGATCCCAGTCGCTGGATCGAGCTACACCTACACCTACGCAACGCTGGGCGAGTTCTTCGCGTGGCTGATCGGGTGGGACCTGATCCTCGAATACGCCATGGGCGCCGCCACCGTGGCGGTGGGCTGGTCTGGCTACGTCACCAGCATCCTGAAGGATGTCGGGATCGTGATCCCCGCCCAACTCGCGAACGCACCCGGCACGCCGATCGACGGCGGCGGAACCGCGCTGTTCAACCTGCCGGCGGTGCTGATCGTGGCGCTGATCACGATCCTGCTAATGCGCGGCACCAAGGAATCGGCGCGCTTCAACAACATCATGGTCGCGGTGAAGCTCACCGTGGTGGTCGCCTTCATCGTCCTGGGCTGGGGCCATGTCGACACCGCGCATTGGAGCCCGCTCATCCCGCCCAACGACGGCACCTTCGGGCATTACGGCTACAGCGGGATCCTGCGCGGAGCGGGCGTGGTGTTCTTCGCCTTCATCGGGTTCGACGCGGTCTCGACCGCCGCCCAGGAAGCGCGCAAGCCCCAGAAGGACATGCCCATCGGCATCCTTGGCTCGCTGGCGGTCTGCACGATCCTGTACGTGCTCGTCGCCGCCGTGCTCACCGGGCTGGTGCCCTACAAGGAGCTGAACGTCCCGGACCCGATCGCCAAGGGCGTCGACGTGATCGGCATCGGCTGGTTCGCCCTCCTGATCAAGCTGGGAGCGCTGACGGGGCTGACGACGGTCATTCTCGTCCTGCTCTACGGCCAGAGCCGAATCTTCTTCACCATGGCCCAAGACGGCCTACTGCCGAAGATGTTCTCCCACGTCCACCCGACCTACCAGACGCCCTATCGCAGCCAGGCGCTGATCGGGGGCGCGGTCTCCGTCGTGGCGGCCCTGGTGCCGATCCACATTCTCGGCGAGATGGTGAGCATTGGCACCCTCGCCGCCTTCATTCTCGTCTGCGGTTCGGTACTCTACCTTCGGCGGACCGAGCGCCACATGAAACGGCCGTTCCGGGCGCCCGCCGTGCCGATCGTGCCGATCCTCGGCATCCTGTTCTGCCTGCTCCTGATGATCGGCCTGCCCCTCGACACGTGGCTGCGGCTCGTGATCTGGATGGCGGTCGGCCTCGTCGTGTACTTCTTCTACAGCCGCAAGCACTCGGTCCTGCGCCGGAAAGAGGGGAATGCGGCGTAGCGCCGAGCGACCGGGTGCGCATCGTCCCCACGGCGATCCGCTATCGCGGGCCGCCGCACGCGAGCCTGGAATGCGGGCGCATTTTCATACCGCGACGCTCGCCCCGCGCCGCAGGTGCTCGTCGAGCCGCGGCATGATCTCCACGAAATTGCAGGGCCGGTGCCGGTAATCGAGCTGCTGGGCAAGGATCCCGTCCCAAGCGTCTCGGCAGGCTCCGGGGGAGCCCGGAAGCACGAACACGTAGGTCGCCTGCGCGACCCCTGCGGTGGCACGCGACTGCAGGGTCGAGGTACCGATCTTGTCGTAGGAGATCCGGTGAAACACGGCCGAGAAGCCGTCCATCCGTTTCTCGAACAGCGGCTCCAGCGCTTCCGGGGTGACGTCGCGGCCGGTAAAGCCGGTGCCGCCGGTGGTGATCACCACGTCGATGCCGGGATCGCGCAGCCACGCCTCCACCCGCTCCCGGATCGCCGGGACCTCGTCCGGCACGATCGACCGGGCCGCCAAATGGTGCCCCGCCTCGGTGAGACGCTGGCTCAGGGTATCCCCCGAGCGGTCGTCCTCCGGACGGCGCGTGTCGGAAACGGTCAGGACCGCGATGTTCAGGGGGATGAAGCGGCGGGCGTCGGTCTGATCGGCCATCGTACGGGCTCTCCGGAGCAGGAATCCGATATGGGCCGGCCGGGGCCGCTTGTCGCCCCCGGCTGCCGCGTCCACGTTCCTCTTGCGGGCCGCCGCAAACTCGGCTGTGCTCTCCGGGTCCCGTCGGAGATCGCTCCCCCATGCACATGTACGGCAACTGGCGCTCGGCCGCAGCCTTCCGGGTGCGGATCGCCCTGAAGCTGAAGGGCGTCGCGTACGAGGAGACCTTCATCGACCTCGACGCGGGCGACCAGCGCAAGCCGGAATTCCGCACGATCAACCCGCAGGGCGCCGTGCCGGCGCTGTTCGACGGCGACGGGCCGCCGCTCACCCAGTCGCTGGCGATCCTCGACTACCTGGAGGAGACGCGGGGCGGCGTGCGCCTCCTGCCCGAGGAGCCCCGGGCGCGGGCGCGGGCCCGCTCGCTGGCCCAGGTGGTCGCGTGCGATACCCATCCGCTCTACGTGCCTCGAGTGCGAACCTTCCTGATGGAGCATTACGGCCTGCCCCGGGAGCGCATGCTGGATTTCCTGCGCAACGCCTTCGAGACCGGCCTCAGGACCCTGGAAACGCGACTCGCCACCGAGCCGGGGACGGGACGGTTCTGCCAGGGAGATTCGGTGAGCCATGCCGACCTCTGCCTCGTCAGCCTCTGGGTCGGGACCGGCATCTTCGGTATCGATACCTCCGCCTACCCGACGGTCGCGCGAATCGCCGAGGCTTGCCTCGCCCTTCCCGCAGTCGCGGAGGCACACCCGTTGCGTCAACCCGGCGCACCGTCGGCGTGATCGCACTCCGCGCGCTCGTGACTTGGCGCTCGTGACGTGGAGCCGCGGCAAGGGGATGTGGAATTCGGCAACCCAGGCCGTGTAAGGAGGCCGGCGGTTAATCCCGGTCCGGGGAAGAAAGAGTGTCGATGGCATCCGTCGAGAACGAGTCCGGCCTGCATCGTGTCGTGGTTGTCGGCGGTGGCGCTGCCGGCCTCCAGCTGGTGACGAAGCTCGGCGACAAGCTCGGGCGCGGCAAGCGCGCGCACATCACCCTCGTGGATCGCGCCCGGACGCATATCTGGAAGCCGCTGCTCCACGAGGTGGCAGCCGGCAGCCTCGACGTCGGCCACCATGCGGTGGATTACCTGCACCACGCCCACATGCACGGCTTCCGCTATCGGATCGGGCGCATGACCGGGCTCGACCGGGAAGCGCGCACCATCCAGCTCGCGGCGAGCTACGACGCAGAAGGGCGCGAGGTGACGCCTGAGCGCGCCGTCCCCTACGACACGCTGGTGATGGCGGTAGGCTCCACCACGAACGATTTCGGCACGCCGGGCGTCGCCGAGCACGCTATTGCCCTCGACACCCAGGACCAGGCGGTCCGCTTCCACCAGCGCCTCGTGAATGCCTCGCTGCGGGCGCACACGCAGGTCGGCCCGGTCCGGCCCGGTCAGCTCCACGTCACGGTGATCGGCGCGGGCGCCACGGGAACCGAACTCGCCGCCGAGCTGCATCGGACCCTCCGCCACGTCGTCGCCACCGGGCTCGACAAGATCGATCCGGGCAAGGACATCCGCATCACCCTGGTCGAGGCCGCCGACCGGATCCTGCCGGCCGTGCCGCAGCGCCTCTCGGCGGAGGTGCTGCAGCTCCTCAACAAGATCGGTGTCGACGTGCGCGTGAAGGCGCGGGTCACCGAGGTGCGCGCGGACGGCGTGCAGCTCGCGGACGGCACCTTCATCCCGTCCGAGCTGGTCGTCTGGGCGGCGGGCGTGAAGGCGCCGCCCTTCCTGCAGGGCATCGGCGGCCTGGAGACGACGCGGACCAACCAGCTGGTGGTGACGCCGACGCTGCAGACCACCCGCGACCCCGACATCTTTGCCATCGGCGACTGCGCCTATCTGGTCGAGGCGGGCTCCGACACGCCGGTTCCACCCCGCGCTCAGGCGGCCCACCAGCAGGCGAGCCACCTGATCGGCCAGATCCAGGCCAAGATCGACGGAAAGCCGCTGAAGCCGTTCCGGTACAAGGATTTCGGCTCGCTGGTCTCCCTCGGCGAATACTCGACGGTGGGCAGCCTGATGGGCTTCGTCCGCGGCAAGAACATGCTCATTGCAGGTCTGTTCGCCCGGATGATGTACCGCTCGCTCTACAAGATGCACGAGCGGGCGCTCCACGGCACGGCCAAGACGGTGCTCGACACCCTGGCCCGCGCGCTCACGCGGCGCACCGAGCCGCGGGTGAAGCTGCACTGACCGTCGCCGTACGACCCGAGGACGAGCGCCCGGTCTGTCCGGGCGCGACACACGAAGGAAACGCCATGATCCTGGTAAGCGTGATGTATCCGGCCGGCCCGAGCTTCGACATGGGCTACTATCTCGGCCACCATATGCCGCTGGTGCGCGAGCGCTGGTCCTCCCTCGGCCTTCACGACGCGAAGGTCGTCAAGGGCGCCGGCACGCCGGACGGCGGCACCGCCCCGTTGCAGGTGATGGCCCTGCTGACCTTCGAGTCGGTCGACGCCTTCAAGAAGGCCGTGGCGGCCCATGGCGAGGAGATCTTCGCCGACATCCCGAACTTCACGGCGGCGCAGGCCCAGGTCCAGATCAACGACTTTGCGGAAAGCCCGTGATCGACATCGTCAAGGCCGTACAGGAGGCCGATCCGAGCCTCGGCACCTACGTGGTCGTGTTGCGCACTGACGCCCGGGCCCTCGACGGCCCGGAGCGCTTCACGCCGGAGGCGCGAGCCTGGATCGCCGACAAGGCGCCCAGCGGCCGGCTCGCCCGGGTGCGGATCCTGCTCGCCCCCTTCCCGGGCGCGGAGCCCGCCGAGCGCGAGGTCACCGTGGCGGCCTTCGGCGACGCGCGGGAGCTGGCTGCGTTCGCGACGACCTGGACCGGCGACCCGCTGTCCGAGACCGACGAGGCGGAAGACCTTTGAAGGAGAAGCGGCGCCCGCGGGCGCCGCTTCGAGTCAGGCCGCGCGCAGCTGCCGGATGGCGCGGAGCGCCGTCGCCCGCTGGATTTCCAGTCGGCGGATCAGCGGCATCAGGTCGGCGCCCGCATGGGCGGCAGCCTCGACCTCGCGGCACAGGCTCGACAGGCCGACGAAGCCCAGGAGCCCGGCGGCCGCCACCAAGGCGTGCGCGTCGTGGGCGATCTGAAGACGGTCGGTCTCGCTCGGCCGGAACCGCTCGGACAGCTCGTTGGCCAGGAGATCGAGCAGCGCTCCCACCCGGTCGGAGCCGAAGCTCGCCCTAATGTCGGTGAGCACCGCCGCATCGAGAACTGCGGTATCGATGTCCGGCAGAGTGCACGGACCGTCGTCCCGCGCCGGGCGGCGCGCCCCCGGGGTCGTCCAGCGGCTGATCGTGGCAAAGAGGTCCGCTCGCCGGAACGGCTTACCGACATAATCGTCCATCCCGGCTTCGCGTAGTTCTTCGATCTGCGCGGGCAGCACGTTGGCGGTCATGGCCACGATCGGGATATCGCAGGCGGGCGGCGCCAGCGCGCGGATGCGGCGGGTTGCCGTGAGCCCGTCGACGCGGGGCATCTGGACGTCCATCAGCACGAGATCGTAGGCTCGACCGGCCGCGACCGATGACCCCACCGCCGTGATCGCCTCGGCGCCGTCCCCGGCAACATCCACCCTATAACCCTGGGATTCCAGAACCGCGCAGGCGAGTTCCTGGTTGAGCGGCACGTCCTCGACAAGGAGCAGCCGAAGCGCTGCACTCGGCACATCCCCGGCCACCGAAGCCCGCGGCGGACGCAGCGCCGCACCCGCATCGGCCTGGATCCCCATGGTCTCGGCGCCGTGCCCGCCCCGGGGCAGAACCAGCCGGAACCAGAAGGTCGAGCCCGCCCCCTCGCGGCTCTCGACGCCGATCTCGCCTCCCATCAGTGTCACGAGGTGTCGGGAGATCGCGAGACCGAGGCCGGTGCCGCCGAAGCGCCGGCTGATCGACCCATCGACCTGGCTGAACCGCTTGAACAGCCGGTCCTGCTGTGCCGGCGCGATGCCGATGCCGGTATCAACCACGGCGAACCGGATCGCGTCGCCGGGCCGGCCGTCGGGAGTGATGCCGTCGCCTTCCCGCTCCACGGTCACGGTGACGGAACCCACGGGCGTGAACTTCACGGCATTGTTCAGGAGATTGAGCAGAACCTGCCGCAGGCGTCCGGCGTCGCCGATCACCAAGGTCGGCACGGCCGGATCGATCCGGGCCTCGATGGCGAGGCCGCTATGGAGCGCGCTGCCCCGCATGATCGAGACTGTGCCGTCCACGATCGGCACCAGCGGGAAGATGACCGGATCGAGGGTAAGTTCGCCCGCCTCGATCTTCGAAAAGTCGAGGATGTCGTTGACGACCGTGAGGAGCGCCGCTCCGGAATTCTGGATCAGCTCGAGGCGGCGCCGGTCCTCGCTCTGGATCGCATCGCCATCGAGCAACAGCTCGGCATAGCCGAGGATGCCATTGAGCGGGGTACGGATCTCGTGGCTCATGGCCGCGAGGAATTCGCTCTTGGCCGCGCTCGCGCGCTCCGCCTCGGTGCGGGCCGCCTCCGCATCCCGGGTGGCCGTGCGCAGGGCCGCCTCGACCGCCTTGCGCTCGGTGATATCGAGATGGAGGCCGACCATGCGCTGCGGGTTCCCCTCGGCCCCGCAAAGCGTGCGCCCGCGCGCGTAGAGCCAGCGCGCGCCGACGCGGAATTCGGCCGCGTAACCGGTACCGGACTCGACGGCCCGCCGGATCTCGGTCCAGACATCGGCGGCGTCTTCGGGATGGATCAGCGCCGTCCAGTCGGAAGCCGAGATCGTGTGGGCGGCGCCCGTATCCGGCAGGCCGTGCATTCGAGCGCTCTCCGGGCTCAGGACGGCCAGACCGGTGCGCATGTCCCAGTCCCAGGTACCGGCCTCGGCGGCGTCCAGGGCAATGCCGAGCAGGCCACGGGCCTCCTCGACGGCGAGCCGCGCCGTGATGATGTCGTCGACGTCGAGCGCGGTCCCGAGCCACTCTGCCACCGCGCCGTCCGCCGGATCGAGGCGGATCGGGATCAGAGAGAGCTTGTGCCACCGGTAGACGCCGTCATGGCGCCGGATCCGCCACTGACCGCTGTACCCTGTGCCGGTCTCGACCGCTCGGGTCCAGGCCGCCTCCATGGCGGCGGCATCCTCCGGATGATTTCGGACGAGGCGCTCCGCGCGCTCGGGGCCGATTGGCCCGTAGTAAGTCTGGAACTGCGCGTTGACGTAGGTCGCCTGCCCGTCCCCGACGCGCATGGTCCAGACCAGGAGCGGCAGCGCCTCGGCGAGGCCGCGATAGCGAAGCTCGCTGCGGCGGACCTCGTCCTCGGCGCGTCGACGCTCTGTCACGTCGATCAGCACGCCGGAAAGGCCGGCGCTCTCGCCCTCCCCCCGGGCCATGCCGCGGACGACCACGTCGCGGAGTTCGCCGCCGGGCCGCAGCAGCCGGGCCGCAAACTCGAACCGTTCCCTGCGGGCGATCGCGTCGGCGACGATCGCCTCAAGCCGGGCGCAGTCATCGGGATGATAGAGCTGCGAGAAGGCGTCGAGGCGCGGCGGCGGCGTCGCGGGGTCGCGGCCAGCGATTGCGTACAGGCTGGCCGACCAGACCGGCTGACCATTCGCGAGTTCAACACGCCAATTCCCGACGCTGGCGAGTTGCTCGGCCATGGTGAGCTGGTGGTCCGCCGCTTCCTGGGCGCTGGCCCTGGCGTTGATCTCGCGGTGCTGCTCCCGGATCAGCGCCTCGCGGATCGCCGCCTGCTCGATCTCCCGGTCGCGCCGCACATTGGCCTCCGTCAGGCGCAGATGCGCCACGACGATCTCGGCCAGGTCGCGGAAGGCGGCCGCATCCTCGGGCGAGAAGCCGGCACGGGGCTCGGGGTCGGCGACACAGAGGGTTCCGATCCGCAGACCGGGCTGAAGGCTCAGGGCGATACCCGCGTAGAACCTGATCCCGTGCGGGGCAGCAGCGACGGGCAGATCGCGGAAACGCGCATCGCGCCGGGCGTCGGGGACGACGAGTAGGGCGTCGCTCCGAATCGTGTGCTGGCAGAAACTCTCCTCCCGCCGCATCGTGGTGGGCATCGCCTCGCAGGGTGTCTTGAGCCATTGACGCTCGTCGTCCAGGAAGGCCACGAACGCGGTGCGCACGCCGAACAGGCGGCGGGCCGTCCGGCAGACCGCGTCGAAATGCGGCTCGGACGGAGTCCCGAGGATGGCGAGGGCGTTGAGCGCCTCGAGCCGGTCGGCCTCGTTGTCCGGCTGTGTGTTCACGTACCGTCCTCGGGTGCGGATCGTCAGCTCGGCCGCAGCCGAGCGATGCCGCGCCTAGCGCCGCGTTTCAAGCGCGCCTGCCTGCAGAGCGCGCCCGCGCGTAACCGCGCGGCCTCCAGCGCCCAGACCATGCCCAGCATCATGTAGACGTGGCGCCACTTCTCGATGTCGATCTGGACGGCCTGCAGGAAGAACATCAGCAGCGCCGGCCAGACGATCTGGGCATGCGCCCGGAACGGCGACGGCCGCGCCAGGAGCCGGAACCCGACGAGGCCGGTCGTTACCACGAGGCCGATGAACACCGCGCCCCCGAGCCAGCCGCCATTGGCGAAGGAGCCGATATAGGAATTGTGCGGCTCGAGCCCGAAGGTCAGCCGCCAGTGCATCGGCCCCATCCCGAACGGCCGCTCGAGCAGCATGGCGAAGCCGCGGATCTGGTTGCCGAATCGGCCGGTCTCGCCCTGGTCGTAGTCCTGGGTCAGGGCCGCCCGGGTCTCGAACATCTTGTGCACATGGTCGACCGAGAGCAGCCCGATCACCGCGACGGTGCCGAGGACGATCGTCGCGAGGGTCAGGAGCACGATGCGGCGGCGCAGGCGCGGGGATGCGCTGCCGGCATAGACCGACCCCACCATCAGGAGCACCGCCACGACGCTCCCGCCCCAGGAGCCGCGCGAGAACGACAGGAAGATGCCGGCCACGATGATCAACAGGCCGGCGAGGGACACGAGCGGCCGGCGGGTGGTGCCGGTGAGCAGGCCGTGCATCAGGTAGAGGGCGCCGAGCGTCAGGAACGAGCCGAAGACGTTCGGGTCCTGGAAGGTGCCCGAGGCCCGGTCGTATTTGTAGAACAGGTCCTCGATCCCGAGCCATTGTAGGTAGCCGACGATGCCCAGAGCCGCCGAGAATACGCAGCTGGCCGTGTAGGCCTTGAGCGCCAGTTCCATCCGGGCGTGCGTGTCGTCCGCGAAGAACATGGCGAAGAAGATGCAGGTGACCGAGAGGTAGATCAGCTGCACCGTCCAGGTGACCGGGAAATCCTCATTCAGGTACGGCATCAGCGCCATGACGATGGCGGCGAGGTAGAGCAGGAGGAGCACGACCAGGGGCACCGCCCCGCGGTGCAGCCGCACGCCGAGGCAGAGCCAGAGCAGGATCGTGGGAATCGCGACCGCGTCGTAGGGGGAGGTCTCGGAGAAGGCGAAGCAGGCGAAGAAGATGAACGCCGCGAACAGCGCCTTGGCCAGCCCCTCGATGGCCACGATGAGCGGGAAACCGCCCGCCGACCCGGACGGAACCGGGCCTGCGGGCGCTGCGGTGTGGGCCATGGATACGCGGGCTCCACGGGCCGGTTACGCTGGCCCGCACCGTCCGTAATGCCATCCAAACGTTGAGAATCGCCTTAGTGGCGGCCGCCCCGTGGAGGCGCCCCGTCACCTCAGGCGCGGCAGGCCTCGAACCCCTCCTTGATCGCCGCCGGATCGAGGTTGCGCCCGATGAACACCACCCGCGAGACCCGCTTCTCGTCCTTGCCCCAGTCGCCCTGCACGTCGCCGTCGAGGATCATGTGCACGCCTTGGAAGACGAAGCGCTTCGGCTCGTTCGGGAAGGCCACGATCCCCTTGCACCGCAGGATGTCCGGACCCTGCGACTGGGTCAGGTTCGAGATCCAGGGCATGAACTTGTCCGGATCGACCGCGCCCTCGATCTTCGCCGAGATCGACCGGATGTCGGAATCGTGATGGTGGTGGTGCCCCGCCTCCAGGAAGTCGGGCTCGACGTCGAGGATGCGGTCGAGGTCGAAGGCGTTGCGCTCGAGCACCGCGTCGAGCGGCACGGCGCAGTTCTGCGTGCGGTGGAGCTTGGCCAGCGGGTTGATCGTGCGGATCTCAGCCTCGACGCGGTCGAGGTCGGCCGGGGAGACGAGGTCGCTCTTGTTGAGCAGGATCACGTCCGCGAAGGCGATCTGGTTCTTGGCCTCCGGCGCATCCTTCAGGCGGTCGGACAGCCACTTGGCGTCGGCCACCGTCACTACGGCGTCGAGGCGGGCGGCCTCGCCGACATCCTGGTCGACGAAGAAGGTCTGCGCCACGGGGGCCGGGTCAGCGAGGCCGGTGGTCTCGACGATGATCGCGTCAAACTTGCCCCGGCGCTTGACCAGCCCGTCCATGATCCGGATCAGGTCGCCGCGCACCGTGCAGCAGACGCAGCCGTTGTTCATCTCGAACACCTCCTCGTCAGCGCCGACGACGAGGTCGTTGTCGATGCCGATCTCGCCGAACTCGTTGACGATCACGGCGTAGCGCTTGCCGTGATTCTCGGTGAGGATCCGGTTGAGGAGCGTAGTCTTGCCCGCGCCGAGGTAGCCGGTGAGCACGGTGACCGGGATCTTGCCAGCGGCTGAGCCGGATGCGGCCGGGGCTGAAGCGTTGCTCGTATCGGACATGACGGGTTCTTCGCTGACAGATGCGGGATCGAGCGGGTCTGGACCCGCGAGCGTTGTCATATTGTAACAAACTCCGTCAAAGAAAGACGGGGCCACACGGTTTCGCGACTGAGGCGCCGGATCGATTGCCTGTCTGACAAACTTTGCTCTAGGCACGCGGTGCTGCAGGAATCATCCCGCGGCGCGCCATAGAAAAGCACCAGCGATCGCATTGATGTAGGCGCCGTCCTGGCACGAATCGTACTCTCATCAATCAGCCCGGTCTCTTGGCCCGGGCCCAGAAGATCATCCGCATGGACGCCCGAAATCCGCTGGACCAGGACGAGGCCGTCACCCTGTCCGCACGCAAGCGCCGGTGGCCCGGCCTCCTGGTCGTTGCCGTCCTGCTCGCTGTCGCGTCGGCCGTGGCGTTTGCGTTCCCCGAGAGAACCCGTGAGACCGCCTCGAACCTCGTCGCCGCGCTGACCGGGCTGTTCGCGCCGGGCAACCCCGACCCGGGCATGGATGTGGAGAAGGCCGGGCCGGTGGAGCGGGTGTTCCGGCCCACCAAGGAGCAGCGCGCCGCCTTCGAGATCCTGCCGGTCGCCAACCTCGTGTTCCGGCCCGAGGGCTCCGCCGAGGGACGGATCGCCCTCAATGAGGACGACAACGTCCCGGTGGTCTCCCCCTATGCAGGCCGGGTGACGAAGGTCCTGGTCCGCGCCGGCGACGACGTGAAGGCCGGCGACGTGCTGCTGACGCTCGAGGCCACCGACATGGTTCAGGCGCAGAACGACTATCAGGCGGCCGTGAACAACCTCCAGAAGCAGCAGGCGCTCCTGAAGCTCGACCAGACCATCGCGCAGCGCCAGCAGGAGCTGTTCCAGGCCCACGCGACGGCGCTGAAGGACTACCAGTCGGCCCAGAACGACGTCATCGCCGCTCAGAGCGACCTGAAGACCGCCGAGGGCGCCCTCGACGCGGTGAAGAACCGCCTGCGGCTGCTGGGCAAGACCGACGCCGAGATCGCCGCCTTCGAGAAGAAGGGCACGATGAGCCCCGAGACTCAGATCCGGGCGCCGATCCCCGGGACGATCGTCCAGCGCAAGGTCGGCATCGGACAGTACCTCTCGGCCTCCAGCGACCCGGTCTTCGTGATCGGCGACCTGTCGACGGTCTGGCTCGTGGCCAACGTCCGCGAGAGCGAGATCCCGCGGATCCGCATCGGCCAGGAGGTCGAGGCGAAGGTGGCGGGCTTCGGCGCGCGGGTGTTCAAGGCCCGGGTGAACTACATGGCCTCCAGCCTCGACCCGGCGACGCGGCGGCTCGCGGTGCGCAGCGAGGTCGACAACCCGGACCGGGTGCTGCGCCCGGAGATGTTCGCCACCTACACGATCATCACCGGCAAGGGTGAGCCGAGCCCGAGCGTGCCGGTGGCGGCCATCGTGTACGAGGGCGACCGCACCCATGTCTGGGTGGCGCGGCCCGACGGGGCCGTCGAGGCGCGCGACATCAAGCTCGGCCTGATCAACGGCGACAACGCCCAGGTCGTCCAGGGCCTGCGCGCGGGCGAGCAGGTCGTCACCCGGGGCGCCCTGTTCATCGACCGGGCGGCCACCGGCGACAAGGCGTCCTGAGCGGGATCCGGTCCGATGAACGCCCTGATCGCCTTCTCCCTGCGCCAGCGCGTGCTGGTGGTGCTGCTGTTCGTCGTCATGCTCGGCGTCGGCTACGGCGCCTACACGCAGCTCAACATCGAGGCCTATCCCGATCCGGTCCCCCCGCTCGTCGACGTGATCACCCAGAATCCGGGCCAGTCCGCCGACGAGATCGAGCGCTACATCACCATCCCCCTGGAGGTGGCGCTCGCCGGCATCCCGAACGCCCAGGTGGTCCGGACCATCTCGCTGTTCGGCCTGTCCGACGTGAAGGTCCAGTTCAACTACGAGTACACGTACGAGCAGGCGCTGCAGCGGGTGCTCAACCGCCTGTCGCAGGCCCCGGCGCTGCCCAACGGCGCCACGCCGCAGATCTCGCCGACGAGCCCGGTGGGCGAGATCATGCGCTACAAGCTCGTCGGCCCTGCGGGCTACTCGCCCATGGACATGAAGACCCTGCAGGACTGGGTGCTGCAGCGCCGGTTCAAGGCGATCCCCGGCGTCGTCGACGTCACGGCCTTCGGCGGCAAGGCCAAGGAATACGAGGTCGCGGTCGACCTGAACCGCCTCCAGGCCCAGGGCCTGACCCTGGTGCAGCTGACCAATGCGCTGAACAACGCCTCGATCAACGTCGGCGGCCAGACGCTCAACGTCGGGCAGCAATCGGCGGTCGTGCGCGGCATCGGCCTGATCCGCGACATGGACGACATCCGCGACACGATGATCAGCCTCGTCAACGGCACCCCGGTGCTGGTGCGCGACGTGGCGGAGGTGCGCGTGTCGAACGCGCCGCGGCTCGGCATCGTCGGCCACGACGACCAGGCGGACATCGTCGAGGGCATCGTGCTGATGACCCGCGGCGGCAAGAGCCTGCCGACTCTGGAGCGGGTCGAGACCGAGATCGACAAGATCAACGGCTCCACGATCCTGCCGCCGGACGTGAAGATCGAGCGGATCTACGACCGCTCGGGGCTGATCCACACCACCACCCACACGGTGATGCACAACCTCGTCTTCGGCGTGGTGCTGGTCTTCGTCGTGCAGTGGCTGTTCCTGGGCTCGCTCACCAGTGCGATCATCGTGGCCGCCACGATCCCGTTCGCGCTCGGCTTCGCCATCCTGATCCTGGTGGTGCGCGGCGATTCGGCGAACCTCCTGTCCCTCGGCGCCATCGATTTCGGCCTGATCGTCGACGCGACCGTGATCATGGTCGAGAACGTGTTCCGCCACATCGCCGAGCCCGACCACGTGAAGGGCGAGGCGCCCCCCGCCGGGCTGACGGGCCGGCTCGGCACCATCGCGGTCGCGGGCCGCGAGGTGAACCGGGCGATCTTCTTCTCGGCGACGATCATCATCGTCGGCTTCCTGCCGCTGTTTACGATGACCGGCGTCGAGGGCCACATCTTCGGCCCGATGGCCAAGACCTACGCGTACGCGCTGCTCGGCGGCCTGCTCGCGACCTTCACGGTCTCGCCCGCGCTCTCGGCCCTGATGCTGCCGAAGAGGCTCGAGGAGCGCGACACGCTGATCGTGCGGGTGCTGCGCGTCGGCCACGAGCGCGCTCTGGCCTTCGGGCTGCGCAACCGCGTCCTGGCGCTGGCCGTCATGCTGGCGGTGCTGCTCGTCTCCGGGCTGACGGCACGCCATCTCGGCCTGGAATTCCTGCCCCGTCTGGAGGAGGGCAACCTCTACGTCCGCGGGACGATGCCGTCCTCGATCTCGCTGGAGGCGGGCAACGCCTACGTCCAGCGCATGCGCAAGATCTTCCAGGAGGTCCCGGAGGTCACCACCGTCCTGTCGCACCAGGGCCGCCCGAACGACGGCACCGACGCCACGGGCTTCTTCAACGTCGAGATCCTGGCGCCGCTCAAGCCGATCGACCAGTGGCGCAAGGGCCTCGACAAGGAGACGCTGATCCAGAACCTGAGCAAGCAGCTGGAAGCGGAATTCCCCGGTATCGAGTTCAATTTCTCGCAGTATATCGAGGACAACGTCCAGGAGGCCGCCTCGGGCGTGAAGGGCGAGAACTCGGTCAAGATCTACGGCAACGACCTCGCCCAGCTCACCAAGACCGCCAACGCGGTCAAGGCGGCGCTGGCCACGGTGCCGGGCGTCACCGATCTCTCGGTGTTCGAGTCCCTCGGCCAGCCGACGGTGCGGATCGACGTCGACCGCCATAAGGCCGCGCGCTACGGCCTGTCGATCGGCGACGTGAACACCACCATCCAGGCGGCGATCGGTGGCCAGACCGCGGGCGACCTCTACGAGTACGGCTCGGACCGCCACTTCCCGATGCGGGTGCGGCTCGCCAAGGAGTACCGCTCCTCGCTCGCGGGCATCCGCAACATCGCGGTCGGCGCCCAGAACCCGAACGGTGGCGTGATCCAGGTGCCGCTCTCCGAGATCGCCGACGTCGATCTCGTCTCCGGCGCCTCGTTCATCTACCGCGAGGACCAGCAGCGCTACATTCCGGTGAAGTTCTCGGTGCGCGGCCGTGACCTCGGCAGTGCGGTGATCGAGGCGCAGCGCAAGGTCGCCGACGCGGTCGACCTGCCGCCGGGCTACCGGCTGGAATGGGTCGGGCAGTTCACCAACCTGAAGGAGGCGGCGGCCCGGCTCAGCCTCGTGGTGCCGGTCACGCTGCTGCTGATCGCGCTGCTGCTGTACATCAACTTCTCGTCGCTGGCCGACATGCTGCTGACCCTGTCGGTGATCCCGATGGCGATGATCGGCGGCATCTTCGCCCTGGCACTGACCGGCACGCCGTTCTCGATCTCGGCAGCGATCGGCTTCATCGCGCTGTTCGGGATCTCGACCATGGAGGGCGTGATCCTGCTCGCCTACTACAACCAGCTCCTCGACGAGGGCTGGAAGCGGCAGGAGGCGGTCTGGCAAGCCGCCGTGGTCCGCATGCGCCCGGTGATGATGACCTGCGTGGCGGCCTGCGTCGGCCTGCTGCCAGCCGCGGTCTCCACCGGTATCGGTTCGCAGGTGCAGAAACCCCTGGCGCTGGTGGTGGTGGGGGGCATCATCCTGGCGCCGAACCTGATCCTCGTGGTCGTGCCGGTGCTGATCTCCCTGTTCTCCCGACGGCACCCGAACCCCGACGTGCAGGCCCGGTCCACGCATCGGGCTGCCGCGTGAGCCGGCTCAAGACTTGGGGTCAGGTTTGCGGCCCGTTGCAGGGGCGCCACAACGGCCGCGCCGCGCGCGCCAACGGGGGACGGTTCCATTGACTTGGATGCGGGTCGCGCCGCTCTACCGAGGTGGGGTTTTCGGGGGCGGCATGGTGAGCTTTGCGCCGGGACGGTGCGGACGGGCAGCCGCTGTGCTGGCGGCCTCCCTGTGCCTGTCGGCCTGCGCGGTCGGCCCGAACTACGTGGCGCCCGAGACCCCGCCGGTCGGCCGCTACACCAAGGAACCGCTGCAGAACCCCTCCGCGGCCGACAAGATCCGGACCCGGCAGGGCGGCTCGGCCGACCAGAGCTTCGTCTCCGGCGCCGATATCCCGGGCTCGTGGTGGACCCTGTTCCACTCGAAGGCGCTGAACCGCCTCGTGGAGCAGGCGCTCGCCAACAACCCGTCGCTGGAGGCCGCGCAGGCCTCCCTGCGGGTGGCGCAGCAGAACGTGCTCGCCCAGAAGGGCACGCTCTACCCGAGCCTGACCGCGACGCCCCAGATCCAGGGGGCGCTGGCGCCCGGCCTCGACCTGCAATCGCCCCTCAACAACCAGAACCAGTATCTCTACAGCCTGTCCACGCCGCAGGCGGTGGTCTCATACAATCCGGACGTGTTCGGCGGGAACCGGCGGCAGATCGAGTCCCTGGAGGCCACCACAGAGAACCAGCGCTTCCAGTTGGAAGCGGCCTATCTGAGCCTGACTGCCAACGTCGTCGCCGCCGCGATCCAGGAAGCCTCCCTGCGGGCGCAGATCGACGCGACCCGCAAGGTGATCCAGGCGCAGACCGAGGTGCTGCAGCTCTACAACAAGCAGCTCTCCCTGGGGCAGATCGCCGGGGCCGACGTGGTGCAGCAGCAGGCCGCGCTGGCGCTGTCACAGCAGCTCCTGCCGCCCCTGGAGAAGGCGCTCGCCCAGCAGCGCAATCTGCTCACGGCTCTCGCCGGGCGCCTGCCCTCCGACGAGGTCTCCGAGACCTTCGACCTCGCCGCCCTGCGCCTGCCGACGCGGCTTCCGGTGAGCCTGCCCTCGCGGCTCGTGCAGCAGCGGCCCGACGTGAAGGCGGCGGAGGCAATGGTGCAGCAGGCGAGCGCCAATGTCGGGGTCGCGGTTGCGAACCGCCTGCCGCAGTTCAGCCTGACCGCCACGGGCGGCTCCAGCGCCACGCGGATCGCCCAGGTCACCAATCCGGGGGCGGCGTTCTTCACGATCATCGGTCAGGCGACGGCGCCGATCTTCGATGCCGGGACCCTGTTCCGGCGCCAGCGCGCCGCCGAGGAATCACTGACGGAGGCGCAGGCGCAGTACAAGGCGATCGTGATCACCGCCTTCCAGAACGTCGCGGACGCGCTGCGGGCGCTCCAGGCCGACGCGAAGGCCGTGGCCGCCGCCGACGCCGCGGTGAGCGCCACGAACCAGAGCCTCGGGCTGATCCGCAAGCAGTACACGGCGGGGGCGATCACCTCCTCGCAGGTGCTGATCGCCCAGCAGGGCTACCTGTCGGCGCTCGTAACCTCGGCCGCGGCGCGGGCGACCCAGTATGCCGACACTGCGGCCCTGTTCGTGGCGCTGGGCGGCGGCTGGTGGAACCGCGCCGACGTGGCACCGCCCCCGCCCGAGAAGGACCCGCTGAAGTTTCTGTGACGGGGACTTCCGCGCCTTGAGCTACCTCGTCCGGAAAATCACCCCCATCCTCGGGGCCGTGGTGATCCTGGGGACGGGAACCAGGATCGCCTTCTTCATGCTGATGGCCCGCCTGAGCCGCGACACTACCTTCGTGCCGCGCACCGCCGGGATGGTGGTCCCGGCCGACGCGCTGTTCACGGCGACGGTGGTAATCGCGCAGCCGATCACGGGCCTCCTCCTGACCCGCGGGGCGGGATTTCCCCTCTGGGAAGGCTGAGTCGGCGCCTCCCCGCTCCTCCTCGACGGTGTCACCTGGCTGTTTTGGCTGCCGATGCTCAGGATGCAGGTCCGGATGCGCGACCTAGCCGCGATACCGTTCCGTCCGCCGGCGCGCGAGGCCGCCCCCCGTCGTGACGACGGCCGTCGCGGATTTCGGCGAGACCGTCGCGCGCGGCGCCCGTCGTTGGCGGGCGGGTGAGCGGGCTTGGCGCGTCGTGTGGAACGTGATGGACGTCAGCCGGCCAATGTCGGGCAGGTCGTCGGCGCATCCCGGCGCTGGATCGGCGGGCCGGAACCGTGGTTCCGCCTTCCGTCCGGGCTGATGACGCTCGGCGCGCATGCCGGCGACGCCGCAGCGCGGCTCGGATGGCGGCCGCCGATCAGCAACACGGCCCTGCAGGAGTTGCGCCGTGGGGTCCCCGGCGCCCGCCCTGGGCATCGGCCCTGGGCGTGGAACCGACCACCTGCGCCGCGGTGCCGGCGGGGCTCGCGCCCGGCGTTCAGGAGCGCTGGTTCGGTCGGCTGTATCTGCTGAAGCCGCTGGTCATCGGAGGCCTCGCGGCGTTCTGGATCGTGTCCGGGCTCGTCAGCCTGATCCCGGGCTTCGTTTCCGCGTCCGCGATCCTGACAGCACACGGGTTTCCGGGGGCGGTCAGGATTCTGATACCGGTCGCCCGCGCGATCCTGGACGACCGCCCGGCCTCGCCCGGCGGGGCGGCATCACGAGTACATCGCGATCGCGTCCTGGAGCATCTGGTCGGTCGTGCTCATGACCTTGGTGTTGGCCGTGTAGGCCTGCTGGGTCTCGATCATCTTCGAGAACTGATCCGAAATCCCGGCATTCGACTGCTCCACCGAGCCGGCTGTGATGGTCGCGCCGTTGAGGCCGTAGCTCGGTGTCCCCGACTTGCCGGTGGCGACGTAGGTGCCGCCGTCGAGCGAAGCGAGGTTGTCCTGCATGCCGAACTGCGCCAGCTGCAGCGTGCCGAGGGCCACGGAGCTGCCGTCGGCGGCCGTGCCCGTCAAGGTACCGGCGGGCGAGACCGCGAGGCTTCCCAAGGTGTTAGCGCCGGTCGGGACCTGGACGGGGGCGGTGGCCGAGGGACCGGCGAACAGGTAGTAGCCCGCGCCATTGCTGAGATAGCCGCTGGCGTCCGGAGCGAAGTCGCCGCGCCGGGTGTAACCCGTGTCGCCGCTGAAGGTCGGGCTCTGCGGCGTCCCGGTATTCTGCTTTACGATGAAGTAGCCGTTGCCCGAGATCGCGAGGTTCGTCGAGACGCCGGTCGACTGCATCGAACCCTGAATGTTGAGGCTGTTGCGCGTGTTCGACGCAACCCCCCCGGCCAGCTGCGTGCTGCGGTCGGTCTCAGCCAGCATGTCGGCGAAGCTCGTCTCGGTGGACTTGAAGCCCACCGTCTGGGTGTTGGCGATGTTCCCCGAGATGTTGTTCAGGGCCAGCGACTGCGCCGAGGCGCCGGAAATCGAGTTCGAGAGCGCGGTGAAAAGGCCCATCGGGGTCTCCGTTCGCCGGAGCGGCACGGTCCCCGATCCGACGGAGACCGATAAGAGCCCGACCTGGTTAACCGACGGTGTGTGACCGCGTGTTGCTGGGCCGAAGGCGCCGGCGAGGCGCGCGGAGCGGTGGTGGCGGCGGACGCGTCACGACCCGATCGCGCTCAGCACGACCTCCCGTCGGTGCGGCCGGTCGCGATGCTCGATCAGGTAGATCCCCTGCCACGTGCCGAGGGCCAGCCGGCCGTCGATCAGCGGGATGGTCAGGGCCGAATCGGTCACCATCGTGCGGATATGGGCCGGCATGTCGTCCGGCCCCTCGGCGCCGTGGACGTAGCCGGCATGCCGCGGCGCGAACCCGTCCAGAGCGGCCATCAGGTCGGTCTGGACGTCGGGGTCGGCGTTCTCCTGGATGGTGAGCGAGGCCGAGGTGTGCCGGCAGAACACCGTGACGAGACCGTCCCGGATGCCGCTGCCGCGCACGAACTCAGCCACCGCGGCGGTGAAATCCGTGAAGCCCGGCCCCGCGGTCGCGATGGTCAGCCGCCCACTCGCGTGCCGCTCCACCGGACCTGCGGCCATCGTCTCCACCGGACCAATCTTGCCCTGCTTCATGCGGACGTCTCCATCAGGGTCGCCCCCGGGGCGATCTCCCGTTCGCCCCGGGCCAGGATGCGCTCCAGCACGTCGATCCGGTCGGCCTCCGCGGGCGGCTTGTCCCAGCGGATGCGGCTGACCCGCGGGAAGCGCATCGCCACCCCCGACTTGTGCCGGGTCGAGCGCTGCACGCCCTCGAAGGCGATCTCCAGGACGAGACCCGCCTCGCGGCCATGGGCGACCTCGCGCACCGGGCCGAAACGCTTGGTGGTGTTGTTGCGGACGTAGCGGTCGAGCTTGGCCAGTTCCGCGTCGGTGAAGCCGTGATAGGCCTTGCCGACCGGCACCAGCTCGTCCCCGCCCGCGGGGGCCGCCCGCCAGACCCCGAACGTATAGTCCGAGTAGAAGGACGAGCGCTTCCCGTGCCCGCGCTGGGCGTACATCATCACGGCGTCAACGATGTGCGGCTCGCGCTTCCACTTCCACCACGGTCCCTTGGGACGGCCCGGCAGGTAGGGGCTGTTGAGGCGCTTGAGCATCACCCCCTCGATGGCATCGGCATCCTCGCCAGCCCCCACCGAGGCTGGATCCGCGCGGGCGGCCGCCAGCGCCTCCCAGTCGGCGAAGGGAACGAGCGGCGAGATGTCGATCCGCGCGTGATCGAGGCGGGTCACCAGCGCCTCCAGCTTCTGCCGTCGGACCGTGAAGGGCTCGGTCCTCAGGTCGTCGCCCCCGAGGGTGAGGAGGTCGTAGGCGCGGACATGGGCGGGGAACTCCTCCAGAAGCTTGGCCGTCACCGCCTTCCGGTTCAGGCGCTGCTGGAGGACGTTGAAGCTCTGCACGCGACGTTCGCGCAGGACCAGCAGCTCGCCGTCCAGCGACCCCGTGAAGGTGATGGCCTCGGCGAGATCCGGGAACGCCCCGGTGATGTCCTCACCGGTGCGGGAATAGACCTTTCCGACCTGGTGGCCCGCCCGATCGGGGCCGCCGACGAGCTGGACGCGGATGCCGTCCCACTTCCACTCGGCCGAGAACGCCGCGGGCTCCAGCTTCTCGAGGTCGGCCTCCTCCTCGATCGGATGCGACAGCATCGGCGGCCGGAACGGCGCCGGGTTCAGGGTCTCGGGCCGCGCGGCCCGGCCCTCGACCCAGGCGAAGAGGGTCTCGAACGGCGGGGTCAGCCCGTGCCAGACCTCCTCGACGGCGTCGGCGTCGTGGCCGCCCAGCGCGCCGACCGCCGTCTTGGCGAGCCGCGCCGACACGCCGACCCGCAGGTTGCCGGTGACGAGCTTCAGGAGCGCCCAGCGCCCGGTCTCGTCGAGGGCGTCGAGCCAGTCCGCGAGATGGCGGGGCAGCTCGCGCTTGGGGATCGTCGCCAGCGTCCCGACGACCTCCGCCAGGGTCGGGACCTGCGGCGGCGGGTTGTTGTGGCCGGGGCCCGGTTCCCGCGGCGCCTCCGCCGGTCCCGGCCAGATCAGCGCCGTCGTCTCGGCGAGGTCGCCCACGTAATTGTGCGACAGCCGGAACAGCACCGGGTCGATCCGCTCCTCCACCAGCCCCCGGATCAGGGCGGGCTTGGCCTCGCGGAAACTCAGCGTGCCGGTCATGGCGCCCAGCGCGTAGCCGCGCTCGGGATCGGGCGTGCGTGCGAAATAGTCCTGGAGCATGCGCAGCTTGGCGTTTCGGCGCGGCTCGTAGGCGAGGCGGTCGAGGAGATGGGCGAACTCGTTCACGCGGCCGCCTCCGCCTCGGATCCCGACTCTGAGGTCCCCTCGACCTCGCCGTCATCGCCGTAGCCGAGCAGGTGGAGCGGCTTCGCCCGGATGCCCTGCGTTCCGCACCAATGGACCAAGGCGTCCTCCTGCCCGTGCGTGACCCAGACCTCCCCGGCGCCGGTGTCCCGGATGGTGCGGCACAGGTCCGGCCAGTCGGAATGGTCGGAGATCACCAGCGGCAGCTCGACGCCCTTCTGGCGGGCGCGGGCACGCACGCGCATCCAGCCCGAGGCGAAGCAAGTCACCGGGTCGGGAAATTTGCGCGACCACAGATCCTGGATCGACGAAGGCGGGCAGATCACGATCGCCCCGTGCAGGTCCTTGCGCTCGGCGGCCACGACCTTGGGCGTGTCGCCCAGCGGCACCCCCTCCTCCTTGTACAGCGCCGTCAGCTTCTCCATGGCGCCGTGCAGGTGGATCGGGCGGTCCCAGCCCTCCTCCCGCAGGAGCGCCATCACCCGCTGCGCCTTGCCGAGGGCGTAGGCGCCCACGATGTGCGCGCGCTCCGGGAACAGCCGGACCGAGTCGAGGAGCTTGCGGACCTCGTCCCGGGTGTCGGGATGGGTGAAGACCGGCAGGCCGAAGGTCGCCTCCGTGATGAACACGTCGCAGGGCACCACCTCGAAGGGCAGGCAGGTCGGATCCGGCGCCCGCTTGTAGTCGCCCGAGACCACCACCCGGACCCCGTCCCGCTCGATGGCGATCTGCGCCGAGCCGAGGACGTGGCCGGCCGGCGCGAAGCGCACGGTGACGTCGCCGACACGGATCGGCTCGCCGAGCCGGGCCTCCTGCCGCTGGCGGCAGAACTCCGCGCCGTAGCGCACCGCCATGATCCGCAGGGTCTCGGGTGTCGCCAGCACCTGGCCGTGGCCGGCGCGGGCATGGTCGGCGTGGCCGTGGGTGATCAGCGCGCGCTCCACCGGCCAGGTCGGATCGACGTGGAAACGCCCGAGCGGGCAGTAGAGACCCTCGCGGGTCAGGGTGAGGAGATCGCTGGCGCTTATCGGCATCGTGTCCGTGCAGCCGGTGGTGTCCGCCGGTGGCCCCGGTATATAGGCGCCCCCGATCCGGCAGACGCATGGCCTCGCAGCTCAGTTCCGGCGACCTCCTCGCCGATCGCCGCTATCGCTACGCCGAGGCCTGCCTGGCCGAGGGCGACCACGAGGCCGCCGCCGACCTCGCCGTGCAGGTCCTGGACCTTGCACCGCGCTACACGCCGGCCTGGCTCCTGCTGGGCCGGGCGCGCGCGGCGATGGCCGCCGCCAGCGGCGATCCGGCCCTGCGCGAAGCGGCGGCGCGCGCCTATGCCAGCGCCCTCGACATCGATCCGGAGGACGGGCTGGGCGTGCGCACGCATCTCGTCCGCCTGGGTGTCGGCGGCGACCTCCCGGCCCTCTCCCCCACCTATATCCGGGCCCTGTTCGACGGCTACGCGCCGCGTTTCGAGCACCACCTCGTGGAGGGCCTGGCCTATATAGGCCCGCAGCTCGTCCGCGATGCCCTGGCCGGTGTCCCGGGGCGCTTCGCGGTGGCTCTGGATCTCGGCTGCGGCACGGGGCTCATGGGCGCCGCTCTGCGCGACCGGATCGGTCATCTCACCGGGATCGACCTCTCACCGGGGATGCTGACGCTGGCGCGGGCCAAGGCGTGGCGGGATCGACCGCTCTATGACCGCCTGATCGAAGGCGACCTCACCGCGGCCCTGGCGGACATGCCCGGATCGTCCGCCGATCTCTGCCTTGCCGCGGACGTCCTGATCTACGTGGCGGACCTCGCGGCGCTCCTGGCTGGAATCGGCCGGGTCCTGCGGACGGGTGGTCTCTGCGCCGTCACGGTCCAATCCCACGATGGTCCCGGCTACGTTCTGGGCCGGGACGGCCGCTACGCCCACGCCGAGGCCCATATCAGCACGAGGGCCGCGGCGGCGGGATTGGAGATCCTGACCTCGCGTCCCGCCGCAATCCGGCGCGAAGGTGGCCATCCGGTACCGGGGCGCGTCGTTGTGTTGCGGCGCACAGCGACATGAAACCGCTTGGCTGTTCGTCCATTGTCAGTCGGCCGCGGCTAGGCGCGGTCGCTCGATCGGGGGATCAGCATGGCGGATTACGGCAATCGGACAGGAGCAGCGGTACCGGAGCGGAAACCCGAACCGCCCGCCGACAAGTCCTTTCCGGCCGATCCGCGCACCCGCATCCCCTTCGCGATCGCCCTGGCCGCGCTTGCGGGCTGCGCCGATTCCATCGGCTTCCTGGAATTCTCGCAGCTGTTCATGTCGTTCATGTCGGGCAACACCACGCGCTTCGGCGTCGCGGTGGCCAATGGCGACTGGGAGAATGTCAGCCGCGTCGCCAGCACCATCTGCCTGTTCTGCTTCGGCGCCTTCCTGGGGACGCTGATCGCCGCCTGGGTCGGGCGCTGGCGCCTTGCCGTGCTGCTGACGCTCCAGGCCCTGCTCCTCGCCGGCGGCCTGCTGATGCCCTGGGGCACCTTCGCCTATCCGCTGCACGCCTATCCGATCGTCCTGGCGCTGGGCCTTCAGAACGCGACGCTGCAGGACGAGGGCGGCCGCTCCCTGGCGCTCACCTACGTCACCGGCGCCGTGGTCCGTTTCGGCACCGGCTGCGCCAACCTGCTGCTCGGCACGGTGGCGCCGTCCTTCTGGCTCCAGGCGCCGCTCTGGGCGGGCCTCAGCACCGGTGCGGTGGTGGGCGGCCTGCTCGACATGCGCTACGGCGAATCGGCTTTCCTGTTCCCGGCGGCGCTGGCCGCCATCCTGGCGCTGATCGCGATCGCCCTCACCATCGCCAAGCCCGGCAGCGCCCTGGTCGCCGGCTCGTCGCCGGCACCCGACGCCAGCCCGAAGGCCGAGGTCATCGACGCGATCCACTGAAGCCTGAGCGGCGCGGGGTCATCCGTCGGAATCCCGGAAGGTGCCCCGGCCCTGCTTGATCGTGGCGCGGTTCTTCTTGGCGCCGATGCGCCGCTCCTGCGAGCCGCGCGTGGGCTTCGTCGGCCGGCGGATCGGCGGTGGCGGCTTGGCCGCCTCCGCCACGAGATCGACGAGGCGCTGCAGGACATCGGCCCGGTTGCGCTCCTGCGTCCGGTGCCGCTGCCCGGCGAGGACGAGGACGCCGTCCTTGGTCATGCGCCGCCCGGCGAGCCGCACGAGATTCGCCTTGACGCGATCATCCACGGAGGGCGACGCGAGGGCCGCCCATCGGAGCTGGACCGCGGTCTCGACCTTGTTGACGTTCTGGCCGCCTGCCCCCGAGGCGCGCATGAAGGACAGCTCGATCTCGTCCTCGGCGATGGCGATGCGCGGCGTCACCCGCAGGGACATGGCGGCCTCCCCGGCAGCGCGCTGACGGCGCGCGGCGCTGCCGCGTCGGGCGCGGGGCCGATGCGGCGAAGGATGCGGATCGACGCCCGCGTCACCATATCCCGCCTGTGCCCCCCGTTCCGCTCATGGCGCGCCATCGAAATCGTCTCTCCGTCGTCGCGAGCGCAGCGAAGCGACCCGGCGCAGCGCGACATAGCCAAGGGTGGCGCGGCTGGATTGCCTCGCTCCGCTCGCAAAGACCGCGGCGTCGCGCGAACCCGAGCCGCCGCGGGCCGCGGCGACTTCAGGCGGCCTCGGCCGGCGTGCGGGCGCGGAGCGCGAGGGCGTGCAGGCCCCGCTTGAACGCGTCGTCGAGCAGCGCGTTCACCAAGCGGTGCCGCTCGACGCGGCTCTTGCCCTCGAATGCCGACGCGACGATGTCGAGCCGGTAATGGGTCTCGCCCCCCGGCCGTGCCCCGGCATGGCCGGCATGCAGATGCGACTCGTCGATCACGTCGAGCCGCGCCGGCGCGAGCTGCTCCTGCAGCCGCGCCTCCATCCAGTCCCGCAGGGTGCCGCCCGCGCCCGCACCATCCGCCATCGTGCCCTCGCGTCGTGTTCGTGGGCCGCCGTCAAGCCCGATCCCGCGCATGCGTCATCAGGCCCGGTGCCCTTGTGTCTCAGGTCCGCCCCCTCATAATCGGCTCGTCATGGATCTCAACTCGCGCCTGTTCGACAGCATCCGGATCAAACCGTCCTGCGACGAGCCGAAGCCCGCGGCCGAGGCCGGCTGCGAGAGCCCGGGCTGCACCCATCCGGGCCTGTATCGGGCGCCGAAGGGCCGGAAGGCGGAAGGCCAGTACTGGCGCTTCTGCATCGACCATGTCCGCGCCTACAACGCCACCTACAACTACTTCGACGGCATGAACGATGCCGCCGTCCAGGCCTACCAAAAGGACGCGATCATCGGACATCGTCCGACCTGGGCGATGGGCGTGAACCGGACGGGCGAGGCGAAGCCCGCGGACGAGCCGGTTCGGGACTGGGCCTATGTCGACCCGCTCGGCATCCTGCGCGGCGAGGGCGTCGGCGACGCCCGTCGGCGTGCCCGCCAGCCCGAGGAGCCGCGCAAGCCCAAACACTCGGCCACGGTCCGCCGGGCCCTCGACGTGATGGGGCTCGAGGAGACCGCCGATACGGCCGCCATCAAGGCGCAGTACAAGGTGCTGGTGAAGCGCTTCCACCCGGATGCCAATGGCGGCGACCGGTCGTTCGAGGAGCGGCTGCGCGACATCATCCGCGCCCACGACGTGCTGCGCGCGGCCGGGCTCTGCTGACCGCGGCACGAAGGATGCAGGCCGGATCGCATCCAGGATAGGGCAAACCGCGCGGGGCGACCCTATATGGGATCCATGCCGGTCGGTGGCGCGCGCGCGCGTCGCCGTCTAAGGATGGCTCCGCCCCGCCGCGGAGGCCCGGCTCGACGTTCTTCCGCGCAGATGCTTCACTGTTGGGAGTGGAGCGCCCGCGCCTCACGAGGTTCCGAATGCTCTCTGACGATACGCCCGCCCGGCTCCCCGACCGCACCATCTCCGTCCGCGAGGTCTTCGGCATCGACCTCGACCTCAAGGTCCCGGCCTATTCCGAGCCCGAGGAGCACGTGCCGGATCTCGATCCGGACTACATCTTCGACCGGGAGACGACTCTGGCGATTCTGGCCGGCTTCGCGCGCAACCGCCGGGTGATGGTCACCGGCTATCACGGCACCGGCAAGTCGACCCATATCGAGCAGGTTGCCGCCCGGCTGAACTGGCCGTGCATCCGGATCAACCTCGACAGCCACGTCTCGCGCATCGACCTCGTCGGCAAGGACGCGATCGTCCTGCAGGACGGCAAGCAGGTGACCGCCTTCCAGGACGGCATCCTGCCCTGGGCGCTGCAGAACAACGTCGCGCTCGTGTTCGACGAGTACGATGCCGGGCGTCCGGACGTGATGTTCGTGATCCAGCGCGTGCTGGAGCTGTCGGGCCGCCTGACGCTGCTCGACCAGAAGCGCGTGATCCGCCCGCACCCGGCCTTCCGGCTGTTCGCCACCGCCAACACGGTGGGCCTCGGCGACACGTCGGGCCTCTATCACGGCACGCAGCAGATCAACCAGGGCCAGATGGACCGCTGGTCGATCGTCACCACGCTGAACTACCTGCCGCACGACCGCGAGGTCGACATCGTGCTCTCGAAGGCCACCCATTACCGGAGCGACCAGGGCCGCGACATCGTCAACCGGATGGTGCGCGTGGCCGATCTCACCCGCAACGCCTTCATGAACGGCGACCTGTCCACCGTGATGAGCCCCCGCACGGTGATCACCTGGGCCGAGAACGCCGACATCTTCAAGGATATCGGCTTCGCCTTCCGGGTGACCTTCCTGAACAAGTGCGACGAGCTGGAGCGGACATTGGTGGCCGAGTTCTACCAGCGCGCCTTCGGCAAGGAGCTGCCCGAGAGCGCGGTGAACGTCGCGCTGAGCTGACCCGCATGGAGGAGCCCGTGGCGCGTCCGGCCGAGACCGCTGTGATGGACGTGGACACCTCGTCCGCGGCCATCCGCACGCGCTACGAGGACGACCTTCACAGCTGGGCGCGGGAGCAGGTCGCCCTGCTCCGCGCCCGCCGGTTCGACGAGATCGACGTCGAGCGCGTCGCGGAGGAGCTGGAGGACGTGTCGAGGCGCGAATTCTCCAAGCTCTACAGCTGTCTGCGCGTCCTCCTGATGCACATGCTGAAGTGGGATCAGCAGCCCGAGCACCGCACGCCGAGCTGGATCTACTCGATCCGCGAGCAACGCCGCCGCTTCGACCGTCTGCTGACCGAGAGCCCGAGCCTCAAGGCCCGCCTCGAGGAGGCTCTGGCACAGGCCTACCCGGACGCGCGCGACTGGGCCGCCGACGAGACCCATCTGATGCCGGACGAGTTTCCGTCTGCCTGTCCCTACAGCTGGGATGAGATCCGGGCTCGCCCCTTCGATCTCGATTCCGCGAAGAAGTAGCCCGCATGTCCATCTCCAACCGCAAGCCCGGCGAGCGCCGCGAACCCGTGGCCGAGCCCCTGAAGCGCTCGGTGGCGGGGTGCCTGCGCGCCATCGCGCGGCGCTCCGAGGTCGAGGTCACCTACGCCACCGACCGGCCGGCGCTCACCGGCGACAAGGCGCGCCTCCCCGAGCCGCCGCGCAAGCTCTCGGCGCAGGACGTCGCCGTGCTGCGCGGCAACGCCGACGCCATGGCGCTGCGCCTCGGCTGTCACGACGTCGCCTTGCATCGCCGCTTCGCCCCCGAGAATGCCGCCGCCCGGGCGGTCTACGACGCGGTCGAGCAGGCCCGGGTCGAGGCGATCGGCTCGCGCCGGATGGCGGGGGTCGCCAGCAACATCACGGCGATGCTGGAGGACCGCTACCACCGGGGCGGCAAGTACGAAAACATCACCGACCGGGCCGACGCCCCGATGGAGGACGCGGTCGCCCTGATGGTGCGCGAGCGCCTGACCGGTCAGAAGCCGCCCGAGGCCGCCGCCAAGATCGTCGAGTTGTGGCGCGAGCATATCGAGGCCAAGGCCGGCCCGAATCTCGACGGGCTGCTCGGCTCGATCGAGGACCAGCGCAAGTTCGCCCGCTCGGTGCGCGACCTCCTCACCTCCCTCGACATGTCGGACGAGACGCCGTTCGACGCCGAGGACGACGAGAACGACGACGAGAACGACGCCCAGGACGACGAGCAGAATCCGAGCGAGGGCGATTCGGAGGAGAAGAGCCAGGGCGAGCGCGCCGAGATCGAGACCTCCGAGGAGGCCTCCGACGAGATCGAGGATGGCGCTCAGGAATCCGCCGACGCGCCCTCGGGCGAGTTGCCCGAGGAGGCCGAGGACGCGGAATCCGAGGAGGCCTCGGAAGCGTCGCGCCCGCCGCAGCGGCAGGGCAACGAGGCCCGCGGGCCGGAATACCGGGTGTTCAACCCCCGGTTCGACGAGGTCATTCACGCCGAGGAGCTGTGCGACGCCGACGAGCTGTCGCGCCTGCGCTCCTACCTCGACAAGCAGCTCTCGCACCTGCAGGGCGTGGTCGGGCGCCTCGCCAACCGGCTGCAGCGGCGACTCCTGGCCCAGCAGAACCGCGCCTGGGATTTCGATCTGGAAGAGGGCCAGCTCGATCCGGCACGGCTCGTGCGCGTGGTCATCGACCCGTACCAGCCCCTCTCCTTCAAGCAGGAGAAGGACACGAATTTCCGCGACACGGTCGTCACGCTGCTCCTCGACAATTCGGGCTCGATGCGCGGCCGGCCGATCACCGTGGCGGCGACCTGCGCCGACATCCTGGCGCGGACCCTGGAGCGCTGCGGCGTGAAGGTGGAGATCCTGGGCTTCACCACCCGGGCCTGGAAGGGCGGTCAGAGCCGCGAGGCGTGGCTCGCCGCCGGCAAGCCGGTCAATCCCGGCCGCCTGAACGACCTGCGCCACATCGTCTACAAGTCGGCCGACGCACCCTGGCGCCGCGCGCGCAAGAACCTCGGCCTGATGATGCGCGAGGGGCTGCTCAAGGAGAATATCGACGGCGAGGCGCTCGACTGGGCGCACAAGCGCCTGCTCGGCCGGCCGGAGCAGCGCAAGATCCTGATGGTGATCTCGGACGGCGCGCCGGTCGACGATTCGACCCTCTCGGTTAACGCCGGCAACTACCTGGAGCGGCACCTGCGCTGGATGATCGAGGAGATCGAGACGCGCTCGCCGGTGGAGCTTCTCGCCATCGGCATCGGCCACGACGTGACGCGCTACTATCGCCGTGCCGTGACGATCATCGACGCCGAGGAACTCGGTGGCGCGATGACCGAGAAGCTGGCGGAACTGTTCGAGGAGGACGGCGCGTCCGCGCCGACGGGCCGGATGCTGCGGACAGCAGGGGGGCGGCGCTGAGCGTGTCCGCAGCGCGGCCACTGCCGTGCTCCCGCCTCCAGCCTGTCCGTCCCCCCTCGTCCTGAGCTCCGGCGAAGCCGCGACGAAGGAGGGATCCGGCCGGCCGCGCGATCCCTGGAGCCCTCCTTCGAGGCCCGCTGGCGCGGGTATCTCAGGATGAGGCCGTGAACGGGGTTGTCCGTCTCAGACTGCCCGGCGCTCAAGCGGAAACCGCCGCGGCCTCAAGGGCCACGGCGGCTCAACCCGTCCGATAAGGAAGGCGCGAAGCCTGGGGCTCAGGCCGCGGCGGCCGGAGCCTCGGCGAGCTTCTTGTGGATCTCGCGCTTCAGGAGGCGGGCGGTCTGCGACAGGTCGCCCTCGCCGGCCTTGATCAGGAAGGCGTCGAGGCCGCCGCGGTGCTCCACCGAGCGCAGGGCATGTGCGGTGACCCGCAGGCGAACGCGCTTGCCCAGCGCGTCGGACTGAAGGGTGACGTTGCACAGGTTCGGAAGGAACCGGCACTTGGTCTTGCGGTTCGAGTGGCTCACGAGGTGGCCGACCTGAACGGCCTTGCCGGTGAGTTCGCAGCGGCGTGCCATGATAAAAAACGATCCCGTCTCGTTCCGCCCGAACAGACCCGATCGCGGCCAGCGCGATCATCGTCGCAGCGGGCGGCGCCCATTGCGTCTTCCAGGTCCGGCGGAGTCCTGTTGAAGGCGCGAGCCTATAGGCGACGAAGCCGCGGTGCGTCAAGGTGCCGGCCGACGCCGCGGCCGCGGCAGCCGCCCAACGGTCTGTTAACCACGATGCCGGGATATAGCCTTCTTCCACCTGCAGGAAGGCGTCTCTCCCGGCTTCGGGCGTCGAGAGGCGGCCGACGAGCGGGTGTGTTCGAGAGGGTCTGTCCGAGCACGTGTCTCGGATTGCCCATCCTGGGATGCGATCCGGATCATGAGCGCCACGCCAGTCCGTCGGATGATCAAGCCTGTGACAAAGCACGCTGCCGGGCGTCTCGCGGTCAGCCTCCTCGCGGTCGCCGCCCTCGCGGCCCCGACCGATGCCGCAGCGCGCGCGTCGCGCTCGAAGCGGGCCGCTGCGGCCGCCGCAACCGTGGCGGTCGATTACGGCATCAACCTCGCCGGCCTGCCGATCGGCACGGCGCGCCTGGCCGGGTCCTTCGACCGCGACCGCTACCTCATGGACGTGTCGGCGGTGCTCACGGGCCTCGTCGGCGCGATCACCGGCGGCAAGGGCTCGGCCCGGGCCTCCGGCAGCTTCACGGCAGCACCGCAGCCCGGCGCCTTCGCCATCGCGACCCAGACGGCGAGTTCCGGCATCGCGGTGCGCATGGCCCTGGCGCACGGCAACGTGGTCCAGGCCGAGGTCACGCCGCCCCTCGTCGACATGCAGGACCGCGTGCCGGTCACCGCCGCCAACAAGCGCGGCATCATCGATCCGGTCAGCGCCCTTCTGATGCCGACCCAGGGGCGCGGCGAGCCCCTGGACCCGGAGAATTGCAACCGGACCCTTCCGGTCTTCGACGGCGCCACGCGCTTCAACGTGGTGCTGAACTACGCCGAGACCCGCCCGGTGCAGAAGCCGGGTTATGCCGGCCCGGTCCTCGTCTGCACCGCCCGCTACCAGGCGGTGGCCGGCCACCGCCCGGACCGGCCGGGGGTGAAGTTCATGGAGGAGAACCGCGAGATGTCGGTCTGGCTCGCTCCCGTCGAAGGGACCCGCGTCCTGATCCCGCTGCGCATCTCGGTGCTCACCACGATCGGCACCAACATCATCGAGGCGACGCGCTGGAGCCAGGGCGGCACCGCGGGCGCGACCGGGACGGCGGGCGCTGCCGGCACCAGCGTCGCGCAGGCGAGCCTGTCCGGGCAGTAGCGGCGGTTTGACCGTCGGCGGCTTTCCCGGCACGTCCGCGCGGCGCGGCAGACGCGCCAGGGAGGCCAGCCAATGCCCAAGGGCTACATCATCGTCCGGATGACGGTCACCGACCCGGACACCTACAAGGAATACGCCGCCATGGCCTCCGAGGCCATGCGCAAATACGGCTGCACGCCGCTGCGAGGCGCTGGAGGGCGAGGGCCGTCCGCGCAACGTCGTGCTGGAGTTCGAGTCCTACGAGGCGGCCCGCACCTACTACTTCTCGCCCGAATACCAGGCCGCCGTGGCCAGGCGCCGGCCCGCGGGGATCGGCGAGGTGGTCCTCGTCGAGGGCGTGGACTGATCCGCGACCGGCTCGCAACCCTCGGTCGACGCGGCCTCCGCGATCTTCCCGCGCGACGGTGGGGGGAATCTTCACGTTCCGCGCGATAATTCGCGCATGCGACCGTCCGCTCTCCGAATCGCCCTTGCCCTGGCCGCGCTCACCGGCCCGGCCGCCGCCCAGCCCCTGAGCGCCGGCACTGCCGAGCCCGGTTGCGGCGGCGACGCCTTCTCGTCGGCCGAGGTCGTCGAGAACAAGCCGCCGCGCCGCGGTCCCCTCGTGGCGGTCCCTCAAACGCTCTGCGCCGATGTCGCACCCCAGCCGGGCACGCCGACGACGCAGATCGACGTCTACCCGATGATCACGCCGGAGATTGGACCTGGCGGGGGCGGCATCCCATATGGGGGAGGATCGTACCGGCCCTACCGTCCCTGACGCGACCGGCCGGTCGAGCCCGCCTTCCGCGCCGCGACGGCGCCGCGACGGCCGTCCCGGCCGAAGGAACCGCCGACCATCGACGCGCTGCTCCGCCCCTCGCCCAGCCGCTCGCTGTCCCGCGATGCCCGCGCCCGCGGCGTCACCGCGGTCCTCGGGCCGACCAATACCGGAAAGACGCATCTCGCCATCGAGCGGATGCTCGCACACCCGACCGGCATGATCGGGCTGCCCCTGCGGCTGCTCGCCCGGGAGGTCTATCTGCGCGTCGTCGCCAAGGTCGGCCCCGAGAAGGTCGCGCTGGTCACCGGTGAGGAGAAGATCAAGCCGGACCGGCCGCGCTACTGGATCTGCACCATCGAGGCGATGCCCCGCGACCTCGACGTGGCTTACGTCGCCATCGACGAGATCCAGCTCGCCGCCGACATGGACCGCGGCCACGTCTTCACCGACCGCCTGCTCTACGTGCGCGGCCGGGAGGAGACCCTGCTGATCGGCTCCTCGACCATGCTGCCGCTGGTCCAGAGCCTGATCCCGAACGTCCACACCACGACCCGGCCGCGGCT
Source organism: Methylobacterium sp. P1-11 (assembly GCF_008329595.1). Lineage (NCBI taxonomy): Bacteria > Pseudomonadati > Pseudomonadota > Alphaproteobacteria > Hyphomicrobiales > Methylobacteriaceae > Methylobacterium > Methylobacterium sp. P1-11. Next base: position 214,259 of record NZ_NPKS01000005.1, read on the forward strand.
GTCGCAGCTCTCCTTCGCCGGGGAGAAGCGGCTGTCGCGTCTGCCCCGGCGCACCGCCATCGTGGCGTTCTCGGCCGAGGAGGTCTACGCGATCGCCGAGCTGATCCGCCGCCAGCGGGGCGGGGCCGCGGTGGTGCTGGGCGCGCTCTCGCCCCGGACCCGCAATGCCCAGGTCGAGATGTACCAGGCGGGGGACGTCGACTACCTCGTCGCCACCGACGCGGTCGGGATGGGGCTCAACCTCGACGTCGACCACGTCGCCTTCGCGGCCAACTGGAAATACGACGGCACCCGCTTCCGCAAGCTCACCCCCGCCGAGATGGGCCAGATCGCCGGCCGGGCCGGGCGCCACCTCGCGGACGGCACCTTCGGCTCCACCGGCCGCTGCCCGCCCTTCGAGGCCGAACTGGTGGAGCGCCTGGAGAGCCACGATTTCGACCCGCTGCGCATCCTGCAATGGCGCAACCCGGATCTCAGCTTCGGCAGCCTGGAGGGCTTGCAGGCGAGCCTGGACGAGCACCCGCGCGAATCAGGCCTGACCCGCGCCCCGATGGGCGAGGACCAGCAGGCGCTCGAGATCCTGATGAAGGAGGACGACATCCGCGACATGGCGCGGAGCGCCGCCACTGTCCGGAGGCTGTGGGACGTCTGCGGCGTGCCGGACTACCGCAAGGTCCACCCGCAGGTGCATGCCGACCTCGTGGCCCAGCTCTACCGATTCCTCATGAAGGGCATGGCCGGCCGGATCCCCGACACATGGTTCGCCGAGCAGGTGGCGATGATCGACCGCACCGACGGCGACATCGACACGCTGTCCCGCCGGATCGCGCAGGGACGCACCTGGACCTTCGTGGCAAACCGTCCCGATTGGCTGCGCGACCCAGAACATTGGCAGGGCGAGACGCGTCGGGTAGAGGACAGGCTGTCCGACGCCCTGCACGAACGCCTCGCGAGCCGCTTCGTCGACCGGCGCACAAGCGTCCTGATGCGGCGCCTGAGAGAGAACACGATGCTCGAAGCCCAGATCACCCCCGACGGTGACGTTACCGTCGAGGGTCAGCATGTCGGCCACCTTCACGGATTCCTGTTCGTTCCCGATGCCAGCGCGGAGGGGCACGAGGCCAAGACTCTGAGGAGCGCCGCCGAGAAGGCGCTCGCCGGCGAGATCGAGGCGCGGGCCGAACGATTCGCCGCGACCGCTGATTCGACGCTCGTGCTCGCGCATGACGGGACGATCCGGTGGACCGGTGCGCCCGTCGCCAAGCTCACGCCCGGCGAGAAGCTGTTCGCCCCGCAGATCCGTCTGCTGGCGGACGATAGCCTCACCGGCGCCCATCGCGAGAAGGTCGAGGCGCGCCTGGATGCGTGGCTGAAGGCCTATATCGTGCGCCTGCTCGGCCCGCTCATGGAGATCGAGACCGCGGCCGACCTCACCGGTCTTGCCAAGGGCATCGGCTACCAGGTGGTCGAGGCGCTCGGCGTGCTGGAGCGCTCCAAGGTGGCGCACGAGATGCGCAGCCTCGACCAGGACGGCCGCGGGGCGCTGCGCCGCCACGGCGTCCGCTTCGGCGCCTACCACATCTTCCTGCCGGCCCTGCTCAAGCCGGCGCCCCGGACGCTCGCGGCCCAGCTCTGGGCCCTGCGCAACGGCGGCCTCGACCAGCGCGGCCTCGACGAGATCGCGCATCTGGCCGGCTCCGGCCGCACCTCGATCAAGGTCGACCGCGAGATCGCCAAGGGGCTCTACCGCGCCGCCGGCTTCCGGGTCAGCGGCGAGCGGGCCGTGCGCGTCGACATCCTGGAGCGGCTCGCCGACCTGATCCGCCCGGCGATCGCCTATCGGCCCGGCACCACGCCGGGCGCCCCGCCGGACGGCACCGCCGACGGCGACGGCTTCGTGGCCACCGTCGGCATGACCTCGCTGGTCGGCTGCTCGGGCGAGGATTTCGCCTCCATCCTAAAGTCGCTCGGCTACAACGCGGAGACGCGGCCCGGCCCCGCCATCACGGTGCCGCTCGTCCCGGCCGCTGCCACGACGCCGGCCGCACCGGCAGCCGCGGCTGAAGCGGCCTCCGACGAGGCCGTCGACGCGCAGGCCGCCGCCGTCGAACCCGCCGGAGACGAGCCCCCGGCTGCGGAGGCTTCTGAAGGAGCCGAGGCGACCGGCACCGAGACCCGGACGGCGACCGAGGAGGCCGCAGCCCCCGCGGCCGCTGAGGGTCCGGCCGCCGAGATCGTGACGGAGGCGCCCGCGGACGCCGCAGCCGAAATCGAGGCCGCGCCCGTCCCGGCCGAAGCGCCCGTCGAGGCCGCGCCTGCGCTCGAGCCCGCGGCCGAAGCCGGCGAGGCCGCACCCGTGACGGCCGAGGCGGATCCGGCCGAAGCTGCCGCAGACACGGATCCGGCCACCCCGGCGGACGCGCTTGCGGAGGGCGGACCGGAGACCGAGATCCCCCAGATCGAGGTCTGGCGGCTGCAGCGGCATCAGCGCCCGGCGCACCAGCGTCCGCAGAACCGTCCCCGCGGTCCCGGTCGCGGCCGGGACGGCGGCCAGCAGGGCCAGAATGCGGGACCGGGCCGTCCGGAGGGCGGTCGGCCCGAGCAGCGTCGGGCCGAGGGCGATGGCGGCGGCCCCCGCCCCGGGCGGGATCGCGGTCCGCGCCGCGACCGCTTCGAGGCCGGCCGGCCGGAACGCCGCGACGATCAGCGCAATGCGGAGCAGCGCCATGCCGGCCCGCGGCCCGACCAGCGGCCGCCGCGGCGTGAGCGGGCGCCGGATCCGGATTCGCCCTTCGCCAAGCTGGCTGCGCTCAAGGCGCAGCTCGAAGCCGGCGACGGCGGGAAACGCTGATCCCCGCCGCGGATGCGGGAGGATCGGCAGCGCCTCGACAAGTGGCTGTGGTTCGCGCGCTTCGCCCGGACCCGGTCGCTCGCGGCACGGCTGGCCTCGGACGGCTTCGTGCGGGTGAACGGAATCCGGGCCGAGAATCCCGCGAAAGCCATCGGCGTCGGCGATGTGGTGACGGTCGCCGCGCCGCACGCGACCCTGGCGGTGCGGGTGCTCGGACTCGGCCTGCGGCGGGGCCCGGCCCCCGAGGCGCGGCTGCTCTACGACGACCTGTCGGGCAGCGCCCGGCCGGAAGAGCCGCCCGAGTGATGAGGCCGCGCCACAGAGACCGCGCGAGCGACCCGGCACGAACCGCATGCGGCGCCCGCACGCTTGTCAGCCCGGGAGGCAGCGTCTAGAGCCGTGGGCCTCCGAGGCCCGGCTCCGCGCCGGGCCTCACCGGCGTTTCCCTCGCAGCGCCCCCCGGGGCATGCGGGCCGTCCCCAGGCTCCGCCCGGGCCGAGTCGAGTTTTAGGACGAAGACATCCGATGACCTACGTCGTCACCGACAATTGCATCAAGTGCAAGTACACGGACTGCGTCGAGGTCTGTCCGGTGGATTGCTTCTACGAAGGCGAGAACATGCTCGTCATTCACCCGGACGAGTGCATCGATTGCGGTGTCTGCGAGCCGGAATGCCCCGCCGAGGCGATCAAGCCCGACACGGAGTCGAATCTCGACACGTGGCTGAAGCTGAACGCCGACTACGCCAAGACCTGGCCCAACATCACGCAGAAGAAAGAGGCGCCGGCCGACGCCAAGGAGTGGGATGGCAAGTCCGGGAAGCTGGAGGCGCATTTCTCGCCCAACCCCGGTTCCGGCGACTGAACCTGGCCGAGATCCGCAGGACCTGACGCCGCCCCGCCGTTGAACTGCGCGATGGGGCTGCGTCATACGAAGCCCTGATACGCGGTCAGGTCATTCCTGTCCCGCCGCACCAGTGTAAAACTCTTTGGCGCCGCGCTTGGCCCGCGCGTGCGTCTTCAGGGATGCTTTGATCTGCGCGCCGGATTGTGGTAGACAATCCGCCTGCCGTCGCTCGCGCCTGACGTGCTCCCTCCGGCCGAAACACCTTCGATCTTCGCGGGTTAGGAGTAGTACGCGCCCGACCGCCGAACTGACTTCGGTGGGCGGGCAAGGCGTTCGCACGGCCGCGCCGGGGAACGACCGAGAATCTCGTGCTGCGCGCGGGGTCTCGGGAGCGGCGAGGCAGACCGGGTGTCCCGCCCGGAAGAACACGGTTTCGCGCGGCGCCGAACGCTGCGCGCCAGTGGAGGCCCTTCTCGCATGACCACAGCCAAGAAGACGACGACCGCAGGCCGGCAGGGCTTCAAGACCGGCGAGGCTGTCGTGTATCCGGCCCACGGCGTCGGTCGCATCACGGCGATCGAGGAGCAGGAGATCGCGGGCTACAAGCTTGAGCTGTTCGTCGTCTCGTTCGAGAAGGACAAGATGGTCCTGCGCGTCCCCACCGCGAAGGCCAACAGCGTCGGCATGCGCAAGCTCGCCGAGCCGGAACTGGTGAAGAAGGCGCTCGACCTGCTGACCGGCCGTGCCCGGGTCAAGCGCACCATGTGGTCGCGCCGCGCCCAGGAATACGAGGCCAAGATCAACTCGGGCGATCTGCTTTCGGTGACGGAGGTCGTGCGCGACCTGTTCCGCTCCGAGGCCCAGCCCGAGCAGTCCTACTCCGAGCGGCAGCTCTACGAGGCCGCCCTGGACCGGATCGTGCGCGAGATCTCCTCGGTCAACCGCATCACCGAGACCGAGGCGCTGAAGCTGATCGAGCAGAGCCTCGCCAAGTCGCCCCGCCGGGCCAAGAACGAGGCCGAGCCCGAGGCCGAGGCCGAAGGGGACAACGAGGGCGACGACCTTCAGGAGGAAGCCGCCTGAGGCGCGCTTCTCCCAACAGACGGCAGAGAACCCGGCCCTGGGGGCCGGGTTTTTTTATGCGTCGCGGAATCGGGACAGCGCCTCCGCGCCGTCGTTTTGCGGATCCTGGACTGGACGGCGCGACCGGCGATCCCATGTCATCCGGACGGAACACGAAATCGTGGCTGCCCGGCTGTCGCATTCTGGGGCAGCGGGACGGAACTTTCGCGTTTGGCCTCCCGTTGTCGGTTGCCTGGCGTCGCGGCATTGGCCCGGCGCCGCAACAGCACTCGGCAACAAGAGGCAGGCGGATGGCTGAGATCGCGGGAATTCGACGGCAGTTCATACGGACTGCCATGGAGGCACCCTTTCTGGCGAGGGAAGAAGAGCGTGGCCTCGCCGTCCGATGGAAGGACGAGCGGGACGAGCGGGCCCTCCACCGTCTGATCTCGGCCCATATGCGCCTCGTCATCGCCCTGGCGGGGCGTTTTCGTCACTACGGCCTGCCGATGGCCGATCTGGTTCAGGAAGGTCATGTCGGCCTGATGGAGGCCGCCGCCCGTTTCGAGCCGGAGCGGGATGTCCGCTTCTCCACCTACGCGACGTGGTGGATCCGGGCCTCGATCCAGGATTACATCCTGCGCAACTGGTCGATCGTGCGCGGCGGCACCTCCTCGGCCCAGAAGGCCCTGTTCTTCAACCTGCGCCGGCTGCGCGCCCGGCTGATGCAATCCACCGAGGAGCATGTCGGTGACGAGATCCACCGGCGCATCGCCAACGCCATCGGCGTCTCGCGCGACGACGTCGCGCTGATGGATGCGCGCCTGTCCGGCCCCGACATGTCGCTCAACGCCCCCGTGGGCGAGGACAGCGACGCGTCCTCGGAGCGGATGGATTTCCTGGTCGACGGCGCCGCCCTGCCGGACGAGACCGTGAGCGCCACGGTCGATGGCGAGCGTCGCCTCAGCTGGCTTCAGCAGGCCCTGACGGTCCTGTCCGAGCGCGAATTGCGCATCCTGCGCGAGCGGCGCCTCGCGGAGGATCAGGCGACCCTGGAGGCTCTGGGTCAGCGGCTCGGCATCTCGAAGGAGCGGGTCCGCCAGATCGAGAACCGCGCCCTGGAGAAACTCCGCCGCGCGCTGGCCGACCGGTTCCCGGCCGCCACCGGCAGCCCGTATATCGGCTGAGCCGCGCGGCGCAGCATCGTCGTCCCGAAGCCCGGCCCCGCGGCCGGGCTTTCGTGTTTTCGAGGGTCGCCGGCTCACCGGGCCCGTCCTCGCGGGCCCGGTGAAGCGGCCGTCGGCAGCGCGCGCGTGGCCGACGGGGCGCTGTCAGGACTGCTTCGCTGCACCCGCGAGGACGGGACGATGCGAGGCGCATGACCGAGAAGCCGGTTCGGGCGGCGCCTCACGCCTCCTGAATGGCGGCGCTGCGCAGCTCCCGCCGGCGCCGGCGCCGGCCGGGCTCGGGGGTGGCGTCGAGCCAGATCACCAGCGCCAGCGCGACGAGCGCCGGCACGCCGAGGGCCAGGAAGGCGCCGGTCCAGCCGAACAGCCCGTAGGACAGGCCGCCATACCAGCCCGAGAGCGCGCCACCGACGCCCTGCACGGCGTTGACGCTGCCGAGGGCCGTCTGGGTTCGTCCCGATCCCCAGGTCAGGTCCGCGACCACCACCGGCACGGCCACCCCGACGATGCCCGAGGCGACGCCGTCCAGCACCTCGGCGGCGATCAGCCAGACGGGATCGTCGATCAGGCCTGACAGGAGCGCCCGTACCGGCAGGACGGCGAAGGCGACCATCAGCAATTGGCGGCGGCCACGCTTGTCGGCGAGCGATCCGGCAAACAGCGCCACCGGGACCATCACCAGCTGCGCGACCATCACGTAGCGGGCCGTCCAGGTCGTCGCGTCGGCCGCGGTCGCCACCAGCTTCTGGCCGAGCAGCGAGAGCATGCCGCCATTGCCGAGATTGAACAGGCTCAGCGCCACCGTCAACACCAGCAGGCGGCGATTCCCCAGGAGCTGGCGGATGCCCCCGCGCTCCGGCTCGTCCGAATCGTCCTCCTTCCAGCCGACGGCACGGCGGCGGTTCCAGGCTCCGACCGGCGTCGTCAGTGTCGCGACGATCGCCGCCAGCGCCATGCCGCCGAGCACCCAGAACGCGATCGCCGGGCCGAAATAGCCGGTCCCGAGGCTGATCCCGCCCGCCGCGACCAGGATTCCGATGTGATTGAAGGCCTGGTTGCGCCCCTGCTGGGTGGGGAACCGCTCCTTCCCGACGATCCCCAGGGTCAGCGACGCGACGGCGGGCAGCAGCAGGGTGCCTCCGGCCGCGGCGAGGAGCTGCGCGCCCAGCACCGCCGGGACGCTGCGGGCCGGCAGAAGCAGCAGCGTTCCCGCCAGGATCGCACCGCAGGCCAGAGCGATCAGCAGACGCGGGCGCGGGAACCGGTCCACCAGGGCACCGAATGGACCGCTCAGGAACAGCGTGCCGATCCCCACCAGGGTGATGACGAACCCGACCCGGGCCGGGCTCCAAGAGGCCGATTGCGCCAGCCAGGTTCCGAGGAAGGGTCCGAGGCCGCCTTGGATGTCTCCGATGAACAGGTTGATCAGGGCGAGGTTAGCGGTGGGAGCCATGCGATCCTGGAGCCGTTTCGGGCCCCGGACCTGTACTTGGACCCTGGAACGGTCAAGCCCGGATCGCCGCCGCTTCGCCGCACGGGCAGCCCTGCGGCTTCGCTCTCTCAGGCGTCACGGTTCAGGCGGGCCGTACTGCATCAGCCCGTCTCCGAACGACCAGTTTTCCGGGCTGACCTCGACGAGGTTGATGAAGACATCCGCCGGCGCCAAGCCGGGATCGCGCGTGAGATTGCGCGTCACGGCGGCGTAGAGGGCGCGCTTCTGTTCGGTGCCGCGCGTGGCGTTGGCGGTGATCTGGATGATCACGAGGCGCTTGCTGCGCCGGATCCCGAGATAATCGGGACCGTAGACGAAATCCGGGGCGTCATGCTGATGCACGAGGGCGAACAGGTCGCCCTCCGGCACCGCGAAGGTCTCGCGCATGGCGTCGTAGACCCCCGCAACGAGGGCGGCCCGGTAGGCGTCGGTCGTTCCGGCGCGCAGGGAGATGCGGGTCAGAGGCATGGCTTGGTTCCTGGGGAGGGGAATCAGCGGCCGCGGGTCGCGGCGAGGCCCGGCGCGGCGAGATGGGCGATCTCGGCCTCGGACGCCGCGGCGGCCGGCTCAGCCCGGAGGGTGAACCGGATGAGCCGCCATCCGTCGGGATCGAGGCCGGCCACGGTCGCAAGGACGTCGCGTTCCGCCGCGATGTCGCGCCCACGGCTCACCTCGTCGTCGCGCAGGCCGGCGAGATCCTCCGCGGGTGCGACGAGCCGGGTCTCCTCCGCGAGCGTGCGCGCCGAGCCGCCCGGTCCGAAGGCGGAGGCGACGGTCAGCCAGGTCTCGATCCGAGGGCGGCCGAAGCCCTCGATCACGGCGCGGAAGCCGGATCCGGCCAGGAAATCGGCGGCTGCGCCGGCATCCTGCCAGAGATAGAGGGAGCTGTAGGCGTTGGCCGCCGCCCCGCGCGCCCGATCCTCGATCGCGAAAGCCTTGAAGACGAGGCCGGGCACCGCGTCCCAGGCCGGCGCGCGGGCGGCGACGCGCTCGCGGATCCTGTCCATGGCGTAGTCGGCCGGCAGACGATGCCGGTAGCGGGCGATCAGCATGGAACACTCCTGAAAGGAGCGCCAGATTTGCACGCGGCCGCGATAACGGCGACATATCACGCACGGTATCTATGATAAGGATTCGTTATGACCATCGATCGGCCCCTCGATCTTGAAGGTGTTCTGGCCTTCGTCCGCGTGGTCGATCTCGGCAGCTTCACGCGGGCCGCCGAGGCGCTCGCCACGTCGCAGGCGGCGATCAGCTTGCGCCTGAAGCGCCTGGAGGACAGGCTCGGCACACGCCTCCTGGACCGGACTCCGCGGCACGTGGATGTGACCCGGCAGGGTGCCCTGTTCCTTCCGGCAGCCCGGCGTCTGCTGGAGGCCCATGACAGCGCCGTGGCCGACGTGGCGGGCGCGGTGCCGGCCCGGCTGAGCCTTGGAATCAGCGATCACGTCGCCGGCCCGGACCTGCCCGCGCTGCTGCGCCGCCTGGGGCTGGATCGGGCCGGGCTCATCACGGAAGTGCGGATCGTGCCCTCGCGCGACCTGGCGGCGTTCGGATCGTCCGGCGAGGGCGGCTTCGACGCGGTGATCCTCCGGACCGAGGACGAATCCGGGCACGGCGGGACGATTCTGGCGGAGGAGCGGCTGGGCTGGTTCGCCGCACCGGATTTTCCCGCGCCCGAGCCGGGTGAAACGCTGCGGCTCGCGGGCCTCGCGGGGCCCTGCACTGTCCGGGGCGCGGCGGTGCGCGTCCTCGACGCGGCCGGCCTTGCCTGGACGGAGGTGTTCGTCGGCGGCGGGGTGCTGGCGGTCGGCGCGGCGGTGATGGCCGGGCTCGCAGTGGCGGCCCTGGCGCCGAGCACGGCACCGTCCGGCGCCGTGGAGGTCGGCGGCCGGTTCGGCCTGCCCGATCTGCCCCGCACCTTCGTCGTGCTGCGCGCCCGCCGCTTGGCCGGTCGCCCCGCGGAGGCCCTGCGCGCGCTGGCGGCGGCCTATCGCGGTCCCGGCGGCCGGTGAGCGGCCGCCGGTCGCTTCCTCAGGAGGCGAGCGGGCCCGTCGCGCCCTGCTGCTCCATCACCTTCTGCCGGTAGAGGCCGACGAAATCGATCGGGTCGATGTACAGGGGCGGGAAGCCGCCGTTGCGCACCGCCTCGGCCACGATCTGGCGGGCGAAGGGGAAGAGCAGGCGCGGGCACTCGATCATCACCGCCGGATGGATCTGGTCGGCCGGGATGTTGAGGAGCCGGAAGACCCCCGCATAGGTCACCTCGAAGGCGAACAGCACCTCGTTCTGGACCTTGGCGTCGCCCTCGAGCTTCAGCTCGACCTCGAAGTCGGTCTCGGAGAGCTGCTGCGCGTTGACGTTCACCTGGATGTTGATCTGCGGCCCCTGGCCCTCCTTGGGCTGCAGGGAGCGCGGCGCGTTCGGGTTCTCGAAGGAGAGATCCTTCGTGTACTGCGCGAGGGCATTGATGGTCGGCACATCGCCCTGCGGCATGCCGCCGCCATTGCCGTTCGCTGCCGGGGAATCGGCCATGCGGATCATCCTTCTCGATCGACCGGCAGGGCCGGCGCGGATTGCTGTCGCGGCGGGAGCCGCTGGATCACGCCGCGGAACTGCCCAAACGGCAGGGCCGCTAACACGCGGGCCGAGCCTCGACAAGCGAGCGGGGGCGGCGCTGGCGCCGGCGGCCCCCGCGACCCATATCGCCCGGTATCGCAATTGACGCGCGGGATCGGTTGACCGGGCACCACAACCGGCTCGCTCCCGACGCGTTGGTCGGATATGAGTCGGCCAGACCTATGCGCGCTTAGCCGGCGCCGCACCGCGCATGACCTGAGCAAGGGGCAAGGGTCTCGCCGCGGCCACCATCGGATCGGTGATGCAGGACAGTTTCGACGTTACGACGATCATCTTCCTCGCGCTGGCCGTCTTCGTGATCTGGCGTCTGCGCTCGGTGCTCGGTCAGAAGACCGGCGCCGAGCGCTCGCCGTTCAAGCCGGTCGACCGCAGCCGCACCGAGCCGCAGGCCCGCTCCGACGGTGACAACGTGGTGCGCCTGCCGGGTGCCGACCGGGTCCAGGCCGCGCCGCCACCCGCTGCCGCGCCGCGAGACTGGCGGGGGATCGCCGAGCCGGGTTCCGAGGTGGCCCGCGGCCTCGAGGCCTGCATCCAGGCCGAGCCCAGCTTCGATCCGCGTGCGTTCATCGAGGGTGCGAAATCCGCCTACGAGGCCATCATGATCGCCTTCGCGAAGGGCGACCGGAAGACCCTGCGCGGACTCCTGTCCAAGGAGGTCGGCGAGGCGTTCGAACGGGCGATCGCGGAGCGCGAGCGCAACCGTCAGACGCTGGAGACCACCTTCGTGTCGATCGACAAGGCTGAGATCGTGGCCGTCGAGGTGCGCAACCGCGTGGCGCATGTCACGGTGCGCTTCCTGTCGAACCTCATCACGGCCACCCGCAACGCGGAGGGCAAGGTGGTGGATGGCAGCGCCGAGACGGTGGTCGAGGTGCCGGATGTCTGGACCTTCTCCCGCGCCCTCGGCTCGCGGGACCCGAACTGGCAGCTCGTGGCCACCGAGGCCGGCGCCTGAGCCCGTGACCTGCGTGCCGTGACACAGTTGCCGTGCCGATCCCCCGCGCCCGGTCCGGAACAGTCCGGGCCGCCCTCCTCGCGTTCCTCCTGAGCGATCCCGCCTCTGCCGCGCCGGCGGCGGTCGGCGGCGCGAACCTGATACCGATCGCTCCGGCGGAGTTGCCGGGCTTTCCCGGCGCGGAGGCCGCAGCCGCCCTCGACGCCTTCCGCCGGGTCTGCGCGGCACCGCCGCCCGCCCTGCCCCAGCCCCACGGCGTCGCGGGCGATCCCGTCGCCCTCGCCGAAACCTGTGCGGCCGCCGCCGGCCCCGTGCCGGACGCGGCTGCCTTCTTCCGCGATCGGTTTGACGCCTTCCGCATCGCGCGGCCCGGCGCGGATCGGCCGGGCTTCCTGACCGGCTATTTCGAGCCGGAGCTGACCGGCTCCCTCGAGCCCGGGCCTGATTTTCCGACGCCGGTGCTCGCCCGTCCCGACGACCTGATCTCCCTCGGCCCCGGCGAGACCCGTCCGGGGCTCGACCCGACCCTGCGCGCCGCCCGCGCCACCGGGGAGGGCTTCGCCCCCTATCCCGACCGCGCCGCGATCGAGGACGGGGCTCTCGGGGCGCGCGCGAAACCGCTCCTGTGGCTGCGCGACGCGGTCGACCTGCTGGTCCTGCAGGTCCAGGGGTCCGGGCGCGTCCGGCTGCCGGACGGGCGCGCGGTGCGTGTTCTCTATGACGGGCGCAACGGCCGCCCCTACACAGCGGTGGCCAAGCTGATCGTTCAGGAGGGGCACCTGCCCCTGGAAGGCCTGACGCTCACCCGCTGGACCGGCTGGCTGCGGGCGCATCCCGAGATCGCCAAGCGCCTGATCCGCACCAACGCCTCCTACATCTTCTTCCGTCTCGCCCCGGTGGACGATCCGGCCCTCGGGCCGCCGGGCGCCGCGAACGCGCCGCTCAGCCCGGGATTCAGCCTGGCGGTGGATTCGACCCTCTGGCGCTACGGTCTGCCGTTCTGGCTCGCGGGCCCCCTCCCCGCCGCGGCGCGGGCCGGAGCCACGGGGGAGGCCGGGCGCCTCGTCATCGCCGCCGATACCGGATCGGCGATCGTCGGCCCGGCCCGCGGCGACCTCTTCGTCGGCACCGGTCCCGAGGCCGGCGCCGTCGCCGGAAACCTCCGCGATCCCATCGGCTTCGTCGTCCTCCTGCCGCGCCGCGGCGGCGCCCCCGGAGCCGCACCGTGAGGCCCCCGCGCCGCGGGCGCCGCCTGACCGCGGGAGAAGCCCGGCTCTGGGACGCGATCGCCAAGCTGGTGACGCCGCTGCCGGATCGGGCATCCGCGAAACCCGGAACCGGCACCCCGCCGGCGGCGCCGAATGCCACCATGCCGGCCCTGTCGGCGCCGATCCTGAAGCCCAGCGCGCCGCCGGCCGCCAAGACACCGCGGGCGAAGCATCCGCCGAAGCCGGCGCCGGATCCGCCGCGTCCGGCCACATCCGCGCCGTACCAGCCGCCGCCGCAGCGCCATATACCGGGCACCGGTCTGGAGCGGTCGGCCAAGGTCGGCCTGCGGCGCGGGCGGCTGGCGATCGAGGCGCGGATCGACCTGCACGGCATGGTGCAGGCGGAGGCGCACGCCGCGCTGACGGGCTTCCTGCTCCGGGCACGGGCCGCCGGGCATGCCTACGTGCTGGTCGTCACCGGCAAGGGCGGCGCGGGCTACGCCGAGGCCTTCGCCGAGCGTGGGGTGCTCCGCCGCAGCGTGCCGCACTGGCTGCGCGGACCGGAATTGCGCGGGATCGTCCTCGGCTTCGAGGAGGCCGCCCGCCACCATGGCGGCGGCGGCGCCCTCTACGTCCGCCTGCGCCGCCGGTAGGCCGCCGGGCCCACGCGCGCGGCGCTGTTCAACGACCCACGCGGCCTGCGCGGCAAACCGCGCCGGACCCGCGCGGTTGCGGCCCGGCTCGATCCCGCCGATATCCGGTTTCGGCGCACGAGGCGCCCGCACGCAAAGCCGCGAGAGAGATGCCGGAGCTTCCAGAGGTCGAGACGGTGCGGCGGGGATTGGCGCCCGCACTGGTGGGAGCCCGCTTCACCCGCGTCACCCTGCGCCGGGCCAACCTGCGCTTCCCGTTCCCGGAGCGCTTCGCCGCCCGGCTGGAGGGACGGACCGTCACGAGCCTCGCGCGCCGGGCGAAATACCTCACCGCCGCGCTCGATTCGGGCGAGACGCTGGTCATGCATCTCGGCATGAGCGGCCGGTTCGACGTGGCTTTGCCCGACGGCAGCAATCTGTCACCGGGGGACTTCTACCTGGAAGGGGCCCAGGGCACGCCCACGCACGACCATGTGGTCATGGCGATGAGCACCGGCGCCACGGTGACCTACAACGACGCCCGCCGCTTCGGTTTCATGGATCTCGTCCCGAGCGCCGATCTCGCCGCCTGCCGCCACTTCGCCCGGATGGGCATCGAGCCCCTCGACGGGCTCACCGGAGCGGTGATCGCGCAGCTCTTCCGGCATAGGATCGCGCCGCTGAAGGCTGCCCTCCTCGATCAGCGCCTGATCGCGGGCCTCGGCAACATCTACGTCTGCGAGGCGCTGCACCGGGCGCGCCTGCATCCGGAAACGCCCGCCGGAAGCCTCGCCAGACAGGACGGACGCCCGACGCCCAAGGCCAATGCCCTGGCAAAGGCGATCGTGACGGTTCTCGAGGAAGCCGTGAAGGCCGGTGGCTCGACCCTGCGCGACTACGCCCAGACCGACGGCAGTGCGGGCGCCTTCCAGCACGCCTTCCGGGTCTACGACCGGGTCGGCCTGCCCTGCAGCCGGCCGGGCTGCGCCGGTGCGATCACCCGCATCGTGCAGGCCAACCGCTCGACCTTCTTCTGCGCCGCCTGTCAGCCACCCGGCTGACGGCACCGATCCGCGCCCTATCGCGCCGCAAAACGGCATTTTCGCCACAAACCCGGCTAGGGTCGCAGCGCTCGACGTGCGCATCCGGTTGCGGGCAGCCGATCCCGGCCCACAGCGCGAGACGGGTCGCACGGGCCCAGACAGGATCCCGATGTTCTTCCGCCGCTCAAAGACGCCCGCGCCCGAGATTCTCGCGCAGGATCCGACGGACGAGCCCGCCCTGCCGCAGCGGCTCTCGCCGCGCTCGCCGGGTGAGGCGATCAAGCCGACCATCGCGCCGCCGCCCCCGGAAAAGCCCGGGCGCGAGCGAAGCGGCTTCGTGGGCCTCATCAGCGGGGCGCTGACCTTCGCGGTCGTCATCGCCATCGCGGCGATGATCGGGATCACGCTGTTCCAGCGGCAGGTACGCGAGCCGGGCCCCCTGGCGGCCGACAAGGTCGTGGTGATCCCGACCCATAGCGGAACGTCCGAGATCGCCGAGACCCTGAAGCGCGAGGGGGTGATCGATCATACCGGCCTGTTCGAGTTCGCCGCCCGGTTCGGCGGCCGGCCGGCGCTCCGGGCGGGCGAGTACGTGTTCAAGGCGCATGCGAGCATCTCCGACGCTCTCGACACGATCGCCACCGGCCGGCAGGTCCAGCACGCCGTCACCTTCCCGGAGGGCCTGACCTCCGAGCAGATCGTCAACCGCCTCAACGAGAACGACGTCCTCACCGGCGAGATCAACGAGATCCCGCCGGAGGGTTCGCTCCTGCCCGACACCTACAAGTTCGAGCGCGGCGCGACTCGGCAGCAGATCGTCAACCTGATGAAAGCCAAGCAGCGCGAGGTTCTGAACCAGATCTGGCTGCGCCGCAGCGCCGAGGTGCCGGTGCGGACTCCGGCCGAGATGGTGACCCTCGCCTCCATCGTGGAGAAGGAAACCGGCCGCGCCGACGAGCGCCCCCGGGTCGCCGGCGTCTTCATCAACCGCCTCAACAAGCGGATGAAGCTGCAATCCGATCCGACGATCGTCTACGGGCTTGTGGGCGGGCGCGGCACCCTCGGACGTGGCATCCTGCGCTCCGAGATCGACCGGCCGACGCCCTACAACACCTACGTCATCGAGGGCCTGCCGCCGGGCCCGATCGCCAATCCCGGCCGGGCCGCCCTGGAGGCGGTGGCCAACCCCTCCCGGACCAGGGATCTCTACTTCGTGGCGGACGGTACCGGCGGCCACGCCTTCGCCGACTCGCTCGAGGCGCACCAGCGCAACGTGGCCCGCTGGCGGGCGGTGGAGAAGAGCCGGCAGGCGCCGCCGGACGCCGTCGACAAGGTGGAGCCGGGGCCGGATCCGGCCACGCCGGGCCGTGCCTCGGCCTACGCGCCGGCCGGCGCGCCCGCGGGCAACGGAATCAACACCAACGCGGCCTTCGCCCTGGATAACGGCACGCCGGGTTCGCGCGCCTTCGATGCCTCCGAGGGCACGCGCCTCGACCCGCTGAAGAACCGCAGCTACGATCTCGGTTCGCCCAAGACAGTGCCGAGCCTGAGCGAACCGGCACCGGCGCCACGGGGCCGCCGCTGAGATTCGGCCCCGGAGCGGCGACGCCACCCTGACGCTTTCGGCGCGCCCTCGGGATGGACACGATGCGCCTTCGGGTTCCGTGGGCGCTTGTCCGGCGCTCCGCCCGGCAGGGTCGCGGCGATCTGCAGTCCCAGTCCACACAGCAGAACCTCGAGCAGCGGCCGAACCCGCTTAGCCCCAGCGGCGTCGAGATCGGCGACAAGCGGCCTCTTCCCAGTCGAGAGATCCGTGCTACAGGCCCCGATCTTCAGGGGGACGGGGGTCGGCATGGCCCAGATCGCGAGCATGACCGGTTTCGCCCGGACGGCGGGCAGTGCCGGACCGGTGCACTGGGCCTGGGAGGTCCGCAGCGTCAACGGGCGCGGCCTCGACGTGCGCATCCGGGTGCCGGCCGGCTATGACGGGCTCGGCGAGACCGCACGCACCGCCCTGCAGAAGACCCTGGCCCGCGGCCAGTGCCAGTTGACCCTGACGCTCACCAAGCCGGAGACGACCGCGCGGGTGCGGATCAACGAGGCCCTCCTGGCGAGCCTTGCCCAGGCGGTCGCCCGGGTTCCGGTCCCCGAAGGCGTCGCCCCCGCCACGCTGGACGGGCTGCTGGGCGTGCGCGGCGTGATCGAGGTCGAGGACGAGGCCGCGGAGACCGACATCCTCGCCCGGGATCTGGCCGCGGGCGTGGTCCGGCTGGTCGCGGATCTCGTCGAGGCCCGCCGCGCCGAGGGGCGCCAGCTCGAAGAGGTCGTCGCCGCGCAGGTCGACCGGATCGCCGCGCTGACCGAGGCCGCGGAGGCGAACCCCGCGCGTCGGCCCGAGGCCGTGCGGGCGCGCCTGGAGGCGGCCGTCGCGGCGCTCGGCGGCAGCGGCCTCGACCCGGACCGCCTGCACCAGGAGGCGATGCTGCTCGCCGGCAAGGCGGATGTGCGCGAGGAGCTGGACCGGCTCCGCGCCCACGTGGCGAGTGCCCGCGAGTTGCTGGCGGCCGGCGGCGCAATCGGCCGGCGCCTGGACTTCCTGGCCCAGGAATTCGGCCGCGAGGCCAACACCTTGTGCGCCAAGGCCAACGACATCAGCCTGTCGCGGATCGGACTCGACCTGAAGGCCGTGGTCGAGCAGTTCCGCGAGCAGGTCCAGAACATCGAGTGATGCCGGATCAGGACGTGAGGATACGGATGCGAAATGTCGGGGAGCCACGCGCATGACCGAGCCGGCCGGGAGCGTCTCCGACTCGATCGCGCGGCGCGGGTTGATCCTGATCCTCTCCTCGCCCTCCGGGGCGGGGAAGACCACCCTGACGCGGGCGATCGCGCAGGATCCGAGCTGGGCACTCGACCTGTCGATCTCGGTGACCACGCGAGGGCGACGCCCCTCCGAGATCGACGGGCGGCACTACCACTTCATCGATCGCGAGGCCTTCGACGATCTGCGTAACCGCGACGACCTGCTCGAATGGGCGGAGGTCCACGGCAATTTCTACGGCACGCCCCGGCGGCCGGTGGAGAAGGTGCTCGGCTCCGGCCGGGACATGATCTTCGACATCGACTACCAGGGCACCCGGCAGGTGCGCTCCAAGCTCGCCCAGGACGTGGTGACGGTCTTCATCCTGCCGCCCAGCATGGCCGAGCTGCGCCAGCGGCTGGAGCGCCGGGCGGAGGATTCCGCCGAGACGATCGAGAAGCGTCTCGCCAACGCCCGGACCGAGATCCAGCGCTGGGTCGAATACGATTACGTCATCGTCAACGAGGATCTTCAGAACGCCTTCCGGGCGCTCCAGGGGATCCTGGCGGCCGAGCGCCTCCGCCGCGCGCGCCGCACCGGCCTCGCCCCCTTCGTCGAGGGCTTGCTGGCGGAGACGCCGTGATTCGGCTCTAGCGGCGGATCAGCACCACGCCGCCGATCAGGAGTGCGATCCCGAGGAGGCGCGGCAGATCGATGGGCCGCTGCGTGAGGCCGAGCAGGCCCACCTGATCGAACACCACCGAGGCGAGCATCTGGCCCGTGACCAAGAGGGCGAAGAAGGTCGCGGCGCCGAGCTTCGGGACGAGCAGGATCGCAAGGCCGATGAACACCGCGCCGAACAGGCCACCGCTCCAGGTCCACCACGGGATCCGCTCCGCCACGCCCGCCGTCGGCACCGGATCGCGCAGGGCGGCGGCGAGGAGCGCCATGCAGGCGAGGCCGACCGCGTAGCTGGAGACGCCGGCCCAGGACGCGGAATCGAGGCCTGCGCGGAGATTCGCGTTCAGGATCTGCTGCAGGACCAGGCCGGCGCCCGCCAGAACGGCGAGCAGGGCGGAAAGCGCGAAGGCGAGCATCGAGGGGCGGGCCTCTGGGTCAGGGGGCGGGCGCCATTGACAACCGTCCGGGCCGAGGCCGTCAAATGCCGTGCTGTCCCGCGCCCATGCATTTTCGGCATACCGGAACACGCGCATTGCGACCGCATCCGCACCGTGATGCGCACTGGCGGCCGAACCTGAGCCGGTCAGGTCGCGGCCGGCGTCCCTGGACCGTCACAGAGCCACGCGCGCATCGCCGAGAAGGTCGACACGGCCGCGCCGGTGAGAGCGGCCTCCGCGACCGGATCGTCGCCGAAGATTTCCAGGCGTTTCCGGAAGGCAGCCCACATTACCCCCGCGGCGGGTCCGTGCGCGCGGTAATAGGAGAGACCCGCGCTCGAGATGCCATGCAGCCCGGCGATGTGCCGGCCGATCAGCTGGCCGCCGAGCGTCGATCCTTCCAGCACGTAGAGTGCGCCCGTGGCGGCAGCCGGCCCGTCGAGCATCGGGGCGGCCGGCTTCGGAAGTGCCGTGATCGCGGAGGGCGGAAGGCCGAGATGGTCGAGGTCGCCCGCGACCAGCGCGAGGCGGCGGCGCGGTGCCAGGAATGATTCGTCGGCGAGCCCGACCGCGATGGCGGATTCCCACACCGCGTGGAACCCGTAGAGACGCCCCAGCAGGTCGCGATAGCCGTCCAGCGTCGCCACCCGCGCCTGCCAGTCGAGGGACGCCTCCAGAGCCCGATGGGCCGGATCGGTCGCGGCGCGCAGCCGTGCATGCAGGCCGTCGCGGGACATCACGCGGTGATCGTGAAGCAGGCGCCGGGAGTGTTGGCGACGGTCAGCGTGGCGTTGATCTGGTCGAGCATCGCCCGGATGAGCTTCATCCCCAGGCCGGAGCCCTTGCTGCGGGCCTTCGCGTCGGCCCAGTCGTCCGGCAGGCCGGCGCCGTCGTCGCAGACGCGGAGCTGGACCTCGCCGGGACCGGAGGCCGAGACGCTCACCTCGACCCGGCCGATGCCCTCGGGCGTGGCCGCGTACTTGAAGGCGTTGGTGACGAGTTCCGTGGCGATCAGCGAGAGCGCCACCGCCTTGCGGTAGGGCACCATCAGGCCGGGCTCCGCCGAGAGATCGACGGCGTGGCCGTCGCCGGCGAGCCCCGCGAGGTCGCTGCACAGGTTCTCGATGGTCTGGCCGAGATCGACCTCGTCGAACCGTTCCGCCTGGTACAGGCTGTCATGCACCCGCGCGACACTCATCACCCGGGCGGAGGTGTCGGCGAAGGCCTGCCGGGCCTCGCCGTCGGCGATCTGGCGCCGCTGCATCTGCAGGAAGGCCGAGACGATCTGCAGGGAATTCTTGACCCGGTGGTCGATCTCCCGGGTGAGCAGGTCCTTCTGCTCGAGCAGGCGCTCCTTCTCGGCGAGCAGGCCGGTCAGCTCGTCGATCTTGCGCCGCTGGCGCAGCACGACACCCTCGACCGCCTCCGCGAGGGAGCCGGCGAGCTGGATCTGCCATTCCGCGAAAGGAGCGGCGAAGCCGGTGCGCTCCTCGACCCAGCGCTCGAAGGAGCGGCGGGGCAGCACGGCCACGGGACCGCTGCCGGCGAGCACGGGCTTGCGCGGGTCGCCACCCCAGGTGACCGTGCTGGACACTTCCGGCCGGAACCAGAGCAGCAGGTTCTCGCGCGAGGCGTCGACGAAGACGGCGAGCAGGCCGCTGGCGATCTCCCGATGCGGGCCAGCCTCGGGATAATCCACCGTGACGCTGTCGCTATTGTAGCCGACCTCGCCCGCCGGCACGCGCGCCCGCAGCCAGGTGGCGATCGCCGCCACCATGTCGGCCGGCGGCGTCCGACCGATCAGCGTGACCCGGTCGCTGGAGACGATGCCGGCGCCCGTGGCGCTGAACAGGTCGAGCAGCGTCGTCGTCCCGCCGGTCAGGGCGGCCACGAAGTCGTCGGAACGAGTGAGGCCGCGCACGAGGCGCCCCTCGACGTCGAGATGCGCCTGCCGCTCGGCCCAGAGCCGGCGCGATTCGATCTCCTGCACCCGCATGGCGAAGGCATCGGTCAGCACGGTGGCGGCCGCGCGGGTCTCCGGCGTGACGTAGTGCGGACGGCGATGATGACCGATCATCAGGCCCCAGAGCCGGCTCTCGACCATGATCGAGATCGACATGGAGCCGTTCACGCCGAGGTTGCGCTGGTACTCCAGGTGAATCGGCGAAAGCGTGCGGTGCTGGGCGAAGGTCAGATCGATCGGGCCGTTTCCAGAGCCGGGCGCCGAGACCAGCCCGACCGGGACGCTGTCACGGTCGATGACGAAGCGGCTCTTGGCCTTGGTGTAGAGGGCGCGGGCTTGGGCCGGGATGTCGGAAGCAGGGAAGTGGAGACCCAGCAGGCTGCGCGACCAATCGGGCGCCTTGTCCTCAGCCACGGCCTCGCCGTTCCAGTCCGTGTCGAAGCGGTAGACCAGGACCGCCTCGAACCCGGTGAGAGACCGGATCTCTAGGGCGGCGATCCGGGCTGCCTCCGCAAGCGTTCCGGCCCCGCGCAGGCGGCCGACAGCCAGTTCGGTATCGATTTGGCTGGCGGTGGCGAAATCTTCAACCGAACCCGGCTCCAGCTCCATCTCGACGATGAGCCGGCCCGCATGGACATGGGCGATCGCGTGGTATGCGCCCCGGTCGGGGACCGTCACGGTCCGGCGCACCGCCGTGCCGTCCTGGAAAGTCCCGCTTGCCAGCCGCGCGCGGAGCGCCGCGACGAAATCCGCCGGGAGCACGTCCGCCAGGGGCCGGCCCGCGAGCGGCGGCTCGATCGGATCGATGATCTCTCCGACATTGGCCGAGTAGGCGACCACCAGAAGAGTCCCGGCGTCGGCTGCGAGCATCACGGCGTTGGGCTGGATCGAGCCCGGGATATGGATCGGCTCCCGCTCGCAGAGGCTGGCATCGACCGGCTCGGCCCGCACCCGCCGACCAATTGCCGCCACCACGGCCTCGCGCGACCGGTCGGCCCCGAGGCTCTCGACCGGATCGATGGTCAGCCATGTCACCGGACCCGTGCCGGCGATCCGTCCGTGACGCATGTGGATCCGGGCACGCAACGGCTGCGGCAGCCGGCCGAACACGTAATCAAAGGTCTCGTCCAGGGCGCCGCGTCGCGCGCCCGCCAGGAACCGGCCCCGGAAGCTCGGCACGTTGGTGCCCGGCATCACGTCCCGGAAATAGTCGCGTCCGAGCACGGCCTCGCGCGACAGGCCGGAGATCGTGCTCGCGCCCTCGCTGAAGGCCACGACGGTGCCGGCCGCATCGAGCGCGATGACGCCCCGGTCGAGGCGATCGAGCGCGTCCGGTGCGATGTCGTCGAGATCGACGTCCGTATGGGGGGCTTGGCTGGGCGGCATCAAGAACGAAACCGGCGCATTCAGACGGGTATGGCGACGGGAGCGGTCGGGCGCAATGCGTGTGACGTCGGCAAGATCAACATCTCAGATCTTCCGTATGATCGTAGACATAATACTGAAAAGCCCTTCTTCAACCGTAGGATGATATACCGGCCGATCATGCACGGATTGGGCCGTCTGCTTGTCGGTGACCGCGTAAGCAAGCAGATGTGCGAGGTGCTCCACGGCAGGACCGAGCATTTCGCCGCCGAGCAGCTGCCCGGACCGATCGGCCCAGATCCGAATGCCGCCGCGGTTCAGCCCCTCGACGCGGGCACGCCCCTGATCCGAGAAATCCATGGAGCCGATGACGCGTCCGTCGTCCTCCGGATCGTACGGTGCGCCGATCACGGCCGCCTGGGGATGGGTAAAGACCATTGCGAGGCTCGTCCACGGCGCCGGCGCCGCGGGCGCGCGGCCCGCAGCCAGAGCGGCCGCGTTGGCGCCGGCGATCCGCCCCTGGCGGCTGGCCTCGTGCAGCACCGGCCGCCAGCCATCGGCATCGCCCGCGATCAGGATCGGCGCACCCGCGCAGACGAGGCTGCGCCGGTCGAAATCCGGCAGGCCGTCCGCGCCGTGGCGAAGGCCGACCGCCTCCAGCCCGAGGGGCTGCAGGTTCGGTGCCCGTCCGATGGCGGCCAGCACCCGCGACGCCCGCGTGACCTGTTCGCGCCCGTCACGGTCGGTCCAGTGGAGACACACGCCGTCGCCGTCCGGAGCGGCGGCCCGAACCTCGGCGCCCCGATGAAGATTCAGCTCCGAGCCGAAGATTTCGGCGGCCTGCTGGACGAGCCCCGGCTCGCTCAAGCCGGCGACGGCCTCGCCGGTATCGATGACCGTGACGGCGACGCCGAGCCGTGCCATCGCCTGGGCGATCTCGATCCCGACCGCCCCGGCCCCGAGGACAGCCAGCGAATCCGGAAGATCGGGAATCTCGAAGAGGGTGTCGGTGGTCAGGACGCGCGCGCCGAGCCCCCGCAGGGGTTCCGGTACGATCGGCCTCGAACCGGTGGCGATGACGGCCGCCCGGAACCGGATCCGGATCGCATCGCCGATCAGCAGAGTGCGGTCGCTCTCGAACCGCGCCGTGCCGTCGAGGCGCGCGTGATCGGGCAGATCGCCGAGTCCATCGAACACACTGGCAACGAACCGGTCGCGCTCCGCGCGGAGGCGGCGCAGCACGGCGGGCCCGTCGACCGCGACGTCGGCGACCCGGATGCCGAACAGGTCGGTGCTGCGTGCCGTATGGGCGGCGGTGCCGGCGGCGATCAGAAGCTTCGACGGCATGCAGCCGACCCGCGCGCAGGTCGTCCCGCCCGGCCCGCGCTCGATCAGCACCGACCGCGCCCCCGAGGCCGCAGCGGCGCGATGGGCGGCGATGCCGGCCGTCCCGGCGCCGATCACCGCCACGTCGTAGT
The DNA here is from genome assembly GCF_008329595.1 of Methylobacterium sp. P1-11. NCBI lineage: Bacteria > Pseudomonadati > Pseudomonadota > Alphaproteobacteria > Hyphomicrobiales > Methylobacteriaceae > Methylobacterium > Methylobacterium sp. P1-11. Next base: position 236,899 of record NZ_NPKS01000005.1, read on the forward strand.
CGAGTTCGCGCATCAGCATCCCGGACCGTTCGCCGGAGCCAAAGCGTCACGGCTCAGGTTCGTTCCGCCTGCGCGATCACGACTCAACCCGACCTGGACCGGCCGGGGCTCCGCACGCGCCGCATCGGGCAATGCGGAGCCGGGAGCTCAGGAGTTGCGGCCGGGCGCCGTGCCGCCGAGGTGGAATACCCGGTGCGGGATCAGTTCGCCGCGCTCCACGTCGCCCACGGCGACGAGAATGCCAGCGCAGGTCGCGAAGACCTTGCCCGCGACGGGAGCATCCCGGCCCCGCAGGATCACAGGCTGCCCGCGCATCAGGCGCACGCCCAGATCGCGGGAGACGGCCACCTCCGGAATGGCATCGAGGGCCGTCTCGACCGGACGCAGAAAGGCGAGCGCCGCCTCGGGACTTCCGTCGGTCAGGGCGGAGACCGGGCAGGCTTCAGCCTCCGAGAAGGGCCCGACACGGGTTCGGCGCAGGGCCGCCACGTGGCCGTAGCAGCCGAGCATGCGGCCGAGGTCGCGGGCGAGCGCCCGCACATAGGTGCCCTTGCCGCACTCCGCCTCGATCACGGTGCGCTCGCCGTCGTGCTCGACGACCGCGAGCCGGTCGATCTGCACCGGCCGGGCAACCAGTTCCACGGTCTCGCCTTCGCGGGCGAGATCGTAGGCGCGCTCGCCCTGGATCTTGATCGCCGAATAGCGCGGTGGCACCTGTTCGATCGCCCCCACGAAGACCGGTAGCGCCGCCTCGACCGCGGCGCGGTCGGGACGGGCGTCGCTGGTCGCCACGGGACGCCCCTCGGCATCATCGGTGTCGGTCTCGATCCCCCACTGCACGGTGAACCGGTAGGCCTTGCGGCCATCCATCACGAACGGAACGGTCTTGGTCGCCTCGCCGAGCGCGATCGGCAGGATGCCGGAGGCCAGCGGGTCGAGAGTGCCGGCATGGCCCGCCTTCTTGGCGTTGAAAGCGCGCTTCACCACGGCGACCGCATGGGTCGAGGTCATGCCAACATGCTTGTCGAGGATGACCCAGCCCGAGACGTCCCGGCGCTTTGGGCGGTCGGGACGCGGTCCGCGCTGGGGACGGCGGCCCTCCGGACCACGGCGCTCAGCACTCGGCATGGGAGCCTGGTGCTCGGCCGGCGGAAAATCTTCCATGGAAACCGTCATGTCCGCGTGTCCCCGGGGTCGATGCCCCGTCCCTTTCTGCTTGGTATCGGGGCTCAATGCCCCGTCCCGGTCTCCGGTTCGTCGTCCTCGTGCCCGGTCTCGAGGTCGCGCTGGACCCGCTCATCCCGCAGCAGCTTGTCGATGCGCGCCGCCTCGTCGAAGGTCTCGTCCCGCCGGAACCGCAGCTCAGGCGCGTATTTCAGGTTCACCCGCCGCGCCACCTCCTGGCGCAGCACCTTCCTGTGGCGCTCCAGGGCGGCGATCACCGGCGCCTCGTCGAGGCCGCCGAGCGGCATCACGTAGGCGGTGGCGAGCTTCAGGTCCGGCGACATCCGCACCTCCGGCACGGTCACGACATGCGTGCCGAGCACCGGATCCTGGATGTCGCCGCGCTGGAGCACTTCGGCGAGCGCGTGGCGCACGAGTTCGGCCACGCGCTGCTGACGCTGCGAGGGGCCGGTGGAGGTCGGTTTCTGGGCCATTCTGTCTCGGGCCTTTCCGCCGAAGCGGACGGCTCACGTCCTGAAAAAGAAAAGACGGCCGCGGCAGGTGCCGCGGCCGCCCTGTCCGGAAGAGTCCGGCGTGTCAGAGGGTGCGGCGGATCTCCTCGACCCGATAGCACTCGATCACGTCGCCCGCGCGCATGTTCTCGAAGTTCTCGAAGGCCATGCCGCACTCCTGACCGGAGGTGACTTCCTTCGCATCGTCCTTGAAGCGCTTGAGCGTCTTGAGCTTGCCCTCGTGGATCACGACGCTGTCGCGGATCAGGCGAACATGGGCGCCGCGCTCCACGATACCGTCGGTGACGCGGCAACCCGCGACCTTGCCGACCTTCGAGACCTCGAAGACCTCCTGGATCGTCGCCTCGCCGAGGCGATCCTCCCGCAGGGTCGGCGGCAGCATCCCCGACAGCGTGGCTTTGATGTCGTCCACGAGGTCGTAGATGATGTTGTAGTACCGGATCTCGATGCCGGCCCGCTCGGCGGCCTCGCGGGCCTCCTTGAGGGCGCGCACGTTGAAGCCGATCACGACCGCCTTCGACGCCTGCGCCAGGGTGATGTCCGACTCAGTGATGCCGCCGACGCCGGACAGGAGGATGCGGGCCGCGACCTCGTCGTTGCCGAGCTTCTCGAGCGCGCCCGAGATCGCCTCCACCGAGCCCTGCACGTCGCCCTTGATGACGACCGGCAGTTCCTTGCGGCCGGCGCCTTCCTTGAGGTCGCGCATCATGTCGACCAGCGAGCGGTTGGCACCGCCGGTCCGGGCGTTCTGGCGCTCGCGCTTCTGGCGGGCGCGGTACTCGGTGACCTCGCGGGCGCGGGCCTCGCTCGGCACCACGGTCACGCGGTCGCCGGCATCGGGCGTACCGTTGAAGCCCAGCACCTCCACCGGCACCGAGGGGCCGGCATACTGGACGTTCTCGCCGAGGTCGTCGATCAGGGCGCGCACGCGGCCCCACTCGGCGCCCGCCACGACGATGTCACCGGTGAACAGGGTGCCGCGCTGGACCAGGACCGTGGCCACGGGGCCGCGACCGCGGTCGAGCTGCGCCTCGATGACCGTGCCCTCACCGTCGCGCTTCTCGTTAGCGCGCAGGTTCATGATCTCGGCCTGAATCTGGATACCCTCCAGAAGCTCCGGGACACCGGCGCCGGTCTTGGCCGAGACCTCGAACTCGAGGGTCTCACCGCCCATCGACTCGACCTGGATGTCGTGCTGCAGCAGTTCCGTGCGGACCCGCTCCGGCTTCGCATCCGGCTTGTCGATCTTGTTGACCGCGATGATCATCGGGACGCCCGCCGCCTTGGCGTGCTGGATGGCCTCGATCGTCTGGGGCATGACGCCGTCATCGGCCGCCACCACGATCACCACGATATCGGTGACCTTGGCGCCGCGGGCGCGCATCGACGTGAACGCCGCGTGGCCCGGGGTGTCGATGAAGGTGATCATGTCGCCGGACGGAGCCGCGACCTGATAGGCGCCGATGTGCTGGGTGATGCCGCCGGCCTCGCCCTCAACCACGTTGGCCTTGCGGATCGCGTCGAGCAGCGACGTCTTGCCGTGATCGACGTGGCCCATGATGGTGACCACCGGCGGACGGGGATCGAGATCCTCCTCCAGATCCGGCTCGTCGGACGACAGACCTTCCTCGACGTCGGACTCGGCGACGCGCCGCACCGTGTGGCCGAGTTCCTCGGCGATGAGCTGGGCGGTATCCGAATCGATCACGTCGGTGATCTTGTGGATCTGGCCCTGCTTCATCAGCATGCGGATCACGTCCACGGCCCGCTCCGACATGCGGTTGGCGAGTTCCTGGATGGTGATCGTCTCGGGGATGGTCACCTCGCGCGACAGCTTCTCTTTCTGCTCGACATGACCCCGACCGCTCATCCGCTGCTGGCGGCGGCGGAACGAGGCGACGGAGCGCGTGCGCTCGTCCTCGCCCGACGTCGCGGTCGCGATGGTCAGACGGCCGCGGTTGCGGTCGCCCCCCGGCGATTTCGGCGTCTTGGGCGGGGTGATGATCTTGAGCGGCATGCCGGGACGGCGGATGACCCGCTTGGTCTCGGACTCGTCGTCGTTGGTCTGGGCACCGCGACCGGCGGGACGCGCAGCCGCGCCCGCACCGGCGGGACGCGCGGCGGTCGCCGGCGTCGCGCTCTTCTCGGGCTCCGGCGCCGGGGTGGGCCGGGCCATGAAGTTGAGGTCGCGCGGCTTGCGCGAATCAGCCGTGATCGTCTTGCGCGGCTCACCCGTGGAGGGGCGCGGCGTCAGCGGCGGACGCGGAGCGGCCGGAGCCGCGGCGGGCGCGGCACGCGCTGCGGCCGGACGCGCGGCCTCGGTCTGACGCGCCGGAGCGGCCGGACGGGCCGGGGCAGCGGCCGGGCGAGCCGGCGTGGCTGCGGGCTGGGCAGACGCCGGAGCCGGAGCCGGGCTGGACGGCGCAGCGGCCGGCGCCTCGGCGGCGGGAGCTGGAGTGGCAGGCGCGGGCGCCGGAGCCGCGGCAGCAGCTTTGGCGGCCTCGGCCGCTTCCGCGGCGGCCGCAGCGGCTGCGGCCTTGCGCTCCTCCTCCTCGCGGCGGCGGGCCTCGGCGGCCTCGCGCTCGCGGCGGGCCTGAGCCTCAGCCTCCTGGCGGCGCGCCTCGGCTTCCGCCTCGGCCTTTCGGCGGGCTTCGGCCTCACGGCGCTGCGCGTCGGCGAGGGCAGCGGCGCGGGCGGCGCTCTCCTGCTCGCTCAACGTGCGCAGGACCACGCCCGAGGCCGGCCGCTGAGCGGGGCGCGGGGCAGCGGCGGTCGGCGGCGCGGCCGGTGCCGGACGCGGCGCGGGCGCAGGTTCACGGGTGGGGGCGGCCGGAGCCGCGCCGATGACGCGGCGCTTCACCGTCTCGACCACGACCTGCTTGGAGCGGCCATGGGAGAAGCTCTGACGCACGGTGCCCGCCTCGATCGGCCGCTTGAGGGAAAGCGGCTTCGGGGAAGTCCGATTCAGAGTCTTGTCGCCCGGGTTGTTCGTATCGCTCATTCAGCCTGAACCCTGAGGGTTTCCATCGTCCCGTGAACCGACGCCCGGTGGCGCCGGCCAAATCCGTCCTGCGTCGTCAACGTGAGGCTTCGTCGATCCCGCCGATTCGGGCTGGATCGGGCTCCCCGGTCGCCGCGGCGGCGCCCTCGAAGGAGCGTAGCCGACGCCAACGCGACAGGCAGCCGGCGGCTCCGGCTCCTGCGACGAGCGCAGCGTGTATCACATGATCCCGACCTAAGGCCATGTCCAATTCGTCTTCGGACAGGTCATCGATGATCGGGATCCTTGACATGGCCTCGCCATGGCGCCGGTACAAGGCCGCGGCGATCTTCCGCCGGCCGTCCGGGCTCGCCTCGGCGGCGTGAATCACCGCGATCGCGCCCGGCTGTCCGCCGATAGCGGCCTCGACCTTCGAGAAGCCCGCCACGATGCAGCCCGCCTTGTTGGCCATCGCGATCGCCTGCCGCAGGTCCTCCCGGAGCGCCGCGACGATCCGGTCTGGCAGGTCGGGGGCGGCCGGCGTCGGCCCCTTGAAGGCCCGCGAGAACAGGTTTTTCCGCACGGCGGTGGCGACCGCCTCGCGCCGGGCGCTCACCCAGGCGCCGCGGCCCGGAAGCTTGGCGCGCAGGTCGGGCACGACGCTGCCGTCCGGCCCGCGTACGAACCGGATCATCGCCTCCGGCGCCTGGGCGGCGCGCGTGACGATGCAGGTCCGCTCGGGCAAGCGGCGGCCGGGGCCGGCATCGAGCCCCCCGGCATCCAGCCCGTCCTCGGGCAGGGTCGTGTCGACCGCGACCATCGCGCCTCCGCGCCGCCGCTCGCTCAGGCTTCGGCCTGCGCGGGGGCGGTCTCTTCGCCCTCGGCCGCCTCGGCACCCTCCTCGGCCTCCGGCTCCGGCAGGGCCTCGATCCAGCCGGCCTTGAGGCGGGCGGCCATGATCAGGGCCTCGGCCTCGGCGCGGGACAGGTCGAACCCGTCGAGGTAGCCGGCATGGCGCACGGCGTCGGGACCGCGGCCTTCCGTGTAGCCGACGAGGTCGTCGGTGGCGCAGCCCGCCAGATCCTCGACACTCTTCACGTCGTTCTCGCCGAGCGCGACCATCATGGGCGTGGTGACACCCTCGATCTCGCGCAGCTCGTCGGCGACGCCGAGTTCCGTGCGGCGGGCATCGTGGGCCTGCTCGATCCGGGCGAGGTGGTCCTGCGCGCGGGCCTGGATCTCGGTGCCGGTCTCCTCGTCGAGACCCTGGATGCCGGACAGCTCCTGGATGTCGACGTAGGCGATCTCCTCGACGTTGCGGAAGCCTTCCGCGGCGAGCAGCTGGCCGACGGTCTCGTCGACGTCGAGCGCCTCCATGAACACCTGGGTCCGCTCCGCGAACTCCTTCTGGCGACGCTCCGATTCCTCGGCCTCGGTGAGGATGTCGATGTCCCAGCCGGTGAGCTGCGAGGCGAGGCGCACGTTCTGGCCGCGGCGGCCGATCGCCAGCGACAGCTGATCGTCCGGCACCACCACCTCGATCCGGTCGGCCTCCTCGTCGAGCACCACCTTCACCACCTCTGCGGGCTGGAGGGCGTTGACGATGAAGGTCGCCTCGTCCTCGGACCACGGGATGATGTCGATCTTCTCGCCCTGCAGCTCGCCGACCACGGCCTGCACGCGCGAGCCGCGCATGCCGACGCAGGCGCCGACCGGGTCGATGCTGCCGTCGCGGGAGATCACCGCGATCTTGGCGCGCGATCCCGGATCGCGGGCGACCGCCTTCACCTCGACGATGCCGTCGTAGATCTCGGGCACTTCCTGGCCGAACAGCTTGGCCATGAACTGGGGATGCGAGCGCGACAGGAAGATCTGGGGGCCGCGCACTTCCGAGCGCACGTCGAACAGGTAGGAGCGGATGCGGTCGCCCGGCCGGAAGGTCTCGCGCGGGATCATCTCGTCCCGGCGCACGATACCCTCGCCGCGGCCGAGATCGACGATGACGTTGCCGTACTCGACCCGCTTGACGATGCCGTTGAGGATCTCGCCGATGCGGTCCTTGTACTCGTCGAACTGGCGGGCGCGCTCGGCATCGCGCACCTTCTGGACGATGACCTGCTTGGCCGACTGGGCGGCCACCCGGCCGAAATCGAAGGGCGGCAGGGTGTCGGAGATCACGTCGCCGACCAGCGCGCCTGGATTGTAGCGGCGGGCCTGATCCAGGGTGATCTCGCGGGCGTCGTTCTCCACCTGATCGACGACCAGGAGGTGTCGCGACAGGCGCAGGGCGCCGGTCTTGTTGTCGATCTCGGCGTGAACGTCGGTCTCGGCGCCGTAGCGGGAGCGGGCCGCCTTGGCGATCGCCTCCTCCATCGCGTCGATGACGATGGAGCGGTCGATCACCTTCTCGCGGGCGACCGCGTCGGCGATCTGGAGGAGTTCGAGCCTGTTGGCGCTGACGACGGCCATCGGTTTCGGTCCTTCTCTTCCGTCAAATCTTCGGGCCGGCCGCTGGACGGCCGACGCTGGGGTCTCAGTGCAGGGAGTCGCGGTCCTTGAGCCGGGACGCCTTGGTGACGACCGGCTTCCTGGGACCGGCGCGGGCCGGATGCTTGGGCTTGGCCGCGGGGCTGGCCTTCTTCGGCCCCTGCGGCCGGAACGGGCTTCGCGCAGGCGGCGCCGCACCGTCCTCGGCCGGCGCCTCGTCCTCGGCCTCGTCATCCTCGTCACCGGGGGCCGGACCGCCGCGGCGGAGCGACTCGCGGATCAGCTCGTCGGTGAGGACGAGATGGGCCTCGGCGAGGTCCTTGAGCGGCAGGTCGATGCGGCTCGGCAGGCCTTCCTTCACGTCGGGCAGATCGATCGGCACGGTGAGGCCCGCCGGATCTGGCGCGCCGAGGATGCCGCGGAAGCGCTTGCGCCCGTCGAGCGGCGGGCTCAGCTCGACCTTGGCCTCGTAGCCGACCCAGCGGGCGAAATCCGAGACCCGCACCAGAGGCCGGTCGATCCCCGGCGAGGAGACTTCCAGGTTGTAGGCGCCCCCCACCGGATCGTCGACATCGAGGATCGGCGAGATCGCACGGCTCACCGCTTCGCAATCGTCGATGGTGAAGGTGCCGTCCGGCCGCTCCGCCATGATCTGCACGGTGCAGCCGTTGATGTTGGACATCTTCACCCGGACGAGCCGGAAGCCCAGGCCCTGGATCGGACCCTCGATTGCCTGCGCGACACGCGCAGCAACGCCGGCCTCGCGGACGAGGCGCTTCTCGGACAGATCCGCTTCGATCTCGGACGACATGGATTTGAGCGCGCAACCTTTGCGGCGTTCTGCCTGGCTCGCCCGCGGCGTGCGGTTCGCGCGGCGAAAAAAAAGAGCGGACCCGGTGGGGCCCACTCCCGAACCGCAGCCTTTCGACTGCCATCAGAACTGTTGAGGGATAGATAGCGACCCTTCGCCGGGAGCGCAAGGCAGATCCGCTGCACCGCGCGGCTCGGTTCTTCCAAATCTCGCCCTCATCCTGAGGTGCCGGAGCCCAGCGGAGGCTTCGAAGGAGCCCTCCAGCGGTCACAGCGATCCCTGGACCCCTCCTTCGAGGCCCGCTGACGCGGTCACCTCAGGACGAGGCGGTCGTTTGGAGATCGGCCGCTCTCAAGCGCCGTCAGCCGCTCCTCGGCACCCGCCCCTCCAGGGGATAGGCCGGATCGTTGTAGCCCGGCGTCGTCGGGTGACCGGCGGCGACGAACCCGTCGACCAGCGCCTCGTCCTCCGGGGTGAAGGCGTAGTCGAGGGCGCCGAGATATTCCTGCCACTGCGCTTCCGTGCGCGGACCGGCGATGACGCCGGTGACGAGGCGGTTGTTCAGCACCCAGGCGGTGGCGAACTGGCCGGCCGTGATGCCGCGGGCCTCGGCATGCTCCTTCAGCGTCCGGGCGATCCGCAGGGATTCCGGGCGCCACTCGGTCTGCATCATCCGCGTGTCCTGGCGGCCGGCACGGGATTCGGCCGGCGGCGGCGCGTCGGGGTCGTACTTGCCGGTGAGCACGCCGCGGGCCAGCGGCGAGTACGGCACGACCCCGAGACCGAAATGGGCGCAGGCCGGCAGATGCTCGGTCTCGGGCATGCGGTTGAACGCGTTGTAGTAGGGCTGGCTCACCACCGGCCGGTCGATGCCGAGCTCGTCGCAGAGCCGGCAGATCTCGGCGACCCGCCAGGACCGGTGATTCGAGACCCCGAAATGGCGGATCTTGCCTGCCCGCACGAGGTCGGCCATCGCCCGGACCGTCTCGGCCAGCGGCGTGTCGTGATCCTCCTTGTGGAGGTAGTAGATGTCGATGAACTCGGTGCCGAGACGGCGCAGGCTGTCCTCGGCCGCCTTCATCACGTGGACCCGCGACAGGCCGCGATCGTTGACGCCTTGCCCCGTCGGGTTGGCCACCTTGGTAGCCAGGATCCAGGCGTTGCGCTCAGGCCCGATCGCCCGGCCGGTGATCTCCTCGGAGCGCCCCTCCGTGTAGACATTGGCCGTGTCGATGAAGTTGATTCCCGCCTCCCGGGCGCTCCCGACGATGCGGCCGGCGGTGGCCTCGTCGGTGGGGCCGCCGAACATCATCGTGCCGAGGCAGATCGGCGAGACCTTAAGGCCGGAGCGGCCGAGATTGCGGTACTGCATGGGATCCATCCGATGTCCGTCGCCCCGCTATCTCGCTCCAGGGGCGGAGAGGTCAACCACACAGGTCAACGCATCCCTGTAACCGTTGCGCGGTCGCGGCGAACCGCCCCGTGGCGGCACCGATGGCCGGGGCAGCCGTTCCAGCCCTGGGCTTATCCCCCGAGCCGCACCGCCGTCGTCCACCGAGAAGCTACCGTTCTGATCCATGATCGATCGCCTGGCCGTCCCCCTCCCCTGGCTCGACCGAGCCGGCCGCCTGTCCTGGCTGAAGCTCGCGGTGTTCCTCGCCTGCATCGCGCCGGCCCTGTACCTCGCGGCCGCCTACCGGCTCGACGCCCTCGGCGCGAAGCCGATCACGGCGCTGATCCATGCCACCGGCGAGTGGGCGGTGCGCTTCCTGCTCTTCTCGCTGGCGATCTCGCCGCTGCGCCGCCTCGCCGACTGGCCGAAGGTCATCGTCGTCCGGCGCATGCTCGGCGTCACCGTGATGGCCTACGCGGTGGCCCATCTCACCCTCTACGCGGTCGACCAGAACCTGATCCTGACCAAGGTCGTCTCGGAGATCGCGCTCCGGCTCTACCTGACGATCGGCTTCGTGGCCCTGGTCGGCCTGATCGCCCTGGGGCTGACCTCCACGGACGCGGCGATCCGCCATCTCGGCCCGAACTGGAACCGGCTGCACCGGCTCACCTACACGATCGCCGTGCTGGCGCTGGCCCACTACTTCCTGCAATCGAAGATCGACGTCACCGACCCGGTCTTCTCCGCCGGGCTGTTCCTGCTGCTGATGGGCTGGCGGGCGATGCGGCGCTTCCAGTGGCCGGAACGGCCCTGGTCGCTCCTCCTCCTGGCGGTCCTCGCCGCCCTCGCGACCGCCGGGCTGGAAGCGGCGTGGTACGGTCTTGCCAGCGGCGTCCCGGCCAACCTCGTGCTCGCCGCCAACCTGGACTTTTCCGGCCCGATCCGGCCGGCTTGGTGGGTGCTGGCAGTGGGGCTGTCGCTGCCGGCCATGGCACTGGTGCGGGGTCCGAAGCCGCGCGCGGCCGGGCAGGCACCGAGCAGACGGCCGGCGCACCTGCCCCGCCGGGAGCCCACGCGGGAGGCCTTGTCGCCGCCGGCCTGATGCCGCAGAACCCGCTCCCGGTCCTCCGCCGCCGGCGGTTCCGGGCCCAGCGGAGCTTTCAAGACGCCATGCGCGGCACGCTTCTCCTGATCGCGGGCTTCCTCGCCTCGACCGCCGCCATGGCGGCCCCGCCCGCGAAGCCGGCCGCCAAGGCGGCCCCCGCCGCGCCAACCCAGGCGGCCCCCGCACCGGCCGCGGCGGCCTGCGCGCCGCCCGAGCCGCCGCCGGCCTCCGCCCGGCCGACAAAGCCGGCGCTTCCGGCCAAGCCCGCCTGCCTCGACGCCAAGGAGGGCTGCCCGGGCTGGGAGGCCTATAGCTACAACGACGCGATCAAGGCCTATAACCTGCAGGCGCAGGCCTTCCGCCCGATCGCCGAGGCCTACCTTCAGAAGCTCAACGCCTACGTGAAGGCGAGTGCGGACTACGCCCAGTGCGAAGTCAACGCGATGCAGAACTAGCCGGCTGAACGGCAGCCGACATCGCCACACGGCGGCGGTTCAGGCGCTCCGGCGCACCCTCCGGCGATGATGGCCGCGATCCCCGCGCGCCCGATCACGCCGAGGCCCCCGTGCCCGCTCGTCGTCTCCTCGTGCGCACCGGTATCTGCGCCCTGCTCCTCGCTGCCGGCCCGGCACTGGCCGCCGATTTCGACGGTCCCTATCCGCAGCCGCACGACTATGGCGGCCCCGCTCAGGAGGAGGAGCCCGAGCGCAGGCCGCCGCCTCCGCCGCCGCAGGCGGAACCGGAATTCCGAGGCCCCCGCTTCACCGCGGCGCCCCCCGACACGTGCCGGGAATTCGTGCGGCGTCGGTTCGATCCGGATGGCGCGCCGGTGCTGCGCCGGATGCGGGTCTGTGACGAGCCGGTCGTCGACCGCGGGCCGCCCCCGCCGCCGCCGGAGGACATCCCGCCCCGCCGCTGGGGCGGGCCGCGCTGGTAGCGTGGGGAGCCGGCTCAGATGCGGGCCGGCGCCTTCTTGAGGGCGGCCGCGAAGGCCTTGAGCTGACGGTTCAGATCCGCCAGCTCGTTCAGCGCGATGGTCTTGTGGCCGTCGCGGACCGCGCGCTCGATATCCTCGACCTGCAGGTCGACGAGGCGGCGGATGGCGGTGGCGACTTGTTGTCGAGTCATCGATTCGAGCGTCTCGTCCGAGCGTCCTGGCGGGCCTCAACGGACGGCCGATACGCGGCCGTCGACACGGTCCGGTGATAGGCGGGTAGGCTTAACCGTTGGTGTCCGCGACCTGCCTGTTCACAGGGGATCCGGCCCTACCGAGGCCCGCGCATCTCGGAGCGGCGCATCGGCATCGCGTCGATCATGGCGAACAGCGTCTGCGGCGCGATCGGGGTCGCGGCAGTGAGCTTGGCGCCCCCGTCCTTCCCGATCAGCACGGCCCGGAAGCTGTCAGCTGGAAGGCCGAGCCGGTCGCGCAGATCCCGCGCCTCCGCCCCGGAGCCGATCGCCTCCAGCACCACGAGGTCGCGCTCGGCCGCGCCGGTGCGGACCGAACCTAGGGCCGCCCGCTGCGCCCGGAGCTGCGCATCCCCGGCCTCGGGCGCCGAGAGGACCAGCACCCGCGCGCGGTCGCGATAGTCGTCAAGTCGCGATAGTCGTCAAGGGGACCGGCCAGGGCAGCCCCCGCCGCCATCGCCGCCAGCCCGAGACCCAAAGCCGTTTCCCGCATGCCGACGCTCCCTGCTCACGCGACGAGACAACGCGCGACCGGCCCGCGCGATCACCGCCGCGCCTTTGCCTCCGCGGCCCGGCGCCCCAGATCGGGTGCGACAGCCAGTCTCCGGGAGTCCGCCATGACCACTGCCATGAACCGCCGCATCGTCCTGGCCTCGCGCCCGCACGGCGAGCCGCGGCCCGAGAACTTCCGCCTGGAGGAGGTCCCGGTGCCGCAGCCCGGACCCGGTCAGGTCCTCCTGCGCACCCGCTGGCTGTCCCTGGACCCCTATATGCGCGGCCGGATGAGCGACGCGAAATCCTACGCGACCCCGGTCGAGATCGGCGCGCCGATCACCGCCGAGACGGTGGGCGAGGTCGTCGCCTCCAACCATCCGGATCACGCCGTGGGCGACCTGCTGACGGCCTTCGCGGGGTGGCAGGAGTACTTCGTCACCGATGGAAAGGGCTCGCGCAGGGTCGATCCCGATGCCGCCCCGCCCTCGACGGCCCTCGGTGTGCTCGGGATGCCGGGCATGACCGCCTATACCGGCCTTCTCAATATCGGCCGGCCAAAATTCGGAGAGACCGTCGTGGTGGCCGCCGCCGCCGGCCCCGTCGGTTCCCTAGTCGGTCAGATCGCCAAGATCCACGGCGCCCGCGCCGTCGGGATCGCGGGCGGTCCGGAGAAGTGCCGCTACCTCACGGAGGAGCTCGGCTTCGACGCCGCGGTCGACCATCGCGGATCCGACCTGCCCGGAGCGCTGGCCGCCGCCTGCCCGAAGGGGATCGACGTGTATTTCGAGAATGTCGGCGGCGCGGTCTTCGCAGCCGTGATGCCGCTGCTCAACCCGTTCGCGCGGATCCCGGTCTGCGGCCTCGTCTCCGCCTACAACGCCACCGAGGTGCCTCCCGGCCCAGACCGCCTGCCCGGCCTGATGCGGGCGGTCCTGACCAACCGGCTGCACATCCAGGGTTTCATCGTCTGGGATTTCGCCGAGCAGGCGGAGACGTTCCGCAAGGAGGTCGGCAGCTGGATCCACGACGGGCGCGTCCGCTACCGCGAGGACGTGGTCGAGGGGCTGGAGAGCGCTCCGGAGGCGTTCATCGGCCTGTTGAAGGGCCGGAATTTCGGTAAGCTTGTCGTGCGCGTCGCCTGAGGGCGTCTTGCTGCCGACTGGGAACAGAGGTAGAACAAACGGACCCGGCGGCGCTGCGGAAAGCGGGCACAAGCCCGCTCCGCAGGTTGCCGCTCCGGAGGCCCGGGCGCATGGTTCGCGCACCGCCGGGCAGATGCCCTGTGAGATCCGTACGACGAGGAGAGAGCGATGGCGGGCAGCGTCAACAAGGTGATTCTGGTGGGCAATCTCGGGCGCGATCCCGAGATGCGCCGCCTCGGCTCGGGCGACCCGGTCTGCAACCTGAGGCTCGCGACGTCGGAGTCGTGGAAGGACAAGGCGACCGGCGAGCGCAAGGAGAAGACCGAGTGGCACTCGGTCGTGATCTACAACGATAACCTCGCCCGCGTGGCCGAGCAGTACCTGCGCAAGGGTTCGAAGGTCTACATCGAGGGCCAGCTGCAGACCCGGAAGTGGACCGACAATTCCGGTGTCGAGAAGTACACGACCGAGGTGGTGCTCCAGCGCTTCCGCGGCGAGATGACGATCCTCGACGGGCGCGGCGGCGGCGGCGACTTCGCCGGCGAGGAAGAGGGCAGCGGCCAGATCAGCCGCGGCGGCGATTTCGGCGGCGGCCGGGGCGGTGAGCGCGGCGGCGATTTCGGCGGCGGCCGCGCTCAGGGCGGCGAACGGCGACCGGCCCCAGCCTCCTCGGGCGGTGGTGGCGGTGGCGGTGGCAGCCGCGGCGGTTACGACCTCGACGACGACATCCCCTTCTAGGATCTTTTCCGCCCCCAGCGGCTGCGCCGTTTCACCGTGTCATCCCGGGGCCGCGCAGCGGAGCCCGGGATCCAGACCCGCCGACGCGCCAAGATTGCGCGTCGGTGACGGTTCCGGGTTGCCGGCCTTCAATGCCCCGGAACGCCGCCGTTCAGCCCTTGAGCTGCTTGTTGCAGGCCGAGTAGTAGCCGCCGCCCTTCTCGATCCACTTCATCCCGCCGAGAGTGCCGGCGGCCTTGGCGGCGTTGTAGCTGTCGAGGCAGGTGTGCATCCGGGCCTTGCCGGCCGATTCCTTGGCGTATTTCGGATCGATGGCACGGGGATAGGAGGCCGGCCCGGATGCGGCGGACGGCGCCGTCCCGGCGCGCGAAGCCGTCGCCGGCGGCGCGGTGGTCGCCGCGGTCGGCGAGACCGGGTTGGGTGCGGTCGTCGTCGCGGTGTCGGCCGCCGCACCGCATTCGGCCTTGCGGAAGTCGTTCCACTTCTGCCCGTTGAGCGTCCCCGCCTGCTTGGCGGCCTGGTACTTCACCGAACAATCCTTGGCGGAGAGCGCCGCAGCCGGCGAGGCTCCGGCGGCCAGGCCGACAATCATCAGGGATGCAAATACATAGCGGCTCATGACGAAAAATCTCCGGGACACTATGTGGCGTCCCGGAAGAGATTAATACAGCTCTTTATCGCCGTGAATATGCGTCTGACCGTTCCGGCGGGACAAGGAGGCGGTAGTGCCTTGATCCGGCACAAGCGGAGTGGGCTGTCGCGCCGAGCATGTCACGGCGGCCCGGACGGTCGCGGGTCACCAGCCGCCGTAGGACCGGCGCGGGCCGTCGTAACCGCCGTAACCGCGCTCGGGGCCACCGTAACCCGGCCGGCCGCCATAGGGCCCGCGGGGGCCGCCCCAGCCCCAGCCGCGATCGTTGGGCCGGCAATGGCCCCAGGGATTGGGGTGGAAGCCCGGGCCGCAGCCGCCGGCCACGCGCTCGATCACAACCCCGGCATCCGGCGGTCCGTAGCCGAACGGTGCCGCGTGCGCCGCCGTGGCGGTTGCGAGACCCGCCGTCACCACCGCGACCAGACCGAGCATCTTGGAGCGCATCATCACACGATCTCCTGAACCTGCGGACCGGGTTCGCCGGGCCGATGACAGGAGGATGCGCCGGCCGCTCTGAACCGGGGCGGGCCCCGGCATTCATCAATCCGACGGCATCGGAGGGTCCGGCCGCACGTGACGGGTCGGTCAAGCGGCCTGACGCTGGATCTGGGCCGGTGCGCCCGCGCGTGAGCGCGCGAAGAGATCGGCGCCGAGCGCAGGGCCCGCGGCCTTGACCAGCGTGGCCTCGTCGCAGGACCGCGCGACCTTCAGGCCGACCGCCTCGAGCCGCGCGTGGTCCGCGCAGTAGGCGGCGATCCGGGCGCGGCCGTAGGCGGGCATCGGCGCGAGCAGCCGGTCTCGCTCCGCGTCGTCGGCGCGGAACAGGGCCGAGATCAGCTCGATCGGAACCGGATACCGGGCCAGGGCGCTGGGGTGGGGTCGGTTGCCGTCGCGCGCCATGCGTGCTCCTCCGCTTCGCTGTGCGGTGGAAGGTTCGGCAACCATAGTTAACGATCAGTTGTGATTGCCCGAATACCGGCGCCGCTTCAACCGGCGCCAGGTCGAACCGCCTTAACGGTCGACGTGTGGACGTCTCAGCGGCGCGGCGGGTTCACCCAGGATCCGCCGGCGACACGGTCCGGCCGATCCGCTCCGGAAGGCGGGAGCCGGAACTGTGCATCCACCCAGCGGGAGGCCACGCCCGACGCCGCCGGCGCGATCGACCCGGTCGTGTCCGGGTCGGCCCAGATGGGAGCGCTCTCGGCGACCCGCGACGGCGGCGCGGCCGGATCCGGCAGGTTCCGCTCGTAGCCGACGACGACCGCCGCGAGCGAGATCGACACCAGGAGGAACGCTAGACCGTCGACGATCATGGAGCCGAGTCTCGGCATGGTATCCGCGCCTTTTGACCAAGCCTCCGAGCTACGGCGACAGGGTTAACGAACTCTGTCCGGACACCGCAGATGGGGCCGGCGGCGCGTTCAGGCGTTTCGCTCACCCCGCAGCGTCTTCAGGCCGATGCCCGTCGCCTCGAAGCCGCCGTCCACGGCGAGCTGCTGCCCGGTGATGAAAGAGGCGCGCTCCGAGCAGAGGAAGACGATCGCCTCCGCGAGTTCCGTCTCCAGCCCGTAACGTCCGAGCGGCACGGCGTCGTGATAATCCGCGCGGATCTCGGGGCTGTGGACCGCCTTGGCCATCGCGGTGTCCACCGGGCCGGGGGCAACCGCATTCACGCGGATCCCGTGCTGGGCCAGTTCGACCGCCTGCTGCTTGGTGAGTTGCGCCAGCGCCGCCTTGCTGGTGCCGTAGGCCGTCCGCAGCGTCGAGGCGCGCAGGCCCGAGATCGAGGTGATGTTCACGATGGCGCCGCCGCGCTCGGATAGGAGCGGGACGGCCGCCTGCGTACACAGGAACGCGCCGGACAGGTTGACGGCCAGCACCCGCGACCAGTCGGCGAACGTGGTCTCCATCAGCGGCTTGAAGATCGCGATGCCGGCATTGTTGACCAGGGCGTCGAGACGTCCGAACCGTTCGGCGACCTGCCGGATCGCCGCCGCCACCGCATCGGGCTCGGAGACGTCGGCCGTCACCGCCAGCGCGGATTCTGGACGGCCGAGCCGCTCGGTCGCCGCCGCCACGCCCGGCCCGTCGATGTCGAGCAGGGCGACATTCCAGCCGTCCGCGAGGAAGCGGGTTGCGGTGGCCAGCCCGATGCCGCGGGCAGCGCCCGTCACCAGCGCGGTCCGGACTTGGGCGTCGCTCATCATCGTCTCCGTCGGGGTCGGCCGCGCCCGGATGGCACAGCGCAGCGTTCGAGTCCGCAGCGGCGCGATCGCAGCGTGCCGGGCCCGGGAGGCCTGCAGGGCCGTCCCGCCGTTGAGAACCGATCCGCGGTTAAGGTCTGATTGATCGCACGGGCGCCGTCGAGGGTCTCCTCGAACATCGGCCTCACGACGATTGCTGTTCGGGGCCGCCGTTCAGATCCGGTCGAACCGGTCGTTCGCCGCGCTCCGGTGCGTGAACAGGCGGATCAGGCCGAGGCCGATCAGGCCGGTCGCCCCGGCCAGGATCATCGCCGGCCGGACGCCCGTGCGCGCCGCGACGCGGTCCAGCGCAACCTCCAGGCTTCCCGCGATATTGGCGGCCAGCGGCACGACCTGCGTATCGAGGAACAGCTTCGGGCTCGACGGGCCGGAAGGCTTTTTCAGCATATAATCTCGGCCGACGGCCATACTAACCTCCGTTAGGATCAAACTATTCTCGCGAACAAAGCATCACGCCCGCGGTTTCAACGGAGAACGTCGCGACGCGGCCGCTGTATCCCGGCGGCACGATCCGGAGATCGCCCCTTGGACAAGCCCGAATTCAAGCCCTACCGCCTCCCCGCCGGCGGGTGGGGCTCGGCCCTCTCGGTCGGCAACATCCTGCGGCGTGAGGGCGTCCTGGCGAGCGGACCGATCGCGCTCAGCCGGCACAACAAGGTCGACGGCTACCAGTGCAACAGCTGCGCCTGGGTGAAGCCGGCGAATCCACTTCCCTTCGAATATTGCGAGAATGGCGTAAAGGCCGTGGCGTGGGAACTCACCGCCCATCGCTGCACACCGGACTTCTTCGCCACCCACACGGTCACGGAGCTGCTGGACTGGGACGATTACCAGCTGGAGCAGACCGGCCGCCTGACCCATCCGCTGCGCTACGACCCGGCCACCGACAAATACGTGCCGGTCTCCTGGGGCCACGCCGTCGAGGAAATTGCCCGCGCATTGCGCGCCGTTGAGGACCGGCAGAAGGGTACCGCGTTCTACAGCTCGGGCCGCCTGTCGAACGAGGCGAGCTACCTCTACCAGCTCTTCGCTCGGCTCTACGGCAACAACAACCTGCCGGACTCGTCCAACATGTGCCACGAGACGACTTCGGTGGCGCTGCCCGCGAGCATCGGCCAGGCCGTGGGCTCCGTGTCGCTCGACGACTTCGCCCTTTCCGACTGCATCATGTTCTTCGGACAGAATCCCGGCAGCAATGCGCCGCGGATGCTGCATCCGCTTCAGGAGGCGAGCCGGCGCGGCGTTCCGATCATCACCTACAACCCGCTGCGCGAGCGCGGGCTGGAGCGGTTCCTGAACCCGCAATCGCCCACCGAGATGCTCACCGGGAAGGCGACGCGCATCAGCTCGCAATACCATCAGGTGAAGGCGGGGGGCGATCTGGCCGCCATCGCCGGCATCTGCAAGGCGGTTCTCGCCCAGCATGACGAGGCCCGCGCCCGGGGCGGCGACGCCGTCCTCGACGAGGCCTTCATCCGCGACAACACCCACGGCTTCGACGCATTCGCCACCTGGCTGCGCGCCCAGAACTGGGACGAGCTGGAGCGCCGCTCGGGCCTCCACCGGGCCGACATGGAATCGACCGCCCACGTCTATTGCCACGCGAAGGCGGTGATCGGCGTCTACGGCATGGGTCTGACCCAGCATCGGGCCGGGGTCGAGACCGTCCAGATGCTGGTGAACCTGCTGCTGATGCGCGGCAATATCGGCCGCTCCGGCGCCGGGATCTGCCCGATCCGCGGCCATTCCAACGTGCAGGGACAGCGCACGATGGGCATCACCGAGAAGCCCGAGCTGTTCGACCTCGACCGGCTGGGACGACAATTCAATTTCGAGCCGCCCCGCGAGCCGGGCTACAACACCGTCGAGGTCTGCGAGGCGGTCCTGCGGGACGAGATCCGCGCCTTCGTCATGCTGGGCGGCAACTTCGCCCGCGCCATCCCCGACCACGGCCAGATGGAGCCGGCCTGGCGCCGGATTCCCCTCACCGTCAACGTCATCACCAAGCTCAACCGAACCGCGCTGTTGCCGGGCGCGATCAGCTACATCCTGCCGGTGATCAGCCGCCTGGAAATCATCGAGACATCCAAGGGCCAGCAGGTGCTCTCCATGGAGGACACTTCGGCCTGCGTGCACGGCAATCGCGGCCTGCGCCGGCCGGCCTCGCCGCACCTGATCAGCGAGATCCGGCTGATCTGCGAGCTGGCGCAGCGCGTGCTCGATCCGAATCCGCGCGTGCGCTGGGAGGCCTACAGCGAGGATTACGCCGAGATCCGCCGGGAGATCGGCGAGACGTTGCCGGACTCGTTCTGGGATTACGAGCGGCGCATGTGGGAGCCCGGCGGCTTCCAGCGCGACCTGCCGGCGAACCGGCGCGAATGGCACACGGAATCGGGCCGGGCCAATTTCGTCACGCCGACGGGGCTCGACGAGGATGCGGACATGCCCGATGTCGGGCACGACTCCCTGCGCCTGATGACGTTGCGCAGCAACGACCAGTTCAACACCACGGTCTACGGCTATTACGACCGCTTCCGGGGCATCAAGAACACCCGGAAGGTGGTGCTGATGAACCGCTCGGACATCGACCGGCGGGGCCTCAAGATCGGCCAATCCGTCACGCTGCGGACGGTCGCCGACGACGGCGTGGACCGCAAGCTCTCAGGCCTGCTGGTCGTGGCCTACGACATCCCGATCGGCTGCATCGGCGGCTACTACCCCGAATGCAACGTGCTGATGCCGATCTGGCACTACGCGACCGGCAGCAAGACGCCCGCCGCCAAGTCCATCCCCGTCACGGTCCACGCCGACGGCGATGCGGTTCTCGCGCCGCAGCTCGAATACGCCACCGGGTGAGCACACGGCGGAGAGCGCCTGCGCGGCCATTGCCCGGCATCGCGGGAACACGGCGCGCCCCGGGCCGGCCGTTGGCTCCGGTGCCGTCCTCGCGCGCAGCAATCCAGCGGCGCCGCGGGCACGGATGTCGCGCTGCCCTGGGCCGCTTCGGCCTGAGTCGCTTCGGTCGGCGCGTGTTTGACGGGAGTGTCGCCTCGGCGCCGGCGGGCGGCAACCCGAGGCCGATCGGAGCATCGGCTGGATCGGCGTCCAGACCGGTCTCGGTACGACGTCGTTCACCCGGCTCCCCTGAGGAGCCAGCAGGTTCGATCGGCTTCGAGATAGGAAATCGCCACGTCGGCACCCTCGCGGGCATAAGCGATGGCCACCGCCCGGCCGATGCCGGACTCCCCGCCCGTGATCAGCGCCGCCCGGCCAGCGCGAAGCCCCTTGCCGACGCAGCTCTCCTCGCCGTCATCACGGCGCGGCGTCATCCCCGTGGTCAGGGTCGGGCGGGGTTGCTGTTGGTCGCCGGAAAAAGACGGGCGCGGACCGGCCGCGCGAGGGCCGTCGGTCATCGGGGGCGGCTCCTCGTCGTGGACGATCACACGCGAACTCAGGCCGCCCCGGCTGTCGCCGCCTGCGCCCGGCCGTCAAAGGCCGGGCGCAGGTACCGGATCGTCTCAGAAAGCGCGGGTGCGTCCGGCCGGCTGGCCGCCGTAACGGCGGCGCAGGTAGGACACGACCTTGGGAAGGAGGAAGGCGATCAGGATTTTGCGCATCGGGGCTCGCTCACATCACGGGTTCGTGAGCGGGCAATGCTCGGACAGCGCCGCAGTTCCGCCCCCGCTCACAGCTCCAGCGTCAGGGTCACCGGGACATGGTCGGAAGGGCGCTCCCAGGCGCGGGCCTCGCGCAGCACCTCGACCTTGCGGACAGTCCCGGCGAGGTCCGGCGAGACCCAGAGGTGATCCAGGCGCCGGCCCTTGTTGGCGGCCGACCAATCGGGGGAGCGGTAGCTCCACCACGTGTAGATCTTCTCCGGCTCCGGGGTGAGGTGGCGCGCCGTGTCGATCCAGCCCGCCTCGCCGCGCAGGATCTCCAGCGCCTCCGTCTCTGCGGGGGTGTGGCTCACCACGTCGAGGAGCTGCTTGTGCGACCAGACATCGTGCTCCAGCGGCGCGACGTTGAGGTCGCCCATCAGGATGGCCGGGCCGGAGACGCGCTTCCCGCCCCAGGCGCGCAGCTCGGCCAGGAAGTCGAGCTTGTGGGCGAATTTCGGGTTGAGGTCACGGTCCGGCACGTCGCCCCCGGCCGGGACGTAGAAATCGTGCAGCACGATGCCCGAGGCGGCCCCGGCCTCCGGTCCGAGCACCGCCGAGATGTGGCGGGCATCCGGCCGCTCGCAAAAGCCCATCACGCTGCGGGTATGCAGGGGGAGGCGGGAGAGGATCGCGACGCCGTTATAGCCCTTCTGCCCGGCGAACATCACGTGCTCGTAGCCGGAGCCGCGCAGGGCCTTCAGGGGGAAGGCGTCGTCCGGGCACTTGGTCTCCTGGAGGCAGAGCACGTCCGGCTTGTGCTCGGCCAGGAAGCGCAGCACCAAGTCGATGCGCAGCCGCACGGAGTTGATGTTCCAGGTGGTGACGGTGAATTGCACGGGCGGCGCTGGGGTTCGGACGGTGTTGCGCTCCGATAGCCGATTTCGCGGCCCGCGACAGTCCGCTCACCGTCAGTCGGGCAAAAGGCCGTGCGCACGCGACCGGTAGGCGCTATGCCCAGACCCCGCCCTGTCCCGGGCCCCTCGTCGAGGCCCTGCCATGGCATATGCCCGCTCCCTCCTGTTCGCCGTCTACTGGGCCGCCTGGACGACCCTGTTCCTCGCGCCGCTGGCGATCTTCCTCTTGTCCGGATCGCCGCAGCGGCCGATCCGCCGGGCGACGCGGCTCTGGGCGCGCGGGATCCTGGTCGGGCTGCGGCGCATCGTCGGGCTGCGCTACATCGAGGAGGGCCGCCAGCACCTGCCGGCCGAACCCTGCCTGATCGTCGCCAATCATCAATCGACCTGGGAAACGCTGGCCTTCCTGGTCCTGGTGCCGGACGTGGCGATCGTCGCCAAGCGGGAGCTGCTGGCGATCCCAGTGGTCGGCTGGTTCCTGCGGCGCTCGCCGATGATCGTCATCGACCGCGCCAACGGCACCCAGGCCCTGCGCACCATGATCGACGGCGGCCGGGAGGCGGTGGCGGCAGGCCGATCGGTGCTGATCTTCCCCGAGGGCACCCGGGGCGGGATCGACGCCCCCCTGCGCTTCAAGCGCGGCGTCGAATTGCTCTACGGCCGGCTCGGCCTGCCGGTGGTGCCGGTGGCGCTCAATTCCGGCCTGTTCTGGCCCGGAGGTGCGGCGACCCGGTCCGGCACGGTGGTGGTGAGCTACCTGGCCGCCCTGGCCCCCGGCCTGCCGACCGCGGAGTTCCTGCACGGCACGGAAGGCGCGATCGATCGGGAATTGAACCGGTGGCGGCCCGGCGGCGTGGCCGGGCTCAGCGCCTCCTGAGGGCAGATCCCGTCACTGCTGCGACTGCTGGATCTGCTGCTGCATCGCCTTGTCCTCGGCGCGCCCGTAATTGATGAAGAACAGGCTGCCGTCGACGCTCTTGCCCTTCTGCAGGTTCGAGAGCGTCACCGTGGTGACGTAGCCCTGCGGGTCGGTGATCCGCCATTGCGACAGGGTCTTCATCTCGGCATCGAAGAACAGCTGGATCTTCGAGGTGCCGCCGAGGGTGGCGCGGTCCTCCAGGCTGATGCGCACGCCGCCCGGGTCGTTTGCCACGTCGGTGACGGTGAGGTCGCGGGCGAGGTCGATCTTCTCGCGCAGCAGGAATTTCAGCGGCGTCTGGGCGATGAAGTAGAGGTCCTGGGTGTTGAGCTTGCGGTCGCGCACCGCCACCGAGGTGCCGTCGGCGATCACCTCCAGCGGCGAGGGCTGGTCGTAGTCGAAGCGCAGGCGGCCGGGCTTGGCGAGCGTCAGCTTGCCGCCGATCCGGCGCCCGTCGGCGCCGATCTGCATGAAGCTGCCCGTCAGGGTGCCGATGCCGTTGAAGTAGGCGTTGGCCTGCGCCAGCAGCGTTGCGGGATCGGCCGAGTCACCGGTGACGATCGCCGTCGGCGCACCCACCGCCGCGACCTTCGGCTCGGTCGGCTTGCGGTCGGCCTTGTCGGTGGCCTTTCCGGATTTTGCGCTGCCGGGCTTCGCCTCCTTGCTCGCCTCCTTAGCCTTGGGCGTGGGCTTCTTGGCCGGCGCGGGCGCCGCCGGGGCGGCCTCCGACTGAGGGGCAGGCTCCTCCTTGTGGCCGAACAGGCTGTCGATGAAGGCGCCCACCTGCGCCGCGGCCGGGTTGGCGGTCGCGAGCCACAGCCCGGCGGCGATCACGGAGCCGGCTGTGCGGATGCGGCGGCCGATCATCGGCAGAGTCTCCTGAGGAGCCGCTGGTGGGCTCCGGCGGCGAGCTGAGGGCGGAACATGACGTTTGCAGGCCGATGCGGAAGTCTCGGCGCCCCCGTCCTTGCGAGCGGAGCGAACCAATCCAGGAGCGCCACGGCCCCGGATGGCGCGCTGCCCAGGATTGGTTCGCTCCGCTCGCAAGGATGGGCGGGTTTCGCAGCGGCCCGTTAGAACCTCGCCCTGTGGCGAAGATGCGACGTCCGGGCCGCCCCCGTGGGGAAGCGGCCCGGACAGCGTCTCACTCGTCGTCGTACATGCCGCTCGACATGTGCGGCGCGCCGGCGACCAGGATCTCGCGCTTGCCGGCATGGTTGGCCGGGCCGACGATGCCCTCGATCTCCATCCGCTCCATGATCGAGGCGGCGCGGTTGTAGCCGATCTGCAGACGGCGCTGGATGTAGCTGGTCGACGCCTTCTGGTCGCGCAGCACCACCTCGATCGCCTGCTTGTAGAGGTCGTCGGACTCGCCGCCGGTCGCCGCCGCGAAGGCGCCGATGTCGAAGACAGGGGCCTCCTCCTCGGGTTCGTCGGAGCGCTCGGCCTTGTCGGCCGCGGCGGCCTTGCCCCGGCCGGACCGGCCGCCCTCCTTGGCGGGCTCATCGGACGCATCGTCGGCGGTGACGGCGTCGAGGTAGCTGGGCCGGCCCTGGCGCTTGAGGTGGGCGACCACGGTCTCGACCTCGCTGTCGGAGCAGAACGGCCCGTGC